>CAVKKE010000027.1:0-18714 GCA_963656875.1 Barnesiella intestinihominis | reverse complement strand
CCCTGCCATCGCAATTCACGATTTGATGCGTGAGTCTTCTGAAAATGTGATTTGGTGACAATTTGGTGTCACTTCAACAAAGAACCCGCCTTCACTTCAATTTGACGTTGAAATGAAGGCGGGTTCTTTTTGCTTTTATGCGTGTTTGACGGCGGTTTCAAAAATATTGACTGCTGCGTCCTCTTGCGTGTCGGTGTTGGGGGTATATGTGTTCAAAGTCGTTGAAATATCAGCATGACCCAGACGGGCCTGAACGGCCTTTGCCGTGACCCCGTTTTCAATCAGTGTCGTTGCGTGTGTATGGCGCAGCGAATGAAAATTGAACGGGATTCCCAATTCTTGATGGGCAACGCACCGGAGCCGCTGAAGAAACGCTTGCCAAACCATACCGCCGATCATAACAATGACGGAATCGCGGAGGTGCTTGCAGCATACAGGTTTTATAATGCAAAAACGGCGAAAGCATGACTTGTGTTGTTTGAAAACATGCTGAAAGGAGTAAAACGGAACCATCCAAAGGAACTTCCGCAACCACCAAAGAAATGCTCTTGTCCGCCGCAGGTGCTCTTTGTATATTGAAACAAAGGAAAGCATACGGGAGGAACGGGAATGTCCATCAAATTGATCGCCGCCGATCTGGACGGGACGCTTTTGAATGAAAACAGTGAAGTGTCTGCGCTGACGCAAAAAGTGCTTCTGCGGGCACAGCAGGACGGTATCCGGGTGGTGCTGGCCACCGGGCGGGACCTGCCGCACTTCATTGCAATCCGGGAAGCATTGCACACAGATATGTTTGCGCAGAACTTTTACATTGCGCTGAATGGTGCGCTGATCGTAAACTGCAGCAATGGACAGGAGCAGCGCACGCCGGGCTTTGCACCGGAAAATGTGGATGACTTTCTGAAACTGGCTGACGAATACGATCTGGAAGCGCTCTGCTACACCCGGAACGGACGGTTCCGCTATGCACAGCCCGGATTTGAGCAGCGGCGGTTGGACTACCTGAAACAACACGGCCTTGCCATCGAGGACAATGTGGAGCATCTCTTTGGCGGGAACATTGAACTGGAAGCGCCCCATTACCCGGAAACTGCCGGGCCGGTGCAGAAAGTGGCCTATCTGCACTCGTCCCTGAAACTGCAGCAGCTGCTGCCGGAACTGCGGACAAAGCTGCCTGCCCGGTGCAGTGCGCTGCTGGTAACACCCTGCTGGGTGGAGGTGGTGCCGGACTGGCTCAACAAGGGCACTGCTCTGCAAAAGATCCTGCAGCAGTGCGGTATCCGCCCGGAGGAAGCCGCTGCCTTTGGTGACGGCGAAAATGATCTTGGAATGCTGAAAAGCGTCACCCACGGCTATGCCATGAGCAACGCTTTTCCATCGGTATTGGAGCAGATCCCGCTGCATGCGTCCGCCAACACAGAGGACGGCGTGGCAAAAACGATCTGCAAACTGTGCGGATATGAAGATCTACTGCCGTAACTCCTTGCGGTAGGCTTGCGGCGTTTTGCTGTAGGCCTTTTGGAACTGATCGGTGAAACTGCGGATGTCGTTGAAACCAACGGCGTCCGCTATTTCATAGTTGTGCATATCGGTGGACACCAGCAGCTGCAAGGCGTGCTGGAGCCGCACCGAGATGAGATATTCCTTGAAGTTTTTGCCGGTGTTCTTTTTGAAGTAGCTGCTGAAGTAGCTGGAGTTCATATGGAAGTGGCTTGCCATGGTGTCCAGAGTCAGCGGTTCCGAATAATGCTCATTGATGTAGTTCAGCGCCCGCAGGGCATCCGTTTTATCACTGCTGCTGTATTTTTCCCGTGCGGCGCAGAGGAACAGCTTCAGATGGCTTTCGGTCAGCTGAACGAGCTGTCCGTAGGTCTTGCAGGCGGAAGCCTGTGCCAGCAGCGGGGCGGTATCGGTATGGTGTTCGTCCTTGCCGTAATTTTCCACCTGCTGGATGATGCTGCTGTAAAGGGTCAGCAGGCGCATCTGTGCCTCCTGCACGTTGCCATTGCAGACGGCACAGGCAGAAGCACAGTAGGCCGCGTATTCGGTCTGGAACCGTGCCGGATTCAACTGTAGGCAGGCATCCAGAACTTTTTCCCGCTGTGCACGCAGCTGGTCGATAGAGCTTTCAGCTTTGTACAGCGGTTTGTCCAGCGAAAGCACCGGCCCGTTCAGCCAGCCGTCAAAGTAAAACAGGCCTTTCCGGTTGGCCAGTTCACCAACGCGGTCCGGCACCTGTGTTACATCGGAAGCCTGCGCACCGATGAGGAACAGCAGCTGATTTCCGGTGCGCGTTTTGATCTGCTCTGCCAATGCAGACAGCTGCGGGGCAAGCTGGTCCGCAGTGCAGTTTTTGAACAGCAGGCAGACCGGCGCGGTGGTGTCGTAGACCTGCACGTCAATGTGCTCTGCCTGCCGCCACGCTTCAATTTCGTTGGATACGGCAAAGTCCATCAGCCGCCGCTCTACAGAGCTGGACGGAATTGGTGACGTCACAGCGTAGAGCACCGGCAGATAGGTGCTCAGCGTTTCGGTGCTGGGCGGGATGATGGGCAGGTCTTTTACATCGATCTCGGGCTGGATGTCCGGGATGGGCAGGCATTTGCGCACACTGGCCAGCAGGTCGTCCCGGTTCACGGGTTTGAGCAGAAGGTTCACTGCGCCCAGCTGCATGGCACCCAATGCGTACTCGAACTGTCGGTAGCCGCTGATGAAAATGACCTTGGTGTCCACATGAGCGGCGTGCAGCCCTTCCAGAATTTCCAGGCCGGTCTTGCCGGGCATGTTGATGTCCAGGATGGCAAGGTCGGGCTTGTGCTGGATGAGCAGTTCCAGCGCACTGGCACCATCGTTGCAGGTGGCAAGGATGTGGATGCCCAGCTGCTCCCAGTTGATGATCTTTTGCAGGCCGTGCACGATGATGGGCTCATCATCGGCCAGAATCAAATTCCACATGCTCGGTTTCCTCCTTGATGCGTTTGGGCAATTTCAGGCAGACAGCGGTGCCGATGCCGGGCCAGCTGCTGACGGTCAGGCCGTAGCCCTCACCGTACAGGCTTTTCAGTCGGTCATGGACATTTTTCAGGCCCACACCGCCGGTCTGATTTTCCGGCCGGGGCTTTGCGGTGCCCTGTAATTGCTTCTGCAAAGCAGTCAGAGCTGCCGGGCTCATGCCCGTGCCGTTGTCCAGCACCGTGATTTCCAGATCATTGTCCACCGCTTCCACGGTGATCTGCACAAGCCCCATGCCGGGCTTCGTCTTAAGGCCATGCTTATAGCTGTTTTCCACCAGCGGCTGTAAGCTGAGCTTGGGGATCTCAAAGCCGCCGAAGTTCTTCTCCTGAATGTCCAGCTGAATTTTATTGTTGTAGCGGAAGTTCAGCAGAGCAACATAGCTGCGCACAAGGTCCAGTTCTCCGTGCAGGGAGATGACGGTGGCATCGCTGATGGCGTATTGCATCTGCTGGCCCAGCAGTTCGATCATGTGGGCGGCTACAGGGGCATCCTCGCTCACAGCCTGCATCCGGATGACCTCCAGTGTGTTGTTCAGGTAGTGGGGGCTGATCTGCGCTTTCAGGGCTTTCAGCTCCGCTTCGCCCTGCTTCATGCGGGCCACATAATAGCGGTCGATGTAGCTTTGCAGGCTGCGGGACATGGTGTTGAACTTTTTGGCCAACACGCCGATCTCGTCATCACTGTCCACCGCAATGTTTACTTTCAGTTCGCCGCGTTCCATCCGCTCCATCTGCTCCATCATGTCGGAAAGGGGGCGGGTGATGCCGTTGGACAGCTTGGAAGCGCCCCACACCACTGCAATGGCGCACAGCATGATGACCAGCACCAGCATCCCGCGCAGGACGTACAGCTCGGACTGGGCTTTTACTTTGTCCACATCAAAGAAGACCGTCCAGCCGGTGTCCTCCAAAGTGGTTTCAAAATGCAGCTTGTCCAGATGGGCTGCAATGCTCTGGTCGATCCAGCTGTCATTCTCCGAGCGGTGGTACAATGTCGTGCCGTCGCTGTCGATCACGCGCAGGATGCCATTATCGAACAGCTCGATGGAATCAAATACCTGCGCCAGTTTTTCCTCGGTGAGCCGATAACCGCCCACACCGCCCAGCAGCCGCAAGTCCCGCCCCGCGAACTCCACGGCCTGCTCATACTGGGCATCCAGCAGCTGGGTGCAGCGTGTATCAAAGACCTGATAGGTGAACCAGGTCAGCACGATCATGGGCAGCATGGCAAGGCCCAGCGCACCCACGATGATCTTGGTTTTCAGGTGACTGCTCACGGCGTTTTTCCCCTTTCTTTGCAGCTGTATTTACTATAACATAACGGAAAAACGAAAGCAAACCGCAGAGCCTCTGTACGAAAAACGTCCAAAAAAAGGGCAGGAACATCTCAAAAAAATCCCTTTCCTCCGGCGGGCGAATCGTGTATCCTGTATACAGAGAAAACGGACAGGAGGAACCCCGGAATGGAACATGCAGCATTAAAAATCGTAAATGAAGCCGGTGAGGTGCTGGCGCAAGGCGAAAGCGTCCTGCTGTATGATGCAGAATACCAGCCGGGAGATGCCGTGGAACTCACCGTCCCGCAGGCAGGGTATTATATCATCTGCCTGGAAGATACGCTGGGCGAAGAACTGGTGTACCTGAACGGGACCCCGTTCCACTGGGCCATTCCCTTTGAGGAAGGCCGCATCAGTTACAATCTGCGCGCTTTTGTGGGAGAGCGGCACTACCTGACCGCCCGTTCGGCCACGGCAAAAGAAATTGCCATGCCGCGCAATCTGGCGAAAAATGTCTACGACTGCCACGGCAATGAGAGCTGCTACCCTCATGCATGGGCCAACGTAGAAACCCGCGGCGAATCCGTGTTCGCAGCCCGCAACGCCATTGACGGCGTGATCTATCCATGGTGCCATGGCCGCTATCCGTTTGAGAGCTGGGGAATCAACAAACGGGAGGATGCCTGCTGGCAGCTGGACTTTGGCCGCCCGGTCTGCGCCGAAACGCTGGTGCTGACCACCCGGGCAGATTTCCCTCATGATGCATGGTGGACCAGCGCCCGGCTGACCCTTTCGGATGGAACCGAGATGGTTCTGCCGCTGGAAAAGACGGCGGAGGGCCAGCGGTTCGACCTGCACGGAGTGACCATCAGAGGCCTTGTGCTGGATGAACTGAAAAAGGCGGATGATCCTTCGCCTTTCCCAGCACTGACCCAGGTACAGGTCTTTGGGCATGAACTTTGAGGAGGAGATGTATGGTCATGGTAAAGAAAAACGAGATCACCGTTTCCACCCGCATGGAAAAGCGGGACTATAAACGTTATCTGCTGGAAAATGCTTACAAGATCCGCACGGTCAGCACGCTGGCCGGGCGGCTGGCGCTGGCGGTCATCATCACGCTGCTGGTGCGCAATGCACTTCACCCGGCAGCGAGTGTGGTGGCTGCGGTGTTTGCGGGCAGTCTTGCTCTGCTGTTCGCCATTCAGCGCTTTGAGCTGGAACTGCAGTACCGCATGAACACCGATCACGACACCCTGCAGCAGTTTGACCGCTGGCAGGTGCTGCACTTTGGCAAAAAGGCTGTGCGCATCTCCGCGCAGGGCATCGACCAGACCAGTGAGATCCCCTACGATAAGCTGATCCGCGTGGCGGAGACCGGCGAATACTTCTATCTTTACTTCACCCGCAAGGCGGCGGCCATCGTCCGCAAGCAGGACATGCAGGAAACAGAAGCCGCTGCCCTGTCCGATTTTCTCAAAGAAAAAATGAGCCCCTACTACATCTGCCGCTGCTGAATCTGCAAACAGCAGCCGGTTGGAAGTTTTATAAGGTCGGAGTTTTTTACCCTTCAGAGTTTCCATTTGTTCAGAACCCCCATAATTGCCTTGTCTCTTTTTCTTCGACCAGTCTCTAAAATGAAAAAGCTCGTCTGTGCGCGCAAAACAGGCGGGCTTTTTCATTTGCGGCAAAATTTTGACTGCAGAAAAAACACCTAAAAAAACACCGCAGTGTTCCAAAAAAACTGTCTTTCCGAACGGAAGAAAATGCGATATCCTTTAACCACAGAGAACACAAGGAGGAATCACAGATGACCAAGTTGATTCTGATCTCCCACGGCAAGCTGAGCGAGGGCATGGCCTATTCCGCACAGATGATCGCCGGTGAGAACGAAAACCTTTCCTACTACGGGCTGATGCCCGGCGGCGATGTGGAAAAAGACATCATCCAGCCCATCCGCACCCGGGTGCAGGCAGAACCGGACAACCAGTTCCTGATCGTCTCCGATCTGTTCTGCGGCAGTGTCTATAACGCAAGCTTTGGTCTGCAGAATGAGTCCAACGTGCTCATCGGCACCGGCATGAATCTTTCGCTGGTGACCGACCTGCTCATCAACATGGAAGAGGGCTACACCGCCGAGAGCTTCGCTCAGGCCATTGAGGACAGCCGCCAGTTCACCATGGTGCTGCCCAAGCTGGAAGGCGCTCAGGCAGACAGTGCAGAGGACTTTTTCTGATGAACGATATTGCAAGAGAACCACTGGATGCCCGCTATACCGCACCAACAACGCCGCTGAACGATGCGTGGCTGAACGGTGCCCTGCGGGAAGTGCTGGACCGGCTGGACGCCATGATGCCCCGGTTCACGGAAACTTTCCCGGCGGCTGCTGCGGTGGACGGCATCTACCCGCCGGTAGAGAAAGTGGACTGGACCGAAGGCTTCTGGGTGGGAATGCTCTGGCTGGCATACGAAGCCACCGGGGATAACGAATACCGCAAAGTGGCCGAAGGCCTGCTGCCGAAATTCCGCACCCGGCTGGAACAGAAAGTGAAGACCAATACCCACGATCTGGGCTTCCTGTACAGCCTGAGCTGCGTGGCAGCCTGGAAGCTGACAAAGAATGCCGAGGCCCGCAGCTCCGCGCTGTGGGCAGCAGACCTGCTCTATGAGCGCTACAACCGCACTGCCGGCATCGTGCAGGCGTGGGGCGCGCTGGATGACCCGGCCAAGCAGGGCCGCATGATCATCGACTGCAACCTGAACCTGCCGCTGCTGTTCTGGGCCACGGAAGAGACCGGCGTGCAGTGGTATGCCGATGCCGCCAAAGACCACCTGCATCACGCCATGCAGTATCTGGTGCGGCCGGACGCCTCCACCTTCCACACTTACTTCATGGATGTGCACACAGGAAAGCCCCTGCGGGGCACCACCCATCAGGGCTACAGCGACACCAGCTGCTGGGCGAGGGGGCAGGCATGGGCCATGGATGGCTTTGCACTGAACGCCCGCCACATGGATGACCCGGATCTGCTGGATATTGCACAGAAAACTTCGATTTATTTCCTGAACCGTCTGCCGGAAGATCACGTCTGCTACTGGGACCTGATCTTCAAACCGGAGGACGGCCAGAGCCGTGACACCAGCGCCGTAAGCTGTGCAGTGTGCGGCCTGCTGGAACAGCTGAAATACATGGAGGCAGATGACCCGCTCCGAAAGCCCTGGCAGAACGCAGTAGCGCTGATGATGCGCTCCCTGCGGGAAAACTACCTGACAAAGCCCGGGCAGGACGGTCTGCTGCTGCACGGCGTGTACAACTACCCCCGCGGCATGGGCATCGACACACAAAACCTCTGGGGCGATTATTTCTATCTGGAAGCCCTTGTCCGGCTGAAAAAACAATGGAACCCTTACTGGTAAGCGGCCAGTAATTGTAAATAGAAAAGGAGGAGAACTGTTATGATCGCTTTAATGCGAATCGACAATCGTCTGATCCACGGCCAGGTTGCGCTGCTGTGGACCAAACACCTGCAGGCGAACCGCATCATCGTGGCCAACGACACCATCGTGAAAAACGAGGTGCAGGTAGCTGCTTTGAAGATGGCCTGCCCGGCTACCGCAAAGTGCTCGGTGCTGTCCGTGGAGGACTCCATCAAAGTACTGAACGACCCCCGCGCAGAGCGGCTGCGCATCTTCATCGTGGTGAACAACCCCACCGATGCCCGCCGCATCGTGGAGGCTGTGCCCAGTGTACCGCTGGTGAACATCAGCAACTACGGCCATCTGGGCGATGACCTGAAAGAGCGCATCAAGATCACCGATACGGTGTACGCCACCCCCAGTGATCTGGACGATTTTGCCCGCATCCAGAAGACCGGCGTGAAGTGCCAGTATCAGGTGGTGCCGGACAACACGCCGCAGGATGTGTACGAACTCATCAAACAGGCAAGAAAAGGAGAATAATTATGGTGGTCAAAGCTTTGTTAGTGGCATTGGTCATGTTCATTGCCAAATTCAGTGACCATTGCTGGGGCCAGGCGCTGCTGGAGCGCCCGATCTGCTGCGGTGCAATGGTCGGTCTTGTGCTGGGCAACCTGCCGCTGGGCGTTGCGATCGGCGCACAGCTGGAACTGATCTTCCTGGGCACCATTACCATCGGTGGTTCGCTGCCCGCTGACCTGGCTGTCGGCAGTGTGCTGGCAACCGCCTTTGCAATGATCAACAACATCAGCAGCGAGCCCAGCGAGGCCGCCAGCGTGGCCATTGCTCTGGCAGTGCCCATCAGCCTGCTGGCAACCTACGCATATCAGGTGTTCAAGCTGTTCTGCACCACCATGGTACAGCGTTATGACCGCCTGCTGGACGAGGATAAGCCCGAACAGGCTCTGCGTCTGAACGTCATCCTGACCCTGATGTACCCCACCATCTTCGCTGTCATCGCATTCCTGGCTGTGCTGCTGGGCAGCAACGCCATCAGCGCTGTGGTCAACAGCATCCCCGAGATCGTCCTCACCGCCCTCAAGACTGCCGGCAACGTCCTGCCTGCTCTGGGCTTCGCCATCCTGCTCAAGACCATGTGGAAGACCGACATTGCCCCCTTCTTCTTCATCGGCTTCATCGCAGCCGCTTACCTGGGTCTGGGCACCGTGCCCGTGGCCATCGTGGGTGTGGCAATTGCCGTGTACATCTGCCTGAACGATTACAAGCACATCCAGGAAATGCGTGAGCTGAAAGCATCCGGTGTGCAGCCTGTTTCGGAAACGGAGGACTTCTTCAATGACTAACGAAATGCAGAATACCGCAAAGGTCCAGCTGGATGAGAAAAAAGTCTTCAAGAGCATCTTCTGGCGTCAGTTCCAGCTGCTGGGCTGCATGAGCCACACCCGTATGCAGGGCATCGGCTTCGGCTGGACGCTGGCTCCCACCCTGAAGATGATCTACAAGGACGACCACGACAAGTACATGGAAGCCCTCAAGCGTGAGTCCATGTTCTTCAACACCACCCAGGCTCTGGCCCCCTTCATCATGGGTCTGGCCGTCTCCATGGAAAAGGAGAACGCCGAAAACCCGGATTTTGATACCAACACCATCAACGGCATCAAGTGCGGCCTGATGGGCCCCTTCGCCGGCATCGGTGATACCTTCTTCTACTCCACTCTGCGCGTCATCATCACCTCGCTGGTCATCGGTCTGGCTCTGAACGGCAACGTCCTCGGCCCCATCCTGTACCTGCTGCTGTACAACATCCCCAACTACCTCATCCGTTACTTCGGCATGGTGTATGGCTACCGTCTGGGCAGCACCTTTGTGCTGGAAGCTCAGAAGAGCGGCCTGCTGGAATGCATCACAAAAGCGGCGTCCATCGTCGGCCTGATGATGATCGGCTGCATGACTTACAGCATGGTTTCCTTCAAGACCACTCTGTCCGTTGAGATGGCTGGTTCTTCCAACCCGTTCGTCCTGCAGGACATCCTGGACAGCATCTGCAAGGGCCTCATCCCGCTGATCCTGGTTCTGGTCTGCTTCAAGGCTCTGCGCAAGAAGGTCAGCCCCAACTGGATTATGCTCGGCCTGATCGCCTTTGGCTTCATCACTGTGTTCATCGGCCTGGTCTAACGACATTTTCGGAGATCTCATCATAAAGAAGAAGGGGGCATCCACTGGTACGGATGCCCCCTTCTTTGCTGGAAAGGAGCCGCTTTTATGCGTCAGACGATCCCAAACCCCATCCTGCCGGGTTTCCACCCGGATGCCAGTGCTTTGCAGGTGGGCAGTGACTACTACATCGCCATTTCCACCTTTGAGTGGTGGCCGGGCATTGACATCTACCACTCCACCGACCTTGTGCACTGGGAGTGGGCGGCCGCACCCCTGCAGAATGCCGAACAGGTACCCAGCCGTTTGGAGGGCAATTACAACTCCGGCAGCCTGTGGGCACCCCACCTCTCCTATGCGGATGGGCTGTTCTGGCTGGTGTACACCGACGTGAAGAGCTCTACGGCCTTCAAGGACACGCTGAACTATGTCATCACGGCCCCGGCCATCACCGGCCCGTGGAGCGAGCCGACCTTCGTCACGGCCAGCGGCTTTGACCCGGCGCTCTTTCACGACGATGACGGGCGGCATTACTTCCTGAATATGCTGTTTGACTGGAGGCTGGAAAACCCCGGCTTCGCGGGCACGGTGATTCAGGAGTTTGACGCAAAACAGCGCAGGCTGATCGGCCAGCGCAAGCACTTTTACAAGGGTACGGCACTGGGTGTGTGCGAGGGTCCGCAGATCCTGAAAAAGGACGGCTGGTATTATCTGCTCTGTGCGGCGGGCGGCACCGGCTACAGCCACGCGGCCACGGTGGCAAGGGCAAAAAGTCTGGACGGCCCGTGGGAGGATTCACCCTATATGCCGCTGATGACCACGAAAGACGACCCTTCCAACCCTTTGCAGAAGAGCGGCCACTGCTGCTTTCTGCGCAAGGGCGGGGACTGGTACGTCACCCAAATCTGCGCCCGCCCGCTGACCGAACGAGGAAACTGCACGCTAGGCCGGGAGACGGCCTTGCAGAAAATTGAGTGGGTGGACGGATGGCCGCGCCTTGCAAACGGCACCCACCACCCGGAACTCTCGGTGGATGTGGAAGTAGACGCTTTGACCCCGGTGTGCACCGACCACAGCGAAATGGTAGAGTTTGCCCCGGAGAAACCCCTGCCGGTCAGCTTCAAGATCCTGCGGGTGCCGCTGGAACCGGAGCAGGATTACAGCCTGACTGCCCGGCCCGGCTGGCTGCGGCTGTACGGCGGGCAGACCCTTTCCAGCCATCACCGGCAGACCCTGTTTGCCCGGCGGTGGGAGCGCTTCCATTTCACGGCAGAAACCACGCTGGACTTTGCACCGCAGAATTTCCAGCAGGTGGCGGGCCTGATTTTGTACTACGACACCTGCAACTGGATCTACGCCTACGCCACATGGGACGAAGTGCAGAACTGCCGCACGCTGCGGGTGATGCAGTGCGACTTCAAGGATTTTGCCTACGGCAGTGAGGCTGTCTGCCTGCCGGAGGGAGAAATTTCCCTGCGGGCAGAGGTAGACCACGCTGAGGCAAGGTTCTTCTACAAGACTGAAAGCGCCGGCTGGGCTCCGCTGGGCGGTGTGCAGCCTGCCGACCACCTGAGCGATGACTACATCAACCACCGCCGCAAGCGCTGCGCCTTTACCGGTGCCATGGTGGGCATCTGTGCACAGGATATGGACGCTCACACGAGCCATGCAGACTTTGCAAACTTTATCTATCGGGAGGTTTTTTGACATGTCGATCCTGAAATTGATCCCGTCCTGCAAGGACTATCTCTGGGGCGGGGAAAAACTCCGCACTGAGTATGACGTAAAGAGTGATCTGAACCCGCTGGCCGAAGCGTGGGTGCTGTCCTGCCACCCGGACGGCCCCAGCTATCTGCCGGACGGCACGACTTTGCAGCAGTACATCGATGCACACCCCGGCTGCCTTGGCACCGACTGCGAAAAGTTTGAGCAGTTTCCCATCCTGACCAAGTTCATCGATGCCAAAAACAACCTGTCCATTCAGGTGCATCCTTCCAATGCCTACGCGCAGGAGCACGAGCATCAGTACGGCAAGACCGAGATGTGGTATGTGCTGGAAGCCGAACCGGGTGCAATGCTGTACTATGGCTTTGACCATGAGATCAGCCGGGAAGAATTTGCCCGCCGCATTGCGGATAACACCCTGACGGATGTGCTGAATGCAGTGCCGGTGGAAAAGGGCGACTGCTTTTTCATCCCTTCCGGCACTCTGCACGCCATCTGCAAGGGCATCGTGGTGGCCGAAGTGCAGCAGAACTCCAACGTCACCTACCGCGTTTACGACTATGGCCGCAAGGGGGCCGACGACAAGCCCCGCGCCCTGCATGTGGACAAAGCGCTGGATGTGACCCGGCGGGAGCCGCCCCAGCCGCAGGATTTCCATGGCCATCTGGCTCAGTGTGAATACTTTACGGTGGATAAATTCAGCAATGCCTATCAGGAAGCTGTGGACAACAGCTCCTTTGTTTCGCTGCTCATCACCGAGGGTGCGGGAACCCTGACCTGCGGCGCGGAAACTGTTCCGTGCAAAAAGGGCGACAGTTTTTTTCTGCCCGCAGGCAGCGGCGCTGTGAAAGCAGGGGGAACGTTTGAGCTGCTCCGCACAAAAGTGTGAGCCGCAGAGGAGGAGAAAGCCAATATGAACTTGCAGACAAAAGCAGATTTTACTGCATTGATGTACAAATTTCTGAACCCGCTCAAGCCCTATTATTCCGCAGGCTGTGCCCGGCTGCATCTGGGTGAGACCGGTGCCAAATACAAGCAGAGTACCATCGAACTGGAAGCATTCAGCCGCCCGCTGTGGGCACTGGTGCCCTTCTGGGCGGGCGGCGGTTCTGACCCGGAGTTTGAAGCCATTTATCGCAAGGGCCTTGCTGCCGGTTCCGACCCGGAAAACCCGGAATACTGGGGCATCTGCAAAAATCACGACCAGTGCTTTGTGGAAATGGCGGCCATTGCCTGGGGCATTCTGACAACCCCACAGAAGGTGTGGGAGCCGCTGTCTGACACGGAAAAGAAGCAGCTGGCGACATGGCTCGGTCAGATCAACGAATACAACACCGTGCCGGACTGCAACTGGCATTTCTTCCGCATTCTGGTCTGCCTGGCGCTGAAGAGCGTGCAGATGCCTTACAGTCCGGAACTGCTGGAAGACAGTCTGACCAAGATCGACAGTTATTACAGCGGCGACGGCTGGTCCACCGATGGCAACCAGATCCAGAAGGATTACTATATCCCGTGGGCCATCCAGTATTACGGCCTGCTGTACTCCAGGCTGGCAGGGGACACCGACCCGCAGCGGGCCGCGCTTTACCGTCACCGGGCGGAATTGTTCAGTCAGCAGTTCATCTACTGGTTTGATGCAAACGGTGCGGCCCTGCCTTTTGGCCGCAGCCTGACCTACCGTTTTGCACAGAACTGCTTCTGGTCGGCCTGCATCTGGGCCGGGCTGGAACCTCTGCCCCTGCCAGTGATGAAGGGCATCATCGTGCGCAATTTCCAATGGTGGCTGCAGCAGAACATTTTTGACCGTGACGGCATCCTGACCATCGGCTACTGCTACCCGCAGATGTACATGGCGGAAAACTATAATGCTCCGGGCAGCCCTTATTGGAGCATGAAGAGCTTTCTGCTGCTGGCTTTGCCGGAGGAACATCCGTTCTGGAAGGCGGAAGCCGCTCCGCTGCCGGCACTGGACAATCTGAAGCCCATGCCCTTTGCCAACATGCTGGTGCAGCGCAGGGCCGGGCGGGTGACGGCCTACCCGGCAGGCGTGAATCAGGTGCCCGGCCATGGCCAGTTCCCGGAAAAGTATGCAAAATTTGCCTACGACACCCGGTTCGGCTTCTGCGCTTCCCGCAGTCGCGAGGTGATGGAGCAGGCCGCACCGGACAGTATGCTGGCCTTTGTCATCGACCGGAATGTGTTCGTGCGCCGGGCCTCCGAAAGCTGGAAAATTGAAAAGGGGGCGGTCATCACGAAATGGTCGCCATTCCCTGGCATTGAGGTGACCACTACCATCACCCCGACCGCCGCCGGCCACCACCGCCACCATGAGGTGGACAGCGCATTTGACTGTGAAGCCTATGACACCGGCTTTGCGGTGCCGAATTTTGCACCGGGTTATGACGAACAGGTGGAAAGCCACAGCGCCGAAGCCCATTGCGATACACTGTGCTGCAAGGTGTCCAGCGCTTCCGGTGAAGGCGTGCTTATCAAGTGCGACCCCAACACCAGCCTGTATTTTCCGAATGTGCGTCTGCCGGCAGTGAAGTATCAGATCACAAAAGGGCATACCGTCATTGATACAGAGATCACGGATGCAG
Source organism: Barnesiella intestinihominis (assembly GCA_963656875.1). Taxonomy (GTDB): domain Bacteria; phylum Bacillota; class Clostridia; order Oscillospirales; family Ruminococcaceae; genus Faecalibacterium. The sequence continues at coordinate 4,509 of CAVKKE010000027.1, read as the reverse complement.
TGCAAAACAGAAAAAAGTAAATTAAGATGACGCTCGTTTAGGACGGTTCCAGCACATCGGCTGGTGCGCTGCGGATCAGCTGGCCTTTGTTACAGCTGCTGAGTGTTTCAAGCGGATGTTCCTGATTCTATTCGGTGAATAGGAGTGTCGATTCCGGGTGGAGCCTGTGGAATGCAGGCTCCACTTTTTTGCGCAAAGCATCCAGAAACAGCGTACCGCAGCTGATGCAGAACTGCAAGCCGCCATCGAAACAATGGGTCGGGTGGCGGATTTTGCCGGGTTGTGATACTATGAAGTAAACGCTGTGCGTGTGCATTTTTGATCCGGCACCCACCACCTGATGGGGCAAAACGATACAAAACAGGATTTATGGAGGGGACAGTTATGAAAATCGGTTTTATCGGTCTGGGCATCATGGGCAAACCTATGGCAAAAAATCTGCTCAAGGCAGGTTACAACGACCTGCTGGTGAACAACCGCAGTCAAGCCTCCGTGCAGGAGCTGGTGGCCGCTGGTGCCACCGCCGCTACCCAGCAGGAAATTGGCGAACAGTGTGATGTGGTCATCACCATGCTGCCGAACTCCCCGCAGGTCAGGGAAGTGATGCTGAGCGAGGATGGCGTAGCGGCGCATATGAAGCCGGGTGCGGTCTTCATCGACTGCTCGTCCATCAACCCGGTGGCGTCCAGGGAAATCTATGACGAATTGCAGAAGAAGGGCGTGGAAATGCTGGATGCTCCGGTTTCCGGCGGTGAGCCCAAGGCCATTGACGGTACGCTGAGCTTCATGGTCGGCGGCAGGCAGGAGATCTTCGATGCCTATAAGTCTGTTCTGGATGCCATGGGTGCTTCCGCCGTCCGCTGCGGAGAAGTCGGCGCGGGCAACACCACCAAGCTGGCCAACCAGATCATTGTGGCCTGCAACATTCAGGCTCTGGCCGAGGCTCTGACGCTTGCCCAGAAGGCGGGCGTAGACCCCGAACTGGTCTTTCAGGCCATCAATGGTGGTCTGGCCGGTTCCACGGTCATGAACGCCAAGGCTCCCATGATGATCAAGGGCAACGACAAGCCCGGCTTCAAGATCGACCTGCACATTAAGGATCTGAACAATGTGCTGGACTGCGCCCACGCCGTTGGCGCACCGGTGCCCATGACCGCCGAGGTGCAGGAGATTTTTCAGTGGCTGCACAACCACGAGAAAGGGCAGACTGACCACAGCGCCATTGCCCAGTATTACGAGCATCTGACCGGAATCCGGATCGGCCGCTGAAGAGAAAACTGCAATGAATACCGATGCCGAAAGTGTTTCCGAAACGCCGGTTTTGCTGTATAATAACCCCGGACGGCCCGGCCGGACAGGGCTTTGCCCCTGACCAAGACCGGCCTGCTGCAAAATCAACCCCCACAAGGAGGTCTGTTTCATGAACATGACGCTGCGAAAGGATGCGGATGCCATCATTCATTCCAGCTTGAATGCCGTTCTGCCGGACGAGGCCGTGCGCCGCGCCCTGAAAGCCTTTGCGCCGCAGGGCGGCAAAGTGCTGCTGGTGGCAGCAGGCAAGGCTGCGTGGCAGATGGCCCATGCCGCCGTGGAAGCTCTGGGCCATGTGGACGGCGGCGTGGTCGTGACCAAGTACGGCCATGTGAAAGGTGAAATCCCGGGAGTAAAATGTTATGAAGCGGGCCACCCGGTGCCGGACGAAAACAGCTTTGCGGCCACGGAAAAGGCATTGGAGCTTGTCCACGGCCTGACGGCGGAGGATACGGTGCTGTTCCTGCTTTCCGGCGGCGGCAGTGCACTGTTTGAAAAGTCGCTGCTGCCCGGCGCGGAACTGCAGGACATCACAAATCAACTGCTGGCCAGCGGAGCAGACATTGTGGAGATGAACACCATCCGCAAGCGGCTTTCCGGCGTCAAAGGCGGGCGGTTTGCGCAGGCGTGTGCACCGGCGCAGGTGTTCAGCATCGTGCTGAGTGATATTCTGGGTGACCCGCTGGACATGATCGCCAGCGGCCCGGCGGTGCCGGATTCCTCCACCTGCGCACAGGCACTTGCCATTGCGGAAAAGTACCACCTGAACCTCTCGGCGCAGGCAAAGGCGCTTTTGCAGCAGGAAACGCCCAAAACGCTGGGCAATGTGACCACCCAGATCACCGGCAGTGTGCGGGAGCTGTGTGCTGCCGCTGCTGTGGCCTGCCGTTCGCTGGGCTATGAGCCCATTCTCCTGACCGACCAGCTCTGCTGTGAAGCGCGGGAAGCAGGCAGCTTCCTTGGCTCTATCGTCCGCACCCACGCAGGGCAGGGAAAAAAGCTGGCCTTCATTGCGGGCGGTGAAACCGTGGTTCACCTGACCGGCAAAGGCCTTGGCGGACGCAATCAGGAGCTTGCATTGGCTGCTGCCCCGGCCATCGCGGGGCTGGACGCGGCGGTGTTCTCGGTGGGAAGCGACGGCACCGACGGCCCCACGGATGCCGCCGGCGGCTATGTGGATGGGAACAGCCTTGCCGCACTGACGGCCAAAGGATGGAACGTGTTCGACACCCTGCAAAACAATGATGCTTACCACGCATTGCAGGCCGTGGACGGTCTTATCGTCACCGGTGCCACCGGCACCAATGTCAATGACGTGGCTGTGGCACTGGTGGGAGAATAAAAACAGTATTTTGAAGCTGAACAACAGGGGCGCTGCAGGTTTTGTGCAGTGTTCCTGTTTGGCATTATAAGTGGATATAAAGCAAAAACCTCTTGTGATCTCCTGAAAAACAGAAAGAAAAAAGCACAGCAGCCCGGATGGGAAAAAGCTGACTTTCGCGTGAAATAAGACCTGACCGTCTTTTCTCTGGCGAAAATCTCTGTTATACTTATTCTGTAACGATGCGATGGCGCAAGGGACGAAACGCGGTCAGGACCCGGTACACAGGGAAGAAACGGAATTTTATGAAGCCGGGCCTGTAAGGAGGAGATAGATCTTTATGAAATTGATTCGTACCGAAGAGGCGGTGGGGCAGGTGCTCTGCCACGATATCACTCAAATCATCCCCGGCGAGTTCAAGGGTGCCCGCTTCCGCAAGGGCCACATCGTCCAGCCGGAGGATATCCCGGTGCTGCTCTCTATCGGCAAAGAGAACCTCTATGTCTGGCAGAAAAAGCCCGGCATCCTCCATGAGGACGAAGCCGCCGCGCTGCTGTACAAGGCCGCAGCCGGAAAAAATATCCACGGCACCGAACCGAAAGAGGGCAAAATCGAACTCATCGCCGACTGCGACGGCCTTTTGAAAATCAACCGCGAAGCCCTGCTGGCCGTGAACCGCACCCCGCAGATGATGATCGCCACCATCCATGGAGACCTGCCCGTAAAAAAAGGCCAGAAACTGGCCGGCACCCGCATCATTCCGCTGGTCATCGAGCAGGAAAAGATGGACGCCATGCAGGCCGCTGCTGGCAGGGAGCCTATCCTGAACGTGCTGCCCATGCAGGCCAAAAAGTTCGCTGTCATCACCACGGGCAGTGAGGTGTTCAATGGCCGCATCGAGGACAAATTCACACCCATTCTGGTGGGCAAGCTGGCCGAATACGGCTGCGAGATGACCTTCCACAAGGTGTGCGACGACGACCCGGCGGGCATCACGGCCGCCATTCTGGAAGCCAAAGCCGCAGGCTGTGAGCTCATCTTCACCACCGGCGGCATGAGCGTGGACCCCGACGACCGCACCCCGCTGGCCATCAAGAACACCGGCGCGGATATTGTCACCTACGGTGCGCCGGTGCTGCCGGGGGCAATGTTCCTTGTGAGCTATCTCGGCGGAGTGCCGGTGTGCGGCCTGCCTGGCTGCGTGATGTACGCCAAGCGCACCATCTTTGACCTGCTGCTGCCCCGTCTGCTGGCTGATGACCCCATCACCGCCGAGGACATTGCCCGCCTGGGCGAAGGCGGCTTGTGCCTTGGCTGCGCCGAGTGCCACTGGCCCAACTGCGGCTTCGGTCACTGCTGAAAGGTGGGAGAAGCGCATGACTGAAACCAATCTGACCCATTTTGATGCCGCAGGCAACGCCGTGATGGTAGACGTGAGCGAAAAGCCTGTCACGTTCCGGGAAGCTGTGGCCCACGGCATCATTACCATGAATGCCGAAGCATTTGCTGCCGTGGAAAGCGGCACCGTGAAAAAAGGCGATGTGCTGGGCGTGGCCCGTATTGCAGGCATCATGGCATCCAAGCGCACCAGTGAGCTGATCCCCCTGTGCCATCCGCTGCCGCTGACCAAAGTGAGCGTGGACTTCAAGCTTTTGCCCGAGCGGCAGGCCGTGGAAGCCCTGTGTACCGTAAAAACGGCCGGTGTCACCGGCGTGGAGATGGAAGCGCTGACCGGCGTTTCCACCGCGCTGCTTACCATCTACGATATGTGCAAGGCCGTGGACAAAGGCATGGAGCTGGGCGAGATCCACTTGGTGGAAAAGACCGGCGGCAAGAGCGGCCACTACATCCGGGCGGAGGGCGGCTATGTTTGATTC
>CAVKKE010000026.1:0-24838 GCA_963656875.1 Barnesiella intestinihominis | reverse complement strand
CCATATACTTCAGGTAGTCCTCGAGGCGCAGGCCCTGCTGCTCCACGCGGAATGCGAAGTCGTTGACCATCTCGTCCATGCGGGTCTCGTACATAGCCTGGGGGATCTCGCCCTCCATGCTGTCGATGACCTGATCGACCAGAGTGTTCTCAACAGCCAGGTCGTCCTGCTTGTCCAGCTGCTCCTGGTTGGACTTGCGGATGGACTCCTTGAACTCTTCCAGAGTGTCATACTCGGAGCAGTCCTTAGCCAGCTCGTCATCCAGAGCGGGCAGCTCCTTGTACTTCACTTCGTGCAGCTTGATCTTGAACACAGCAGCCTTGCCAGCCAGCTCAGCAGCCTGATACTCGGTGGGGAAGGTGACGTTCACGTCGAACTCTTCGCCAGCAGCGTGGCCAACGATCTGATCCTCGAAGCCGGGGATGAAGTTGCCGCTGCCCAGGGTCAGGTTGTAGTGCTCAGCCTTGCCGCCCTCGAAAGCGACGCCATCGACGAAGCCTTCGAAGTCGATGTCAGCGATATCGCCGTTCTGTGCAGCACCCTCACGGGTCAGCTCACGGGCGTTGCGCTCCTGCACACGCTTCAGCTCTGCCTCAACGGTCTCGTCAGAGACAGTATGGACAGTCTTTTCAGCGGTCAGACCATTGTAGTTGCCAACCTTGACTTCGGGCTTGACAGCGACCTTGACAGTCAGGGTGACGCCGTTGGTCTCGTCAGCGGAATCAACGGTGACCTCGGGACGGCCCACGGGCTCCACGCCTGCTTCCTTGACAGCAGCCTCGAAAGCCTCGGGGAACAGCTCGTTGATGGCATCATAGGTAAAGACATCAGCGCCGTACATCTTCTCGATCAGAGCGCGGGGAGCCTTGCCCTTACGGAAGCCGGGAACAGCGTACTTCTTGCCTTCCTTCTTGAAAACATCGGCAGTGGCCTTCTTGAAAGCCTCTGCATCGATGGAGAACTGCAGTTCTGCCATGCTCTTCTCGAGCTTTTCACACTTGATGAAATTCATTTGTTTTTCCTCCACTCAAAAATTCTATTGCGCAGGGCAGGAAGTTTTTGCCCTTTGCAACCGCGCACTGCGTCCTGGATGAACTTGCTTTTGCAATATGCGGGGACGCGCGCGCTCTATTGGGTGCAACAATCGCGTCAAAACTTATTATAGCACGCTCTGGACACAATTGCCAGCCCAAATTGTTAATTTTTATTGGTTTTGCCTGTTCAGACTGCTTAATTGATGCGGTACGGGCAGAAACGCAGGCCGTCAGCGCTGACAAGCTTGTAGCGGATGCCGTCCACATCCCCCTGCACCGCGTAGCGGATGGCGTTGCCGTGCAGATGACCGTAGTAGCAGGTCTTGATGCCGTACTCCTTCAGCGTCGCCACGATCTCCGGGGCACTGGTGCCGGTGTAGACCGGCGGATAATGCAAAAACACCAGCTTTTCCAGCCCCGGCTCGGCGGCGTCCAGGCTCATGCGCAGACGGCCGATCTCGCGGTTCATCACCTTTTCGTCATGAGCCTCGCCCACATCGAACAGCCAGCCGCGGGTGCCGCAGATGGCGTAGCCCTCCACGCTGTAGGAGTTGTTGTGCAGGATGTGCAGGGTGTCGAAACTCTCTGCCTTGAGGTAGGCGTTCATCTTGTTGGCGGTAGACCACCAATAGTCGTGGTTGCCCTTCATGATGATCTTCTGCCCGGGCAGGTTCTGCAAAAATTCAAAGTCCTTGCGGGTATCGGTCAGGCGCATGGCCCAGCTGATATCCCCTGCCAATACGATGGTATCTTCCGGTTTGATAAGCTTGCGCCAGTTTTTTTCCAGGCGCTCCACATAATCGTTCCAGCCGGGGAAAATGTCCATCGGCTTGGAAGCGCCCAGAGAGAGATGGGTATCGCCAAGCACAAAAAGTGCCATGTTTTTACTCCTGTTCTAAATGCAGCAGGATATGCAGCAGGATGTGTTATTCCTGATAGCCCAGCGCCACCTCTGCGATCTGCGAAGGATCGATCACGGTGCCAAAGCGCTCCGGCTTCTGACGCAGCACGGCAAGGCTTGCCGGTGCGGTGTGCGCGGTAGCTGCTTCCAGCTGCTGCATTGCTTCGAAATCATTTTCCGGTGCGTTCTTGCCCAGAGCGGTCAGAACGCTGCGCGGGAACTTGAAGGGAGATGCGGTGGACAGCACCACCATGGGCACGCCCTCACGCTTTTTCTGCGCTGCCACATGGAAGGCCACGGCGGTGTGGGTGTCGCACAGGTAGTTGTCCTTTTCGTAGCGGGTGCGAATCTCCCCTGCCACTTCGTCCTCGCTGCTCCAGCCGCAGGAGAAGGTTTCCTGAATGGCGGCCAGCGTTTCCGGGCGCACAGTGTAACTGCCGGTCTCGGCCAGGCTCTTCATCAGGCCCGCCACCTCGGTGTCGCTGCCGGTGACATGGTACAGCAGGCGCTCCAGATTGGAGGACACCAGAATGTCCATGCTGGGAGAAGTGGTCTTGAAAAACTCACGCTTTGCAGTGTAGGTGCCGGTGGTAAGGAAGTCAGTCAGCACATTGTTCTCGTTGGAAGCGCAGACCAGCTTGCCCACAGGCAGGCCCATGCGCTTTGCGTAATAGCCCGCCAGAATGTCACCGAAGTTGCCGGTAGGCACGCAGAAATCCACCTCGTCGCCGAATGCGATCTTGCCCGCTCTCAGCAGCTGGGCATAGGCGGCAAAGTAGTAGACGATCTGCGGCACCAGGCGGCCCCAGTTGATGGAGTTTGCGCTGGACAGGCGGATATCCCGCTTTGCCAGCTCTGCAGCAATGGCAGTGTCGCCAAAGACCTTCTTCACGCCGGTCTGTGCATCATCAAAGTTACCGCGCACGGCGTAGACTGCCACGTTGGCACCCTCCTGCGTAGCCATCTGCAGGCGCTGGATCTCACTGGTGCCACCCGTGGGGTAGAACACTGCGATCTCCACGCCTGGGATGTCGTGGTAGCCGTCCAGAGCAGCCTTGCCGGTGTCGCCACTGGTCGCCACAAGGATCAGGGTCTTCTCCGTGCGGCCCAGATTCTTCTTGGCTTCCACTAGCAGCTTCGGCATCAGCTGCAGAGCATAATCCTTGAATGCACAGGTGGGGCCGTGCCACAGTTCCAAAGCGTAGGTATCCCCTTCCACCGGGGCCAGATACCCGGCCTTGCCGCCGAAAGCGTCACCGTAGGTCCTGCGGGTGGCTTCGGTCAGAAAATCCTGTGAATAGTCGGTCAGATATTCTTTGATGACGGCAGCTGCCATGGCCGGATAATCCAGCTCGCACAGTGCCTTCACATCCACCTGCGGAAAGCTTTCAGGGACAAACAGTCCACCCTCGTTGGACAGGCCCTGTGCGATCGCTTCCGAAGAAGTCACCTTGCGGTTTTGGTCTCTGGTACTGAAAAACTGCATTATTGTCGCTCCTTTTTCGCCGTAGAACGCGCAAATCGCGTTCCTGCTGCTGCGGCAGAGAAGCCCTCTGCCCGTACATTTTCCCACCGGGGCCCTCGCTTTACGCAAGAAAAGCGCCCCTTATAATATGTACCATCCAGCGCCCGCTGTCAAGAGGGAACACTTCTGCCACATCAAATCGCACCGGCGCATCGCTCTGCCCGGTGGTCTGCAGATAATACTGCGCGGCAAGGATCAGCCGCTTCTGTTTGGCCGCGTTCACCGCAGCCGCCGGGCGGGATACCGCATCGGAACTGCGGGTCTTCACCTCGCAGATGACGATGGTTCCATCCGGCTCCTGCACCACCACATCCAGTTCGCCCATCCGGGTGCGGAAGTTGTGGGCCAGCAGCCTGCAGCCCTGTTTCTGATACCAGCGGGCCGCTGCGGCCTCTCCCCTGTGCCCCGTCTCGGCGCGGTTCACTTGCCGTTCTCCGGCCAGTAGCCCTGTTTCTTCAGGAAACTGCGGCGGTAGAACGGCTGGATGCCGTACTGCGCAATGAGTTCATAGTGGAGCTTGGTCGGGTAGCCCTTGTGCTTTGCCAGCTGGTACTGGGGATATTGCTTGTCCAGTTCCAGCATATAGCGGTCACGGCTGACCTTGGCCAAGACAGATGCCGCGCCGATGCTGGCGCTGGTGGCGTCGCCCTTGACCACCGGCTGTGCCGGGATGGCGAGCCCTGCCGGGGTGCGGTTGCCGTCCACAAGCACGAGGTTCGGCACGATGTCAAGCGTTTCCACAGCCTGCTTCATGCCGCCCATCGTGGCATTGAGGATATTGTCCCGGTCAATGATGTCCGGCCCCACGAAAACGATCTGATATGCAAGGGCCTTTTCTTTGATCTCGTCAAAGAGGGCTTCCCGCTTTTTCTCGGTGAGCTTTTTGGAGTCGTTGATGCCGTAGACCGGGTTCTCCGGGTCAAGGATGCAGGCCGCGACGCACACCGGGCCGCACAGAGGGCCGCGCCCGGCTTCGTCTACACCCGCAAAGCAGCCGTATTCGGCACGCACTGCGGCGTCATACTCATACAGCGGGGCGGAGATCTCCTCGTCGGAACGGCGTTTCATTCGTCATCCTCCTCGGCAAAGTCGGCCAGATCGTCCCGCTGGGGCGGGCGCTCCAAAGAGATGCGGCCCCACTTGCGGGCACGGAACTCGTCCACCAGCATGATGGCACAGCGTTCGGTGTTCACCTCGCCGCCGCGCACCAGCAGGCCGCGCTTGCGGCCGATGGCTTCCATCAGCTCATAGGGCGGCAGGGCCATGGTCTCGGCATCCAGTTTGTAGCGCTGGGCCACTAGGTCAGGATAGTTGCGGCGCACCTCGTCCAGCAGGTTCATGGCCAGCTCTTCCACATCCAGAATATCGTCCTTGATGGAGCCGATGAAGGCCAGATTGGACGCAATGGTCTTGGAATCAAACTTCTTCCACAGCACGCCGGGCATGTCCAGCAAGTCGAACTTGTCCGTGCTGACCCACTGCTTGCCCTTGGTCACGCCGGGGCGGTCTGCAGCCTTGGCGCGGGCAGAACCTGCAAACGTGTTGATAAAAGTAGACTTACCCACATTGGGGATGCCGCAGAGCATCACCTGCGTCTTGGCACCACCCATGCCGCGGTTCTGGCGGCGTTCCAGCAGGCCCGCCAGCTCTTTTTCAATGGCGGCCTTGACCGCGTTGGCACCGCCCTTCTGCTTGGCACTGATAGCCACACAGCCGGCATCCGCCGCGCGGAAATACTTGATCCACTCTTCGGTCACCGCCGGGTCAGCCAGATCCGCCTTGTTCAGCGCATAGAGCTTTGGCTTGCGGGCCGTGATGCGCTCGATCTCCGGGTTCAGGCTGGAAAGCGGGATGCGGGCATCCAGCAGCACAAGGCTGGCGTCCACATGCTGGATCTCCTGCTCCATCATACGCAGAGTCTTGGTCATGTGGCCCGGGAACCACTGAATATTGTACTGGTTTGCAAACCGGGTATCCATTTCGTTCATTTTACCACCCCAAAATCTGTAAAGGGCATGAAGCACAGCAGCACTTTGCCCAGAATATCCCGCTCATCAATGCAGCCCACATAAGTCGAGCGGCTGTCCAACGATTCGTTGCGGTTGTCGCCCATCACGAACACCGTGCCCTCAGGGACCGTGTACGGGAAGGTCACATCGTAACCCAGATAGGTAGGCTCTGCAATGTAGTCTTCCTGCAGCAGCTCCCCGTTGACCGTGACGGTGCCTGCGCTGTAATCAATGCTGATGGTGTCGCCGCCCTTGGCAATGACACGCTTGACCAGCGGCTTGCCATAAGAGGTATAGCTGTCCACGATCACCACATCGCCGCGCTGGGGCGTATAGCCTGCGCCCCAGACAACGAGCTTGTCGCCATTGACCAGCGTAGGCACCATGGAGCTGCCGTCCACCTGAATGATGCGGAAAAAGAAAGAAAAGACCAGCACCAGCACCAGTGCTGCCGAGATCAGTGCCTCGTACCATTCCAGCAGGTTCTGCCCGCGCACAGGTTTTTTCTGCTGATCCTTCTGCTGTTCCATAACTGGCACACCTCACCCTCTGGTTTTACAATACTGACTCGATTATACAGCAATCCGCAGGCGTTTCGCAAGCGCACAGACCGCAAAAGCCCGCATTTTCCCGAAATTTTGATAAAGAAAAAAGGGACAACAAGGTTGTCCCTTTTCTCCCGTTTCAAATCGGGGATGATCAAATATCGCTCTTGACCTTGGCAGCCTTGCCGGTACGGCCACGCAGGTAGAACAGCTTTGCGCGGCGGACCTTGCCCTTGCGGACAACGGTGACCTTCTCAACGAAGGGGCTGTTGATGGGGAAGACACGCTCGATGCCGACACCGTAAGCCACGCGGCGGACGGTGAAGGTCTCAGCGACGCCGCCGTGCTTCTTCGCAATGACGGTGCCCTCGAAAGCCTGAATACGCTCACGATCGCCTTCCTTGATACGAACATCAACGCGGACGGTATCGCCGACGTTGAACTGGGGCTTCTCAGCCTTGATGCTGCCTTCAGAAATAATCTTCAGTGCGTCCATTTTTGAATCCTCCATTTGTTTTTAGACGTTCATGCACGGCACTTTGCCGTCAGAGGACCGCCCGTTTAATGATGTTGTCATTAACCCCGCTGTGGTCTCAGCGGACACTAACGCCTAAATAGGATATCACAAAACCTGCGTGAATGCAAGCGTTTTGACCAAAATAAACGCAAAAATTTTCTGTTTTGCTCAATCGTCCGTCTTTTGGCCGTTTCTCAGGCAAAGAGCTGCTTGTCCGCCGTCAAAAACTTTTTGCGCAGGATGTTTGCGCTGGCGGCGGGCAGACCGAACTTGTCTTCCAGAAAGCCGGTGAGCAGCGAGGGGTTCAGGTTCAGCTCCTGCGCGGCGGGCATACACAGCTCGATGTGCACGCTGTCCCCGTCTGTGGTGTACTCCACCTGCGGGATGTGGTCTTTCAGCTCGATGATCTTGTTGCCCTTTTTGCCGTGCTTTTCCACCGTGGCGCTTTCCAGTGCATTGTACTGGTCCAGCACTGCTGCCGCTTCCGCCGGATAAGTAATCCGATAGCAGGCGTAGGCGATCAGGTCAGCCTTCATCTGCACCGGGCCCACATGGGTAATGACGATGCCCGCAGGCATAATGGCGTTCAGGGCATCTTTCCACTGGTCAAAATCCGGGTTTTCGGCCTCGGTCTTGATGTCCACACACTCGCATTCACTCTCCTGCCCCAGTGAAAGCGGGCAGGCAAAGGTCATGTAGATGTGAGGGTTGAAGCCCAGCGTATGCCACACCGGCAGGCCGCTGCGCTTGAGCACCCGCTGCATCACCCGCTGCAGGTCCAGCAGGGAGATGTAGGAGGCCTCATTCTTTTTCTCAAACGAGATTCTTACTGTAATCAAAGCAGGGACCTCCTAACAGATGATTTGCGCCGCAGCCGTGGCAGGCACGGTTGCAGGGCTGGGTGGTCTGGGCGGCAAGCGCCTTTTTGTACTCCCGCACCAGATATTCGTGGGTGACGCCGTAATCCATGTGGGACCAGGGGGTCACTTCGTCCAGACCGATGGGGCGCTGGCAGTAGAACGCCGGGTCGATGCCCATATCGGCAAAGGTCTGCAGCCAGGTGTCGTACTTGAAGCACTCTTCCCAACCGTCAAAGTAGCAGCCGCGCTTGTAGGCCTCCACGATGACCGGAGCCAGACGGCGGTCGCCCTTGGCGAACACACCCTCGAGGAAGCTGGTGGTGCTGTCGTGGTAGTTGACCTTGATCTTGCGGCTGTGGACGCTCTCCAGCAGGTGCTTCTGCTTGGCGCGCAGCATTTCCTCGGTGTCCATGGGCACGAACTCAAAAGGAGTATGGGGCTTGGGCACAAAGCAGGCGCAGCTGATGGTCACCTGCACGCCCTTGCCTTTGCCGCGCTTGGGCAGCGAATAGTACAGGTCAACCACCTTCTGAGCGGTCTCAGCAATGCCCTCGATGTCCTCCACGGTCTCAGTGGGCAGACCCATCATGAAATAGAGCTTGACCGAGGTATAGCCTGCGTTGAATGCAATGGTGCAGGTCTTTTCGATCTCATCCCAGGTGACGTTCTTGTTGATGACGTCGCGCAGACGCTGGGTGCCGGCTTCGGCAGCGAAGGTCAGGCCGCTCTTGCGCACCTTGGTGGTTTTTTCAATGAGGCTCTGGGAGAAGTTGTCCACACGCAGGGACGGCAGCGACAGGCTGACGTGCTCCTTGGGTGCCCACTCGTTCAGATCATCCAGCAGTTCTTCCAGCTGGCCGTGGTCGGAGGTGGACAGGCTGGACAGGCTCAGTTCCTCGTAGCCGGTGTTGGCGCACAGATCCTGCGCTGCCTTGTTCAGCAGGCTGGCGTCGCGCTGGCGCATGGGGCGGTAAAGGAAGCCTGCCTGACAGAACCGGCAGCCGCGCACACAGCCGCGCAGCACCTCGATGCTGGCGCGGTCCTGAATGGCGCCCACCATGGGCACGACGAAGTTCGTCGGCGGGGCAAACTCGTTCAGATCTTTGATGATGGCCTTGGTGATGCGGGCCGGGATGCCCGGCTCATTGGGGGTGATGGACTTGACCTTGCCGTCCTCGTAATACTCCACATCGTAGAAGGCCGGGATATAGATGCCGGGAATTTTGGCGATGCGCAGCAGCAGTTCCTTTTTGGAGACGCCGCCCTCTTTCTTGGCCTTTTCGATCTCGGCGCAGATGCCGGGCAGCTGATTTTCGCCCTCGCCCAGCTGGACGACGTCGAAAAAGTCCGCAATGGGTTCTGCGTTGCAGGCGCAGGGGCCGCCCGCCACGATCAGCGGCCAGCTTTCGTCGCGGTCCTTGGAATAGAACGGGATGCCTGCCAGGTCCAGCATGGCCAGAATATTGGTATAGGACAGCTCATACTGCAGGGTGAAGCCCACTGCGTCAAAAGCGGTCAGCGGGTCTTTGCTCTCCATGGTGTAGAGCGGCAGGCCAAGGCGCTCCATCTCGGCCTTCATATCCAGCCAGGGCATAAAAGCGCGCTCGCACCACCAGTTCTCATGGCTGTTGAGCAGCTCATATAAGATCTTCTCGCCAAGGAAGGACATGCCCACCTCGTAGGTGTCCGGGAAGCAGAATGCAAAGCGGACATCCATCTTCTCTTTATCTTTATATACACTGCCGGGTTCGCCGCCGGTGTAGCGGCCGGGCTTCTGCACCCGTCCCAGCGCTTCTTTCAGTTTGGGATCAAACATTGAGTCCTCCAAATAAACAATCCTGATTTACATGTCTTTTTATTGTACCCGAAACCGCATATTTTTTCAATCGTTTCCAGCCAAATTTTTACGGGCATTCCAGATCTCATACAGGCAAGAGACCATCTGCGCACCGTCCAGCGGCGGAACGGGCAGCAGGTTGAACGCCCCAGTCAGCAGGTTTGCCGCCCAGAACGCGCTGCCCCGGATGGTCATTCTTTGGCCCAGCTGCACCGCCCAGAGCCCCGCCAGCAGAAAATTTGCCGCCGGGCCTGCCGCCGCCAGACAGAACAGCCGCCCTGGCGGAAGAGCCCGGGCTGGGGCATCCATTTTCATACAGAAACCGGTCATCGTCACCTCAATGGCCGGAAAGCGGCGCAGCAGCGTACAATAGACCAGAATATGCCCCCACTCATGCAGGAATGCCGCCCACAGGCCCAGCCGCAGAAAGCCGCTGGCATCAAAGTAGAGCAGAACATACAGCACCCCGCACAAAAGCACCGGGTCACGGAACACAAGCGGCCCCAGAGGCCGGGAGTCATGCAGCTTCATAAGGAAAGGCCCAGCGCATCCGCCGGATCACAGGCTGTTCCCTGCCGATACAGTTCAAAGTGAAGGTGTGCCCCGGTGGCGCGGCCACTCTGCCCTGCCGTGCCGAGAGTCTGCCCGGCACTGACCACTTCCCCTGCCCGGACATAAAGATATTGCAAATGGGCATACAACGTTTTCGTTCCGTCCGGGTGCAGAATATGCAGCATATTGCCGTAACTGACACTGTGCTTTGCCTGCGTCACGATGCCGTCCCCTGCCGCAAGCACTGCTGTGCCTTCTGCGCAGGCAAGGTCGATGCCCTTATGAAAGGCCTGTTCCTCGGTAAACGGGTCATTCCTCCAGCCATAAGGGTCTGAAACTCTCCACTGCGCTGTCCCCAGCGGGAAGCAGAGCTGCACTTTCTGCGCCCGCGCCGGAAGCATGACCGCCGCCAATATTCCAAACAATAAAACTGCCGCAGCCGCTGTTTCTGCTTTGCAATTTCTTCGGTGCTTCCCTGCTCGTCCCCATCGTTTCGTCTGCATATCCCGCCCTCCGCTGTGGTTCCACTCTATGCAGGCAGGCACGCAAAAAGACCCTGCAGAAGGTCTGTTCTGCCGGGTCTTATAAAACAATGTTATCTGCGGAACTTGAAAAGCTCCAGGAATTTCTTGAGGCGGCTCTTGGGCGCAGGCGTCTCCACGACCACTGGTTTTGCCGGTTTGGCAGCGGGAGCAAGCTGCGGTTCCGGGCGCTTTTTGTTGTTCACCATCTGTTCCATCCGGTCAAAATGGTCATGATTCTCCGTTTTCGGCGCAGCCGTGGGTTCCACCCGTGCAGCGGGTTCGGGGGCCTTTTCCGGCTCCTGATCCTGCACAGGAACTTCTTCGGCTTCTGCTTCCGGCTGCGCAGGCAGTTCTGCGGCAGGAACCTCCGCCTTTTCCTCCGGAGTTTCAGGCTTCGCAGGCTGAGCCTCCGTCTTTTCTGCGGGAGCAGGCGCTTTTTCCGTCCAGTCATCTTTCAGTAGGTCATACATGCCCATCTGGCCGTTGACGATCTCGTCGCCCGCGGCGGGCTTGACCTTCTGATAGCTGCCATCCGCACGCATTTCGCGGGCATTGACGTTATCCCGCAGCTGCAGCTGCAGAATATCGGTCAGCTTCTGCACAAGGGCGGGGTCTTCCACCCGGACGCCCACCTCCACACGGCATTCCGTGTTGCGGGTAAGGAAGTCGCCGGACGCAATGTAAATGCGGGTATGCACACCATCAAAGAAGCTGTAGATGCGGCCATGCTCCAGATAGCGGCCCACAAGGCTGCGGATGTGCAGGTTCTCGGTCTTGCCAGGCACCTCTGCACGCACGCAGCAGATGCCGCGCACGATCATATCGATGCGCACACCGGCACAGCTGGCTTCCTGCAGTTTGAGAATGATATCACGGTCGCTGATGGAGTTGTTTTTCAGGATCATGGATGCCGGGCGTCCCATGCGGGCAGCGGCAATGACGTGATCCATCTCTTCCAGCAGCACACTCTTGAACCGCAGAGGTGCCACCAGCATCCGGTCGCTGGTCTCGGTGAGCTTCTGCACGGCAAGGTTCTGGAACACGTTGGAAGCTTCCTCGCCGATGCCGTGGTCTGCCGTGATGAAGGAGAGATCGGTATACAGCTCACTGGTCTTTTCGTTGTAGTTGCCGGTGCCGATCTGGGTGATGTAGGAATAGCCCTCTTTCCCCTTTTTGGTGATAAGGGTCAGCTTGGAATGGACTTTGTAGTCCTCAAAGCCATAAATGACGGTGCAGCCTGCGCTTTCCAGCTGCTTGGACCAGTCGATGTTGTTCTGCTCATCAAAGCGGGCGCGCAGCTCCACCAGAGCCACCACTTCCTTGCCGTTTTCGGCGGCTTCCATCAGCGCCTGCACGATCTGGGATTCCCGCGCCATGCGGTACAGGGTCATCTTGATGGAGATGACGTCCGGGTCGTGAGCGGCCTTTTTCAGCATGGCGATGAAGGGCCGGATGGACTGGTACGGGTAGCTGAGCAGCACGTCGTGCTTCTGTACCTCGGCGGACAGGTCGTAGTCCGGCGGGGGCAGCATAGGCCGGGCCGCAGGATAGAACAGTTCCGG
Organism: Barnesiella intestinihominis; assembly: GCA_963656875.1. Taxonomy (GTDB): domain Bacteria; phylum Bacillota; class Clostridia; order Oscillospirales; family Ruminococcaceae; genus Faecalibacterium. The sequence goes on along the minus strand of CAVKKE010000026.1, from coordinate 12,972 downwards.
GTGTTTATCGGCTTCGATGCGGCCGGTGAGCTTGTAGAAAAAGCTCAGATCCAGCGGGCTCTTCTGCTCGAACACGCGCTTGCGGGTCAGCAGCAGGCGGCTGCACAGGATGCGCTCCACCTCCGGGGCCGGAGCCGGCATGACCTGCAGGCGGACAGCTGCCAGCTTGCGGCGGCGCTTGAGCAGCTCGGTCATGATCTCGCGGTAGTCGATGTCATGATCCATCATGCCCTCTTTCACGTCAATGTCCGCATTGCGGGTGACACGGAACAGGCACTTTTCGAGGATAGTCTCCTTGCCGAAGATGCTGGCCGCAAAGTGCAGCACCAGCTCTTCCGCCAGCGCAAACTGCGTTTCACCGTCTTTTTTCACGAAGTGAATGCGTTCCATCTGGCTGGAGATGGGGATGATGCCCAAGCTCTGCCCAGCCGGGTGCTTTTCCTTGAGCAGAACGCCCAGATAAATTTCCTTATTGCGCAGGAACGGGAACGGGTGACGGTTGTCCACGATCTGCGGGCTGAGGATGGGGAACAGCTCGGTCTGGAAATATTTCTTCCAGACATGCTCTTCTTCCTTGGTCAGCTTGTCAAAGTCCACCTTGCGGTAGCCGTTCTCCTCCAGAGCTTCCAGTGCTTTCGCGTAATATTTATCGCAGTCTTCCTGCAGCTGAGCGGTCTTGGGCATGATGGCCGCAAGCTGCTCTGCAGAAGTCATGTTGGTCTTGTTCTCGCGCTTTTCCTTTTTGCCCTTGTCCTGCTCCAGATTGGCGCGCTCTTGCAGCGAGCCGACGCGTACCATGAAAAACTCGTCCAGATTGGAGCCGTAAATGGCAAGGAACTTGACCCGCTCGGCAAGGGGCACATTTTTGTCCTTGCCCAGCGCAAGGACACGCCGGTTGAAGTCCAGCCAGCTCAGCTCACGATTGATAAAAATGGTGTCATCACTCATATTCATTCCCCTTTTCTGCCTTCCGGCAGGTTCCTTTGTGGTCAGCTCACGGTTGCCTGGCCTTTCCAGGAGTCCACGATCTCCTCCGTCAGGCCCGGGATCTGCACAGCGTCCTCCACCCGCGCAAACGGCCCGTGCTGTTCCCGGTATTCCAAGATTGCTCTGGCCCGGCTCTCCCCCACACCCGGCAATGTGCACAATGCATCCAGATCCGCCGTGTTCAGGTCCACCAGCACATATTGTTCCAGGTTTGCAATATCCGGCATTTTCTGCGTTTCCTGCGCTTTCAGCGGAACAGCAAAATAAAACGCCATCGCCGCACAGCAGACGGCTGCAGCCAGCGAAAACAGAACAAACATCCGCTCCCGCCGGGCCTGCTTTGACTGAGGTATCCTCTTCATTGTACCCGACTTTCTGTTAAAAAGAAAGCCTTCTGCGAAAGAATTTGCAGAAGGCTTGCACAAAATTTACACGGATTTTTCGGCATCCCGCACCATGCGGTACAGCACTTCCACCGCTGCACCGGCAGATGCATCGGTCAGGGTGACATTCTGTGCGGCAAGGCGCAGCTCTGCCGGAGCATCTGCTGCAGCCACGCTCTGGCCTGCTGCACGCACCAGTTCCCGCATGGGCATGCTGCCCGCCAGCACCAGAATATTTTCCGGCTCGATGCCTGCCGGGCCGCAGACCGCGTTCAGCATCTCCGTGCCGGAAACGGTTTTCGGGGTCAGCAGAAGCAGATCCGGCGCAGCGCGCTCACCGAGGAAGACCGCCGTGCGGTCGCCCAGAGCCTTTTCCAGCAGGGGGATCATGGGCACGCCCTTGTGATCCTGATATAGCAGGATGCGCAGCACATCTTCTCCCCTGATATCCGCTGCATTTGCCAGCAGGAACGGCGTCCACTCTTCCCGCAGATGGCGTTCCAGCGCGTCGCTCATGCGCAGCACGCGGGTGGTGCCGTCGGTCATCTGCAGCGCGATGCCCACGCCTGCCGCCACCGGAAGATGGGTGAACAGGTCAGCGTCCTGCCCGGCAAAGCTGCACAGCGGCTGGCGGGTGCCATCTGCATACTGATAGGCCATGGTGCCGCCGCAGACCAGTGCCGGAGCGCTCAGACGCACACTGCCCAGAATGGAGCGCACTGCCCGGGGCGTGCGCTGAGAAAAGACCGTGAAGCGGCCGCCGCGGCTGGAAAACAGCTGCAGCACATCCCGCACCACCTGGGTCAGGTTGCCGTCTGTGCCCAGCAGAAGGTTGTCCAAGTCGCAGAGCACCAGCGTGGATTCCAGAGATCGATTCATACAGTTCCCCTCCTGAGCGTTGCAAGAAAATGGGTGAAGTAATCCGGCAGTTCTGAGTCAAACCGCAGCTGCTCCCCGGTGATGGGGTGGATGAAGCCCAGTGTTTTGGCGTGCAGACACTGGCCGTGCAGGCTGGTGATGCAGTTGTGAGGGCCGTAAACAGGGTCACCTGCCACCGGGTGCTGGATGGACGCCATGTGCACACGGATCTGATGGGTGCGGCCGGTCTTCAGGCGGCATTCCAGCATCGTGAAATTGTTCAGCCGTTCCAGCACCTTATAGCCCGTGTAGGCATACTTCGTGTGAGGCTCACTGGCCGGGTAGACCGCCATCTTTTTCCGGTCAGTCTTGCTGCGGCCCAGGTTCGACTCCACAAAACCTTCATCCTGCGCAAAGCCGCCGTAAACAATCGTGTTATAGGCACGCTCCACGCTGTGCACCGCCATCTGCTGGGACAGGCCGATGTGGGTCGCATCATCCTTTGCCACCACCAGTAGGCCGCTGGTGTCTTTGTCGATGCGGTGGACGATGCCGGGGCGGATCTCGCCGCCGATGCCGGACAGGCTGCCTTTACAGTGCCACAGCAGCGCATTCACCAGCGTACCGTCCGGGTTTCCGGGGGCCGGGTGCACTACCATGCCCTTGGGCTTGTTGACCACAAGAAGGTGTTCGTCCTCGTAAACGATGTCCAGCGGGATATCCTGCGGCACAGCCTCGATGGGCTTCGCGTCCGGGATCTCCAGCAGAATGGTGTCACCTGCCTTGAGCTTCAGGCTTTTGGCCACGAGCTTACCGTTGCACAGCACATGGCCGTCGGCCACGAGATTCTGCAAAGCAGAGCGGGAAAGGCCTGTGTCCTCGCCGCTGAGAAAGCGGTCGATGCGCCGGCCCGCCGTCTCCGGCTCCACAATAAATTCACGCTGTTCCATGGTTTACTGCTCCTTTGCGTCGTCGCTGTGGAGCTCTTCCAGGAAAATTTCCAGCACCCAGAGCCCCACGCCCACGCACACGCAGATATCCGCAAAATTGAACACGGCAAACCGCATGAACAGCAGATTGATGTAGTCCACCACCTCGCCGTTGAGCACACGGTCGATCAGGTTGCCAATGCCGCCGCCCAGCACCAGAAGCAAAGCGGCCTGCTGCAGATATTTGCCGCGGCTGCGGAAAAACAGGCCATAAGCCACAAGGATCAGCGCCGCACTGGTGGCAATGATGAGGATCAGCTGCTTGCCGCTGAGCAGGCTGAACGCCATGCCCTGATTGAGCACGAAGCGCAGCTCCACCACATGAGGGATCAGCGGCATGGAACCCACCGGCTGCAGCACATTGGACGCCCACAGCTTGATGGCCTGATCGATGCCCACCAATGCCGCAACTGCGGCCAGATTGAAAACAACAAACGCCATAGTTTTCTCCCAAACGATCCTGTTTACAAAAAACGGCGCTCCCCGAAACAAGGGAGCGCCGCCCTCAAAAACGATCGTGTTTCTGATAGATTTTATGCTTCCACAACGCTGGCGCAGCGTGCGCACAGAGTGGGATGTGCAGCGTGGGTGCCGATGGAAGCGGAATACTTCCAGCAGCGCTCGCATTTCTCGCCGGTGGCATGTGCAGCAGCAACGCCCAGGCCTTCAACAGCGCTTGCAGCGCCGCCTTCGCCCTTGACCAGCTCCACATGAGAGACGATCATCAGGTCTGCCAGTTCATCCATCGGGATGCTGTTCAGCAGGTCATACACAGCGTCATTGCAGTACAGAGTGACGGATGCTTCCAGAGAAGCGCCGATGGTCTTTTCGGCACGAGCCTGCTCCAGAACCTTCTTGACTTCGTCGCGGACAGCGATGAGCTGTGCCCACTTTGCCTTGAAGGCGTCGTCAGCAGCATACTGACCGGCCTTGGGCATGTCCTCGAAGACAACGTACTTGTTCATGCCTTCGGTCTTGGGCAGGAAGTCCCAGATCTCCTGGCTGGTGAAGCACAGGATGGGAGCGATGATCCTGTCCAGAGCCACCAGGATCTTGTACATGGTGGTCTGAGCTGCCTTGCGGCCCTCGCCGTTGGTGCAGTACAGACGATCCTTGGTCACATCCAGATAGAAGTTGGACATTGCCACAACGCAGAAGTTGTACACTGCATGGTAGACCTTGTTGAAGTCGTAAACAGCGTAGCCTGCATTAGTGTTGGCAATCAGCTCGTCCATAGCGGCCAGTGCCCAGCGGTCGATCTCCTGCAGCTGATCGTCAGCCACACAGTCGGTGTTGGGATCGAAGCCGTCCAGGTTGCCCAGAATGAAGCGGGCAGTGTTGCGGATCTTGCGGTAAGCCTCGCTCAGCTGCTTGAAGATGTTCTTGCCGGCACGCACGTCAACGGTGTAGTCGGAAGAAGCCACCCACAGGCGGATGATATCAGCGCCGTAGTCCTTGATGATCTCACTGGGCTCCACGCCGTTGCCGGCGCTCTTGTGCATCTGCTTGCCCTGCTCGTCCACGACCCAGCCGTGGCACAGAACGGACTTGTAAGGTGCACAGCCCTTGGAAGCGACACTGGTCAGCAGGCTGGACTGGAACCAGCCGCGGAACTGGTCGCCGCCCTCCATATACATGTCGGCAGGGTAACGCAGCTCGGGGCGCTCTTCCAGCACAGCGGCATGGGTGGAACCGGAATCAAACCAGACGTCCATGATGTCGGTGTCCTTGGTCCACTCGGAAGCGCCGCACTTCTCGCAGACTTCGCCTGCGGGGATGATCTGCTCAGCTTCGTACTTGTACCATGCATCAGAGCCTTCCTTGCGGAACAGGTCGCTGACAGCCTTGATGGTAGCGTCGGTGATGTGGTAAGCGCCGCACTTCTTGCAGTAGAATGCGGGGATAGGCACGCCCCAGGTACGCTGACGGCTGATGCACCAGTCGTTGCGGTCACGAACCATGCCCTTCATGCGGTCATGGCCCCAGTCGGGCATCCAGGTGACGGTGTCGATGGCCTTGTAGACATCCTCACGGAACTTGGAGATGGAGCAGAACCACTGCTCAGTTGCACGGAAAATAATGGGGTTGTGGCAGCGCCAGCAGTGGGGGTACTGATGCTTGATGTGCACCTGGCCCATGATGACACCGGCCTCGGTCAGGTCGGCCAGAATGGTCTTGTTTGCTGCCCAGACACGCTGACCTGCGTACTTGCCAGCCAGCTCGGTCAGATAACCGCCGTCGTCCACGGGAACGGTGATGGGCACATTGTACTTCTGGGAGACGTTGAAGTCGTCCACGCCGTGGCCGCCTGCGGTGTGAACGCAGCCGGAACCGCTTTCCAGAGTGACATGGTCGCCCAGAATGACGGTGCCCTCCTTGGGCAGATAGACGTGGTTGTAGCGCATCAGCTCGAACTCTGCGCCGCTGACAGGTTCGCCCACGATCTCATAGTTCTCGATGTGGCATGCGTCCATGACGCTCTTGACCAGCTCGGTGGCCATGATGTGGAACTCGTCGCCGATCTTGACGAAGGAGTACTCGAACTGACCGTTCAGGCAGATGGCTTCGTTGGCGGGCAGGGTCCAAGTGGTGGTGGTCCAGATCACGAAGTAGGTCTTGTCCATCGGGATGCCGTACTTTGCCAGCACACCGTTGGGATCCTGCGAGACGTGGAAGCGGACGAAGATGGAATCGCAGTCGTCCTCGCCGTACTCGATCTCGGCCTCAGCCAGAGCGGTGCGGCAGTCGGGGCACCAGTACACAGGCTTCAGGCCCTTGTAGATGTAGCCCTTCTTGGCCATCTCGCCGAAGATCTCGATCTGGCGTGCCTCAAACTCAGGCTTCAGGGTCAGGTAGGGGTGCTCAAAGTCGCCGATGACGCCCAGCCGCTTGAACTGGTCGCTCATGATGTCGATGTGCTCGGTGGCAAACTTTTCGCAGATCTGGCGCAGCTCCAGCTTGGAGATGTCCTTCTTCTTGTCGCCAACGGAGGACAGAGCCTTCAGCTCGATGGGCAGGCCGTGGGTATCAAAGCCGGGCACATAGGGAGCCTGGAAGCCCTCCATGTTCTTCTCGCGGATGATGATATCCTTGATGATCTTGTTCAGGGCGGTGCCCATGTGGATGTTGCCGTTTGCATACGGAGGGCCGTCGTGCAGGATGAACTGCGGCTTGCCCTCGTTGTGCTTCATGAGCTGGTTGTACAGGTCGTTGTCGTCCCAATCCTTCAGCATGACCGGCTCCTTCTTGGGCAGACCGGCACGCATCTCAAACAGGGTCTTGGGCAGATTCAGCGTACTGTCGTACTGAGATTTGTTCTTAGCCAATGGTTTACACTCTCCTCTATATTCCTCTTATGGGGGCAGCCTTACTCGCTGAACTTGACGCCCTGAAAGGCATCATAGTCCAGTTCATCAGGCTTTGCATCGGCAGGAGGCGGGTCCAGCTTGAGCTGGCTCTCGTCCTTTGCCCAGAAGTCCTCGCTGGTCTCCTCTGCCTTGTCATCCTCGGCAGCGTCCTCCGTTTCGGGTTCTTCCTGTGCCGGTGCGGCATCCGCTGCAGGGGTCTGCTCTGCGGCAGGCTCCTGCGGAGCGGTTTCAGCTTCCGGTGCTGCATCCTCCGCGGGCTCATCGTCCGCCTTGGCGTCTGCAGCAGCATCATTCTTCTGGAACTCCGGCAGACGGCTCAGGGACTCCACATGGCTGCGGTACAGATTGAGCACGTCAGACTTGAAGCGGGTCACTTCCAGACGCACGCGGTCATACTCACGCTCTTCTGCAAGCTTCTTCTCGTTTGCCTCGCTCTCGATCTCGTCCGCACGGTCGTTGGCCTTCTGCAGCAGCTCGTTGGCGTCGCGGATGATGTCATCGCCGCGCAGGTTGGCGCGGTGAATGATTTCTTCCGCCTTCTGATTTGCTTCGCGAATGACATTTTCGCCCATGCGCTGGGCATTGATCAGGGCGCTCTTCAGCATCTCGCCGTCCGCCTCGAAGCTCTTCAGCTCCTCATGGAGCTTCTGATTTTCAGCGGTCAGGTCTGCGATCTGCTTGCGGAGCTGCTCCATCTGTGCATCATCTTCCTGCAGCTGCGCTTCGATCTTATCCAGAAAACGATCCACGTCCTCTGTGCGGTAGCCGCGGAGGTTCTTTTCAAATTGCACAGAACGGACATCCTGCGGAGTCAGCATAGTAATTTCCTCCCGTTGCTTTTAATATTGAAAGAATTCAATGATCTGACGGTCTTTTTTGCTTTTTCCCGGCAGAGCCGTCAGGCCAAACCGCCCTTTGCCCCGCACCGTGAAGACATCGCCTTCATACACGGCGGCGTGGGGCTTGTCTGCTGGCAGATGGTTGATCTCCACCCGGCCTGCAGCGATCAGCTCAGAAGCCTGCCCCCGGCTGCACCGGAGCATGGCCGCCAGAACGGCGTCCAGCCGCAGCGAGGACACCGTTGCACTGCGCATCTCACGCTCTGCCGCCGGGAACTCGGGCACCTCGCCCGGCTCCAGCAGTTCCGTGGTCAGCTCTGTGTGCCCGGCCTGAAACAGTTCCCGGCAGATCAGCTGTGCTGCCGGTTCCAGCGCAAAGACATAGGCTGTTCCCTGCTCACCGGCAGGCAGAACGATGTCGCCCAGTGCTTCCCGCTTCAGCTCAAGCCCCATCAGGCTCCCCAGATAATCCTTGTGCGCCGGAAGCGCCGCCCCGGGCACTGCACAGCACTGCAGCCGCACACAGCGGACAGGGCTTTCCGCATAGCTGTATTCCGGTTCCAGGCAGAGCACCCGGCGTTCCGCTTCCAGCCAGCCGCCGTCAAAGCGGAAGCCTTCCTGCACACCGGCACGCCCCAGCGCAGCCCGGGCAAGCTCCTGCTCGCGGTCGCTGAGAAATGCCGAATACCGCGCGATCCCGCGGGAAAACGCCGTGCGGGCCAGATCTTCGATGTGGCGCATCAGATAGCGCTCTTCATCATTGCGCGCAGGGATGAACCCGCGCACCGCTTTCGGTTCCGGATCAATAGAACGCGCCATTGTTCTCCAGTTCGTCCAGCAGATCGCCCATGATATCCACGTTGTACGGGGTAATGATAAAGGTGCTGTTGGCAACGCGCTTGATCTGGCCGTTGTTTGCATATGCCACGCCGGACAGGAAGTCCACCAGGCGGCGGGACACTTCCTTGTTGGTGGATTCAAGGTTCAGCACCACAGTGCGCTTGTTGTTCAGATGATCCGCGATGGTGCTTGCATCCTCAAAGCGCTCGGGCTTGACCAGCACGACTTTGAGCTGAGTGGTAGCATTGATGTTGACCACCTTGCCCTTTTTCTTGGCGCCTTCTGCCGGCTCTTCTTCCTCATCATCAGCGCCCAGGCCGATGCCGCTGTTATTGTTCACCATCTGAGGGGCGTCGTCGATGTACTGATCCTCATACTCGTCACCTTCACCGATCAGGCCCTTTTTAATGCTGTCAAAAAAAGACATACGATCTGCTCCTTTCATTCAGGCTGCCGAAGCTGCCTGGCGTATTTTGCAAAAGAATGCAAATAGCTTTTACTATTATCGGATTTTTTGCGCCAGATGTCAATAACTACAAAAGCTTTCCGTCATACAAATTTTGTCCCGAAACGATTATTTCGTCATAAAGCCGCACCTGACTGACCGAACCGTCCGTTCCCTTGGGCAAAACGAGGATGTAATCGCCCTCCGTGATCAGCGGATGCTCGTCGTCCACCGGGTCAATTCTGCAGAAGCGGGCAATGTTGCCGTACTTGACATATACGCCGGGAATGTAATTCTCGCCCTTGTCCTCTGCTTCGGTGCCGTCTTCTTTCAAATAATGCACTGCTGCAGCCGGGATCAGCAGGCCGGTGTCCTCTCCCAGCGAGATCTTTGCCGAAGCCTTGTTCAGGCACAGCACATCGCCGTTGATGGAGTTGCAGGTCAGCACGAACCGGGCAACGTCATTGTCGGTGTCGATGCTCACTTCTGTGACCGTCGCCTTCAGGGCACTCTCCACCTGGCCGGGGAAGCTGATATCCACCGATGCGCGGCGGGGCTTGCCGTCGCTGCCCAGAAGCTTTTCGCCCTGTTTGGCCGAGCACACGCCCACATAGCGCCAGGTGAAACCGGCCACGATCTTTCCGGCGCAGCCATCCAGCGGCAGAACCGGGTTCGAGTCCAGATAGCCCTGCAGTTCCTGCGCGCTCAGGGCCAGAATGTCGTCTGCTCCGGCGTTCAGCCGCCCGCTGCTGGAAGCACGGACGAAGTAGCCGGTCTGGGGGGCCGTGATCTGCGTGGGATTGCCCAGCTGGGCCTGCACGCTCTGGGCCTGCTGAGCCAGCGCTGCGATCTGATCCGTGAAGTTAGCGGAATCCCCCGTCACGACCCAGAGTTTGTTCTGAGCCAGAAGATAGGCGTTGGATCCGCTGTCCACCGATTCATAGTCGCCGTCGTCCAGCGTGTCCATCAGATCGTAAAGTGCGGAAGAACGCTCTTTCAGCAGCATATCCAGCTGCAGCGCAGAGGTATTCTGCGATTTCTGCAGCAGGTCGATCTGATCTGTCAGCTGGGTCAGCTGCTGGCGCAGGACAGCCTGCGAAGCGTCGCTGTAAACTTCCGCCACCGCAGTTCCCGCTGACACACGTTCACCGTCGGCCACAAGATAGCCCAGCGTCCCGCTGCCTGTCACATAGCTCTCGTCAAACAGCAGCACGCCGTCAGCATCAATGGAATCCGAGACCGTCGCCGGAAGTGCCGACTCGTAGACATTCTGCGGGAAGAGGATGTGCATTGCCTGATAGCCCACATACCCGGCAGCCACCAGCAAAAATGCGATCAGGACTCCTGCCAGCGTGGCCAGCACACCCGGGCCTCGGCGCTCTTTTTGAGTTTCGTCCGGCATATCGATCATCCTTTCGCCAAAAATTCGCATGTTTTCCGGATCGCAGTCTCCGCTGCGTCCGGTGCACCGGCATCCAGCCAGACCACGCCGTCCATGTGGCGGAACCAGGTCAGCTGGCGCTTAGCATAATTGCGGGAGGCCTGCTTGAGTTTGTCCGCGCAGACTTCCAGCGGGGCCGTACCCTCAAAATATGGGAAGAATTCCTTATAACCGATGGCCTGCGCGGCAGTGCGGAAGCTCTGGCGGTTCTGCCAGACATACTCTGCTTCTGCCAGAAGGCCCGCATCCAGCATTTTGTCCACCCGCAGATCGATGCGGCGGTAAAGCACTGCACGATCCGGGAAGTCCAGCCCCAGAACCAAGCTGCGGTAAGGGCGCTCCGGCGGCAGCGACTCAGCTTTCTGCTCACTAAGCTTTTTGCCCGTGGCGCGGTAGTGCTCCAGCGCCCGCAGCACCCGTACCTGATTGTTGGGGTGGATGGACGCAGCGGCTTCCGGGTCGGCCTGCTTAAGTTCCTCATACATGGCAGCACCGCCTTTTTCGGCCAGTTCTGCCGCCAGCTGCTCCCTCAGGCCTGCAGGGGTCTTTTCTTCCGCAAAGCGGACACCGTACAGAAAGCTCTGTACATACAAACCGGTGCCTCCCACAAGGATGGGCAGGTTCCCCCTCGCAGAAATCTCCTGTTCCAAAGTTCCGGCCATAGCCGTGAAATCCGCCACACTAAAGGTCTTGTCCGGCGTGAGGATATCCACGCCGTGATGCGGGATGCCGCAGGTCTCCTCCGGGGTCACCTTGGCCGTGCCCACATCCAGCCCTTTATAGATCTGCATGGAATCGCAGCTGATGACCTCGCCGGAAAAGCGTCTTGCCAGCGTCACGCCGAGGGCGGTCTTTCCGGTGGCCGTGGGGCCCACAACAGCTACAACAGGGTGTTTACACGATGCGTCCAAACTGCTTTTCCAGCTCCTTTCGGGTCAGTTTCAGTACACAGGGCCGCCCATGGGGGCAGAACGGCGGCACTTCGCCGGAGAGAATCTTTTCTGCCAGAGCCATCAGCTCCTGCGGGGAGGATTTATCCCCCGCCTTGATGGCCGCACGGCAGGAGATAGAATGCAGCACCCACTCAGTGTGCTCATTCAGCGCGTCATGCCCGCCCTTGAGCAGCTTGTTGGCGATCTCGATCAGCAGGCTCTCCGCATTCTGCGGTTCCACATCCGCAGGCACAGCCCGCAGCACCACAGTGTTCCCGCCGAAATCTGCGATCTCAAGGCCAGCGTTTTCCAGCAGCGGGATGTTGTCCAGCAGCGCCTGCTTTTCTTCCGCCACAAGGTCAATGGCCGTGGGTTCCAGCAGCATCTGGCTGGGCACATTGCCGTAGTTTGCCGCCAGCTTCTCATACAGCTGACGTTCGTGGGCAGCGTGCTTGTCGATCAGACACAGCTCATCTCCGCGTTCTGCAAGGATGTAGGTCTTGAACACCTCACCCACATAGTGCAGCGGCTCCGGCTGACCTGCGGAAGGGTCGAAGTTCATCTGCTCCGGCACGACAGCAGGTTCCGGTTCTTCTGATTCCTGCAGCGGCTCCGAAATGCAGGGCTCCGCCGCATCCGCCTGGGGAGCAGGCACAGGATTCCATGCTGCCATATGATCCTGTTCCTCCTGGATTTTTGTTTCCTCCAGTTCCGGTTCCACGTCCAGCTGTGTTTCGCTGGAAGCTGAGCGGAACGGCTCTGCCGCTTTCGGCTTTTCAATGTCCGGGCTGTGCAGCGTCACAAACGGGTCAAGGATGTCATCGTTCGGCGTGCTGTTCTTCCAGCGGGGCAGAGAGGAAGCCTCAGGCTGAATCGGCTCTTTTGCAGGAGCAGGAGCCGCCTTGGCCGGTTCCTGCTTTTTCACAGGCTCCCAGCGCTGCTGCGGCAGGGTGCCGGGGTCGGCCTGGCCCGAAATGATGGCAGAAAGCCCCGTAAAGTTATTTTTCTTTACATCATTTTCAATTATATCTTCGCTGATTTTTTCATTTTCAGCTTTTTCGTCTTTTTTGTCTGCTTCAAAGGTAAAAAGCCGTTCGCCCGTACCGGGCTGGGCCAGAGCCAGCTTCACCGCATGGTACACCACATCAAAGACATCGTTTTCCCGGGCAAAGCGGGCCTCGATCTTGGCCGGATGAACATTGACATCCACAAGGTCTGTGGGCATTTCCAGCAGCAGGATGCCGCCCGGGAACTTGCCCTGCATCATGGTGCCTTTGAATGCCATCTCCATGCCGGCCATCATGGTGCGGTTGCGGACATAGCGGCCATTGATGTAAAAATGCTGCATGCTGCGGCTGGCGCGGCAGCTTTTGGGCGGAGTGATAAGTCCAGTGATGTGGTACACACCCTCCTGATTGTCCAGCTCAATAAGGTTGCGGCTGAACTCACGGCCAAGCACTGCGTAGGCCGCGCCCCGCAGCTGGCCGTCACCGGGAGTGACATACTGCAGCTTGCCCTCACGGATGAATTTGACGCTGACCTCCGGGTGGCTGAGGGCCACATGAGTGACCGTGTCCGACACGAAGGTGCCCTCGGAGGAGTCTTTTTTCAAAAACTTCATGCGGGCGGGGGTATTATAGAACAGATCTTTCACCCGGATGGTGGTGCCCGCAGCACGGGCCCCCGGCTCACGGGAGATCTCCTCCCCGCCCTCAATGCGGTAGACCGTGGCGAATTCATCCACTTCGGTGCGGGTGGTCAGCTCCACGCGGGCCACACTGGCAATAGAAGCCAGTGCTTCGCCGCGGAAGCCCAGCGTGTGGATGTTGGTCAGATCGTCCGGGGTCTGGATCTTGCTGGTGGCATGGCGGATAAACGCCGTGGAAATGT
>CAVKKE010000025.1:0-24957 GCA_963656875.1 Barnesiella intestinihominis | reverse complement strand
TCGCTGACCAGTACAAGATGGAAGAGGACAAGGTCCGTGAGCTGGTCAACGTTGACGACCTGAAGAAGGATCTGGCTATCAACAAGGCCATCGACTTCATCAAGAGCCACGCAAACATCGTGGAGAAGGCTGCTGAAGCTGAGAAGACCGCTGACGCTGAGTAATTCATCGCCGGTCTTGATAAAGCGGGCAGAGCTATGCACGTTTTATAACAAAGGTTGTTAAAATTGACCGATACGGCAGAACCGGCAGGGAAACCGTATCGGTCAATTTTGCAAATACTATATTCCATTTCAGGAGGCGAACTTTATGAGTTTTGTTCCTTACGTTGTCGAGCAGTCGGCGCACGGGGAGCGTTCCTACGATATTTTCTCCCGTCTGCTGAACGACCGCATCATCGTTCTGAGCGAGGATGTCAACGACACCTCAGCCAGTCTCGTGGTGGCACAGCTGCTGTATCTGGAAGGGCAGGACCCGGACAAGGATATCAGCCTGTATATCAACAGCCCCGGCGGCTCCATCAGCGCCGGCATGGCCATCCATGACACCATGCAGTATATCAAGTGCGATGTTTCCACCATCTGCATGGGCATGGCTGCATCCATGGGTGCTTTCCTGCTGGCCAGCGGCACCAAGGGCAAGCGCTTTGCTCTGCCCAACTCTGAGATTTTGATCCACCAGCCGCTCATCGGCGGTCAGGGCGGCGGCCTTTCCGGCCAGACCACTGATATCAAGATCCACGCCGAGCACATGGTGCATATCCGCGAGAAGATGAACCGTATGCTCAGCGAGTATACCGGCCAGCCGCTGGACAGGATCCAGCTGGACACCGAGCGTGACCACTATATGACGCCCGAGGAAGCAAAGGCTTACGGCCTGATCGATGAGGTCATCGCCCATCGCTGAGCCGCCCGCTGAAATCAATCTACCCAGGATAAGGAAAAACAGCTATGGCAAATAACAATTCCGGCAGAGATAAAAACGAAAAGGACCTGGTCTGCAGCTTCTGCGGAAAGCATCAGGACGAAGTGGAGCGCATGATCATTGGCCCCGGCGTCAACATCTGCAGCGAATGCATTGGTCTGTGCCACGACCTGCTTTCCGACAAGCCGGATCAGCCCAAGAGCGCCCGCCCGGGCCGGAGCAGCGCAAACCGCTCAAACATCCAGACCGCCATGCCGGATCTGGACATCAACATCATGACCCCGGCCGAGATCAAGGACGGCCTGGATCAGTATGTGATCGGTCAGGACGAAGCCAAGCGCGTGCTGTCCGTTTCGGTTTATAACCACTATAAGCGCATCCTGAGCGGCCGGGGAGGCGACGTGGAACTGCAGAAGTCCAATGTGCTGCTGCTGGGCCCTTCCGGCGTGGGCAAGACCCTGCTGGCCCAGACGCTGGCCAAGATGCTGGGTGTGCCCTTCGCCATCGCCGACGCCACCACCCTGACCGAAGCCGGCTATGTGGGCGAGGACGTGGAGAACATCCTGCTCAAGCTGATTCAGGCCGCAGACTTCGATGTGCAGAAGGCACAGGTTGGCATCATCTATATCGATGAGATCGACAAGATCACCCGCAAGAGTGAGAACCCTTCCATCACCCGCGATGTGGGCGGTGAGGGTGTGCAGCAGGCCCTGCTGAAAATTCTGGAAGGCACGGTCAGCAATGTTCCGCCCCAGGGCGGCCGCAAGCACCCGCAGCAGGAGTTCATTCAGATCGACACCACCAACATTCTGTTCATCTGCGGCGGTGCGTTCGACGGTCTGGATAAGTATATCCTGCGCCGCACCGACAAGTCCGCACTGGGCTTTGGCAGCGCACTGAAGGATAACTCCAGCGAAGCCGAAAAGGCTCTGCTGCGCAAGGTGGAGCCCCATGATCTGGTCAAGTTCGGCCTGATCCCCGAGCTGATTGGCCGTCTGCCGGTCATCACCGTGCTGGACGATCTGGACGAGGATGCGCTGGTGCGCGTGCTCAAGGAGCCCCGCAACAGTCTGGTCAAGCAGTACAAAGAGCTGCTGGGCATGGATAACGTGGAGCTGAGCTTCACGGACGAAGCCCTGCACGCCATCGCACGCAAGACCATCGAGCGCAAGACCGGCGCACGCGGCCTGCGCAGCGTGATGGAAAGCATCCTGCTGCCCATTATGTATGAGGTGCCCAGCGACGCCACCATCATCCGTGTGACCGTGGACAAGGACACTGTGGAGGGCGGCGAAGCCCATCTGGAATACGGCGCAGTGCGCAAACGCTATAAAAATCAGATGTCCCTGAGCTGACGTTTCGGCGTCCGGCAGGGAAGAAAAAGCTCTGTTTCAAAAGCTTTTTGCTTTTGGCAGGGCTTTTTGCTTTATTATTCTTGTTTCCGGGGCCAAAATGTACTATAATATTAAGGCATGGTTTTGTGAGGAGCACGCTCCCTGGCAGGAAGGCTCCAAAGAGCACCAAACCATCGCTATGGGTAATAGGAAGTACGATAAAGGAGTGTGTTTTCAATGGCAAATTATCTTGCAATGAATCGTGAAGAACTCACTGCTGAAAAGGCAGCACTTGAAGCGGAATACAAAAAGTTTCAGGCCAAGGGTCTGAAGCTGAACATGGCCCGCGGCAAGCCCGGCCCCCACCAGATGGATCTTGCAATGGATCTGCTGAAGATGAACGACTACACCACTGACGCAGGCACGGACGCCCGCAACTACGGTGAACTGGAAGGTCTGCAGGAAGCCCGCGTGCTATTTGCAGATGTGTTCGGCGTACAGTCCGGTGAGGTGTTTGTGGGCGGCAACTCCAGCCTGCAGCTGATGTACAACCTCATCAATATTGGCTATGTGTTTGGCTTCCCCGAGTCTCCGTGCCCCTGGTCTCAGGTGGAAAAGCGCAAGTTCCTCTGCCCGGTGCCCGGCTATGACCGTCATTTTGCCATCACTGAGGAGTTCGGCTTCGAGCTCATCAGCGTGCCCATGACCCCCAATGGCCCGGACATGGACATCGTGGAAAAGCTGGTGGCTGAGGATGACACCATCAAGGGTATCTGGTGTGTGCCGCAGTATTCCAACCCCGATGGCTACACCTACAGCGACGAGACCATCGAGCGCTTCGCCAAGATGAAGACCGCTGCCCCCGATTTCAAGATCTTCTGGGATGAGGCTTATATCGTCCACCATCTGACGGACGAGATCATTGAGACTCCTGTGCTGCTGAACGAGAGCAAGAAGTACGGCAACGAAGACCGTGTGTTCATGTTCACTTCCACCAGCAAGATCACCTTCCCGGGTGCCGGCGTCTCTGCCATCGCCTGCAGCGAGAACAGCATGAAGTATATGTGCAAGCGCTTCTCGGTGATGATCATTAGCTACGACAAGATGAACCAGCTGCGCCATGTCCGCTTCCTGAAGAATAAGGAAGGCGTTCTGGCTCACATGGCAAAGCACCGCCGTCGTCTGGTGCCCTGCTTCGACGCTGTTAAGACTGCGTTCAGGAACAACCTGACACCCTGCGGCGACATCGCCCACTGGACCAACCCCAAGGGCGGCTACTTCATCAGCCTGTACGTTATGCCCGGCTGTGCAAAGCGCGTGGCTGGTCTGTGCAAGGATGCAGGCCTGACCCTGACCGGTGCAGGCTCCGCATACCCCTACCACAAGGATCCGCAGGATTCTCACCTGCGCATCGCTCCCACTTATCCCAGCCTGGATGAAGTGGAAACCGCTTCCGAGCTGCTGTGCGTCTGTGTGCGTCTGGCTGTGGTAGAAAAGCTGTTGGCAGACAAGGCTGAGTAAGCTTTTTGAGCTGAACTGAAATTTTTATCTCCTCTGTGCGGCTTTTTGGAGCCGTCAGGGGAGTTTTGTCGCAAGAGAGCCGGCATGACGGCCGCCTTGCGGAGAAAGGAACCGCCGACTGCAGCCTGCAGAAAAGAGCGGTTCATAACAGAAAACGGGCTGCGGCTGCATGGCCGCTGCTTTTGGAGGTTCCCTGATTTTATGAAAACAAAAGGCAAAGCATGGCACCTGGTCGTCACTGTGCTGCTGATTCTGGCGTTTGTGTACACTGCATTTTTCGGTGTATACGCAAAGTACGGCGACACGGCCACGACCTACGTCAAAGGTGCACAGGATATCCGCTTTGGTGTGGATATCAAGGGCGGCGTGAATGTCACCTTTGTTCCGTCGGACGGCTACGATGCCACCGAAGAACAGCTGGAGGCAGCGCAGCTCGTCATTGAGAACCGTCTCGTGGCACTGAACGTCACCGACTATGAGCTGTATGTGGACAGTGATTCCGACAGCCTGATCCTTGAGTTTCCGTGGCAGTCCGGCGAGACGGATTTCGACCCGGAGGCTGCTATTGAAGAGATCGGCACCACTGCCTATCTGACTTTCCGCGAGGGAAGCAGCGCAGACGGTGATCTGATCCTGGACGGCTCCATGATCGAAAGCGCTGCAGCGCAGTACGGCCCCGTCAGCAATGGCGGCGCTTCGGAATACTTCGTATCTCTGAAATTTACCGATGATGGCACCAAGGCATTTGGCGACGCCACCACCAAGCTGGCAGCATCGGGCGGCACCATCAGCATCTGGCTGGACGATGAAAACGTCAGCACGGCTACCGTCAACACCGCCATCACCGATGGCTCCGCTATCATCACCAGCTCTGCATCCAACCCCTTCACGCAGGAGCAGGTCGTTAAGATGGCCCGCCAGATCAATTCCGGTGCGCTGCCCTTTGCCCTGACTGTGGACAGCTACTCCACCGTGAGCCCCAGTCTGGGTGAGAACAGCCTGAGCGCCATGGTGCTGGCCGGCCTGATCGCGTTCGCGCTGATCGTGGTGTTCATGACCCTGCTGTACCGTCTGCCGGGCTTCCTGGCCTGCATCGCACTGGCCGGTCAGGTGGCGGCAACACTGGCTTTTGTTTCCGGTTATTTCCCGGTGTTTGAAAGCTTCACCCTGACTCTGCCCGGCATTGCCGGCATCATTCTGGCCATTGGCATGGGCGTTGACGCCAATGTCATTACCGCAGAGCGCATCAAGGAAGAGCTGAAAAACGGCAAATCTCTGGATGGCGCACTGAAGAGCGGCTTTGCCCGCGGCCTGACCCCCATCATTGACGGCAACGTGACCATTGTCATTGTGGCTATCGTGCTGATGGGTGCTTTCGGTCCCTCGGATGGTGTGTTTGCCAAGGCACTGCATTTCGTGTTCTTCGCGTTCGGCCCGTCTACCGCGGGCACCATTTACGCATTCGGCTACACGCTGCTCACCGGCGTGCTGCTGAACTTCGTGTTCGGTGTGTTCGCCACCCGTGTGATGATCCGCGGCGCGGCTTCCATCAAAGCTCTGCGCAGCCCCTGGCTCTATGGTGCAGATAAGCCTGGCACAGAAAAGGCTGAGAAGAAGCCCATCGATTTCGTGGGTCTGCGCAAGCGTTTCCTGACCGTTTCTGCCTGCCTGATGGCGGCCATCGTGCTGTGCGCTGTGGTGTTCGGCGTCCATCTGGACACCGAGTTCACCGGCGGTGCCATGATCACCCTGAGCTATGAGGGCAGCTTCACCGTTTCCGATGTGCAGAAGACCGCTTCTTCCGCACTGGAGAACACCGGCTTGACCCTGCAGACCGGCGAGAACGTCGCCACGGGAGACCAGACCCTGAAGATCTCCATGCCCGAGACCGTGACCACCGATCAAGTGCAGACGCTGCTGGATTCTCTGAACGAGAGCTACCCGGACAACAACTTCGAGCTGCTGTCCCTGAGCAATGTCAGCGCCGCCATGGGCACCAAGTTCCTCCAGAAGAGTCTGGTGGCTGTGGTGTTCGCACTGGTGCTGATCCTGCTGTATATCGCCCTGCGCTTCAAGAACATCGGCGGCCTCACTGGCGGCATGATGGCAGTTCTGGCGCTGGTGAATGACCTGATGGTGGTGTTCGGCACTTTCGTGCTGCTGCGCACTCCGCTGGACGGCAACTTCATCGCAGCCATGCTGACCATCCTCGGTTATTCCATCAACGATACCGTTGTGGTCTACGACCGTATCCGTGAGAACCGCACGCTGATGGGCAAGAAGGCTTCCTTTGAAGAACTGGTGAACCACTCGGTCAACCAGTCTGCACGCCGCACCCTTATCACCACCATCACCACAGTGATGGCACTGGGCGTGATGTGCGTCATTGCAAAGCTTTATGGTCTGGACAGCATCTTCACCTTTGCATTCCCGCTGATGATGGGAATGATCAGCGGCGTGTACACCTCGCTGTGCGTGTCCACCTCTGCGTGGGTGCTGTGGAGCGAGCGCAAGCCCAAGGCCAAGAAAAACTAAATTTGAAACAGAAGAAAGGCGCGGGCACCGGAAAACGGGGCCCCGGCTTTTCGTTCTCCGGCTGAGCCGGTAGATTCAGGAGGATCTGACCATGAAGTGTCCCTATTGCGGCGCAGAGGAATCGAAAGTGATCGATTCCCGGCCCACCGAAGATAATGAGCGCATTCGCCGCCGCCGTGAGTGTCTGAGCTGCCACATGCGTTTCACGACCTACGAGGTGGTGGAGACTGTCCCGCTCGTGGTCATCAAAAAAGACAGCTCCCGGGAGCCGTTTGACCGGCAGAAGCTGCTCAACGCAATGGTGCGGGCCTGCGCCAAGCGCCCGGTGAGCTATGAGTCGCTGGAACGTGCGGTCAGCAGCATTGAGCAGACGCTGCTCAGCTCTTACGACCGCGAGATCCCCAGTGTGCGCATCGGAGAGCTGACCATGCAGGAGCTGAAAAAGATCGACGAAGTGGCATACGTCCGTTTTGCTTCGGTCTATCGGCAGTTTGCTGATGTGGAAAGCTTCTTCAATGAGCTGCAGAAACTGATGAGCGACCGCAGAGAAGAAACAAAATAAGGTTCAGAAAGCCCCGGCTTTGTCCAGAAGGACAGAGCCGGGGCTTTTCTTATACCAGACGGCGGGACAGCCACTCCAGCGTTTCCACCTGCACCTGTGCCCGGCGCAGTTCGCCAAGAGCTTCTTCCGGGGTGTTCATTTCCAAGTGCCCGTCTGCGGCGCGGAGGGCGGCTTCCAGCTCGGTGAAATCCGCTGTGCGCAGCAGATGATTCATCTTCGTGCGCATCTGGTCGCACAGGTCGGCCCCTTCCGCGAGGGCCTGCCGGGCAGATGCAAGGTCTTCACTGCGGATGCCTTCCACAGCAGTGTCAAGGTTGTCCGAGATGGTGTCCGCAAATTTCTGCACCTGAAAGCTGCTGTAAAAAGCCACACAGAGCAGAGCAGCAACAATGAAAATGCAGGCATAGATCCGCTTCATACATTCACCTCACTGAGCGCTGCCGGGGTGGCGGCGCTCTTTTTTCAGCAGAAAATAGTCTTCCGTTTCATTACCGATGAGCAGCAGGATCTCTTCTGGCAGCAGGGTGTTGGCCTGCGCGGTGCGTTCCAGCCAGGCACGGTCTTTGCCGCACCAGCGCAGATTGTCTTCCAGCACCTGCCCGTCCAGCACGAAGGGAATGGTGGCGTTGATGTGGTTCACATTGACCTGCAGGTCTGCCAGCCGGGCAGGCTCTTTTTCCGGGCGCAGTGCAACGGAGAGAGTGCCGTTGGTCTCAATGACAGCGTAGGAGACTTCCCGCGGGTCGAAGATGTTTTTCCCGCGCAGGGCTTCCATCAGGTCAGCGGTGGTCAGCCGGAGCATCCGCAGGGCGTTCTGATCGATCTGCCCGTCCAGAATGACCGTCTTGGGCCTGCCGGATAGGAAGTTGAAAAATTTCTGGCTGCGGAAGCTCAGCACAGAACCCAACAGTTCCAGCGCCGCAATGAGAAACAGGGGAATCAGGCTGGAAGTGATGGGCACTTCTTCCGACTCGATGGAGATGGACGCCAGATTGGAGATGAGAATGGTGGACACCAGCTCTTCCGGCTGCAATTCGCCCAGCTGTCGTTTGCCCATCAGGCGCATGGCGAACAGCACGCACAGATAAATGATGATGGTGCGGCAGATCAGCAGTTTCATAGTGTCCTCCTGTGGGGGCTGGAATGGAGTGCGGCCAAGCCGGGCATACTGCTGTGCAAAGGGGTGGCAGCACATGAAAAAATTATCGCAGGATCTGGAAGAAAACGTGGCGGCGCTCGACGAAATGTTTGGCGTGTCTGCTGACTATTATGCCAAGGAAATCACGATTTATCATTGCAAGGGCTGCATCGTGCTGTTTGACGGCATGGCGAGCCTGGATTCGCTCTGGGGGCTTTTGCTGGATGCCGCCAGCCGTCAGGCTCCGCCGTTGGCGGAAGAAGGGGCGGCGCTCACAGGGCAGGAAGCTTTTGAGCTGATATTGCACGGTTCAGCCTTTCCAGCCGAAAGCGGTCCGGTGGAGGATGTATCTGACCTTATCAAGCGGCTGACGGCCGGGATGGCAGTGCTGCTTCTGGACGGCTGCGAAAAGGGCATTGCCTTCTCGGTGCAGGGGCTAAAGTTCCGCTCTGTGGAAGAGCCCTCCGGGGAGGGGAACCTGAGGGGGTCCCGGGAAGGCTTTGCCGACCTGCTGCGGGTGAATCTGAGCCTGCTGCGGCGGCTCATCCGCACAGGAACCCTTGTGCAGGAGGTGAAGCAGGCAGACACGGCCGCAAAAACGGAGTATGCAGTCTGCTACTGTCGGGACAAAGCGGACCCTGCCATGGTGCGCCGTGTCAAAAAAACACTGGCCGCTGCAAAGCCGGAACTGCTGCTGGACTCCAGTTACTTCATGCCATGGCTCTTGCCCGGCAGGATGCGCCTTTTTACGCCGGTGAGCTACACGGAGCGGCCCGCCGCTGCAGCGGCCAAGCTCTGCGAAGGGAAGATTGTGATCCTTGTCAACGGCAGCCCCTCCGCGATGGTGCTTCCTGCGCTGTTCTGCGAGAATTTTGAATGTCTGGATGATTATGCCTCTACGGCTGTGTTCTCGTCATTTCTGCGGGTTCTCAAATATGTTTCGTTTTATCTGACGGTTTTTCTGCCGGGTGTCTTTGTGTGCGTGGCGGTCTACCTGCCGGAACTTTTCCCGCCGCAGCTGCTGTATAAGATCGAGGCAGCGGAAAAGGCGACGCCGTTGCCGCTGTTTGCGGAAATGCTGCTGGTCATGCTGATCCTGGAGGTCATCCGGGAAGCCGGCCTGCGGATGCCGCAGTCGCTGGGGCATTCGGTGAGCCTGGTGTCAGCCCTCATCATCGGGGATGCTGCCATCGCCACCGGGCTGATGAGCACCCCGGTGATTTTTGTGGCCAGCATCACAGCCATTGCGGTGTTCGTCACGCCGCCGCTTTACGAGCCCGCGACACTGCTTCGGCTGGGCACAGTGCTGGCGGCAGGGCTTGCCGGGCCGGTGGGGCTGGTGGGTGCGTTCTTCGTATTTCTGCTGGGGCTGTCCGGCACGGAGATGATGGGTGTGCCTTATCTTGCAGCCCGCCCGTTCCCGCAGCAGCCCCTTTCGGAGGATGGCGTCATCCGGCGCAACTACCGCCGTCTGTCGAAGGACGGATTCAATATCTGGCAGAAACGGAGGACAGGCCGATGAAACAGAAGACGGGATTTTCCATTTCGGCGCTGATGCTGAGCGTTCTGACGATGGCGCTGGCCAGCGGGGGAGAAAGGGCAGGCTCAGCACGAGCGGCAGTTCTTTTTGGCGCGCTGCATGCGCTTCTTCTGGCACTGCTGGCTGTGCTGGCGGGCAGTTTCTGGCAGCAGAAAAACACCCCGAGGCGTATGGCGGCACTGGCTTTGTCGCTGTGGTTTCTGGCAGAACTGGTGCAGGCATTTGCGCAGGCACATTGGGTCGCAAAGCAGGAGTTCCACTCCATGGCGCTGGTGGGCATCCTTCCGCTGATGCTCTGGGCGGGCTGGGTGGTCCCGCCTGACGGCTGGAATGCCCCGGCCCGGGTGCTGTGGTGGTTTGTTTTTCTGGGCGGAGCGGTGTGTCTGCTTGGGCTTGCCGGGCAGATGAGCTGGACACGCCTGCTTTTGGAGGAAAATGCGCAAAGGCCGACGGCACTGCTGTTTGCCGAATATTTTGCCTGGCCGCTGCTGTGCCCGCAGGCTTCTCCGCGCCGTGCGGCTTGTCTGCCGTGTGCGGCTTATGCGGTGCAGGCCGGTGCGGCGCTGGGAATGCAGCTGGTGTTTGGCGCGGGCGGATACCCGGCGCTGGAGCTTCTTCGGGCGTGGGGCGTGGGCGCGTTTTCCCGCATGGACGCGCTGCTGCTTTTGATCTGGCTGGCCTGTGCGATCTATCGCGTGAGCTCTCTGTGCGGGGCCCTGCGCGTCTGCCTGCAGGCTGCACTCGGCACAGGAAAGGAGCTGACGAGATGAACCGACGCACACCTTGGAAGCCGCTGACGCTGGCACTTCTGGCCGGGTGGTGTCTGCTGTTTCTGCGCTGTGAGACCACAGACAAAAGCATGGTACGGGCGCTGTATCTTGCACAGACAGGGCAGAAAGTCACGGCGGCGCTCTGGTATCAGGCCCCGGAAGCATCGGCAGACGCCTCCGAAGCATCCGCCGTACTGCAGATGGCTTATTCCGAAGCGGACACACTGCAGGAAGCAATCTTTTCCGTGCAGGCAAAGCTGCCGCAGGCTGTGGATTACCGCCTGTGCGATTATCTGCTGATCCCGCAGGAAACGGATGAAGCTCTTCTCGCGGAGTATGAACAGCTGGTGCTGGAACGGCAGTGCGGGCGCACAGCGGCCCGGGTCGCCTGCGCAGCGTTCGACCCGGCAGCTCTGGAAGAATTGGCAGAACCGGAAGAAGAACTCTCGGACAAACTGCTGCAGAAACTCGAGCAGGCATCGGCCCGGATGCCGCGGCTCTATCAGCACGGAGAAGAGATGCTTCTGCCGCAGCTGGAGGTCGGGGAAAGCGGGCCGGAGTTTTTGGAAAGCAGCATTTTCCGGACACCGAAAAGCGAGCAGGAACTGGATGCTGAAACGGCGGAAATGGCATTGCTTTTGAAAGGGACTCCCGGGGCGAGGACTTTCTGGCTGGATGGGTGCCCTGTCCGCATCCGCAGGTGCAGTGTGTCCGTGACACTGCAGGGAACGGAAGCACTGCTGAGGCTGGATTGTCAGGTCGTTTCCGGGGAACCGGAGCCATCAGAACGCCAGAGGCAGCAGCTTTCCGAGCTCAGCTGCCAGGCAGTCAAAACCTTTTGGGAGCAGGGGACAGACCTGCTCTGCCTGCAGCAGCGCAGCGCCTTGCAGAATGGAATGAGCCAGCAAATGACACCAACAAAAAACGCCTGCCCGGAGCTCCGGACAGACGTGCGGTTTCTGCAGTTCTGAATCAATCTGCGGTGGGGAAGGTGACGGTGATGGTGGTGCCCACGTCTACCTGGCTCTCCAGCTTGATGCGGGCGTTGTGGATGCGGGCAATGTGCTTGACAATGGCAAGACCAAGCCCGGTGCCGCCGGTGGCCTTGCTGCGGCTTTTGTCTACGCGGTAAAAACGCTCAAACACGCTGGACTGTGCTTCCTTCGGGATGCCGATGCCGTTGTCTGCCACAGTCAGGGTGCAGTGGCCGTCGCGGCTGCAGGCTGTAGTGATCTGCACCTTTCCGCCGGGGCGGTTGTAGCGGATGGCGTTGTCACACAGGTTCTGGCACAGTTCGTCCAGCAGGCTGCGGCTGCCGCGCACAAGAGCGCTTTCACCCAGGTAGGTCAGGGAGATGTAGGAGCGGCGTGCGTTCAGTTTCTGCCGCTCCACGCACTCACGGGCAACGTCCAGCAGATCGACCACTTCCATGGCGGGTTCTGCGCCAGCCTCGCTCACATTGTCGAGGTTTGAAAGCTGCAGGATATCGTTGACCAGCTGGATCATCCGGCTGGCCTCTACATGGATCTTCTGGGCGAAGCCCTGCACATCTTCAGGCTTTGCGATGCCGGTCTCGATCAGCTCTGCATAGCCGGAGATGCTGGTCAGAGGCGTTTTGAGCTCATGGCTGACATTGGCTGTGAACTCCTGCCGCATTTTTTCGTTGTTCTCCCGCAGGATGCGGTCAGAGTGGATGCTCTCCGCAAAGGGGATAAGTTCCTTGTAAGGGACATTTTCCTGAATGTGATCCAGATCTTCGGTCATGCGCAGCACCGGCTGCACCAAAGCTTTGGTGAGCATGGTGGCCAGCACCGCCGCTGCCAGCATCAGGGCAACACAGCTCAGCACAATGGCCGGGATGGAAGAATCATAAATAGACCAGATGGTCTTAGCATCCTGTGCCACACGCAGGACATTGCAGTTGGAAAGATGGACTGCGTAATAATAGGTCTCATATCCCATGGTTTGGGAGTCGCGGATATCCCGTCCCACGCCGGAAGTGAGCGCCTGCCGGATCTCCGGGCGGGAAAGGTGGTTCTCCATGGGATGGTCGGTAGCGGATTCGAAAAGGACATTGCCGTCCTGCGAGATCAGGGTGATGCGCAAGTCATCGGTGACGAAAGCGGAGAGCATATCCGGCTGATCTACCAGATCGTATCCGGCGCTCACGAGCTCAGCTTCCTGCTCAAGGCCCGTCCAGGCCTGCGCCGTGAAGGCTTTGTGAAAAACGAAGATGCACAGTGCAGCTGTGAACAGCAGGCCGAGAAACCCCATGAGGAACAGGCGATAGCTGATTTTTTCTTCCATGCTGCGCGGTTTCATTCTTCGACGCCCTCCTCTTCATCGGTCAGCTTATAGCCGACCTTACGGACGGTGCAGATGTACTTCCCGGCGTCGCCCAGCTTCTTGCGCAGGGTGCGGATGTGCATGTCCACCGTGCGGCTCTCCACCGAGATGTCGGTGCCCCACACCACCTGCAGGATCGTTTCGCGGGTCACCACCAGATTGGTGTTTTCCAGCAGCAGCCGTAGCAGGCTGTATTCCTTGTAGGTCAGTTCCACGGGGGAGTTGTTTACGGTCACGCTGTGGCGTGCATTATCCAGCAGGATCTCATGGAAGCTGAGCACATTGGGGCGGGCCTCCGGGGCAGAGCGGCGCAGGGCAGCCCGCACGCGGCTGAGAAATTCCATGATGCCGAAAGGTTTTGTGATATAGTCATCCGCGCCGCAGTCCAGCCCGCGCACAGTGTCCATCTCGCTGGATTTAGCTGTGACCATGATGATGGGCAGCCGCCGCAGGGAAGGCGTGTTGCGCAGCTTTTTCAGGATGGAGAAGCCGTCCTCACCGGGGAGCATCACATCCAGAATGATCAGCTCCGGTTCGGCGGTGCGCATGACCTGCCAAAAGGGTTCGGAACTCTCAAAACTGGACACTTCGTAGCCGCTGGACTGCAGGGCATATTGTTCCAGTTCCCGGATGGCAGCGTCGTCTTCAACGATATAGATCATTGTTTGTTTTCCTCCACAGCTTGATTTTCGGGGAAGAGATAGCGTTCACGGTAGCGCTCAAGGCGGCGGTGGAATTCCTCACTCTCCTTGGTGTCGTTGCCGTGGCGAAGATCATTCAGATATGCGTGGGTGTCAAAGCTGTCCTGTGCAACCTCGATCTGTGCAACAGCCACGTTGCTACAGTGGTCGCACACACGCTCATAGTTGGTCAGCAGATCATCCAGCACGAAGCCATATTCGATGGAGCAGCTGCCGGCCTGCAGGCGGGCGATGTGATGGGCCTTGATGGCGCGCACCAGTTCGTTGACCACGGCTTCCAGCGGCTCGACCTTTCCGGCCAGGTGCAGATCACCCTTGCGGAAAGCGTCGGTGGTGCGATTCAGGATATCCTGCACGGCATCTTCCAGCACCTGCAGTTCATCCCGGGCGTCCTGCGAGAACTGGATGTTCTTGCTGTGCATCTCTTCCGCGGATTCCAGCAGATTGACCGAGTGGTCGCTGATGCGTTCGAAGTCGCTGATGGTGTGCAGCAGGGTGTTCACGCTCTGGCTGTCGGAGTGGTTCAACTCACGGCCGGACAGCTTGACCAGATAGGTGCCGAGGGCATCTTCATAGCGGTCGACTGTGCTTTCCTCTTCGCGGACTTTCTGGGCGAGGGCGTCGTCCCACTGATGGGTCAGGCTCATAGCCTGCATGACGCCCTTGCGGGCCAGCTCAGCCATGTCAGCGGTAGCGGAGCGGGCGCGCTCCACAGCCACGGCGGGGGTGTTCAGCAGACGCTCATCCAGCAGAGCAAAGCTCTCCTTCTCCGGGGAATCGGGGATGGTGAGGATGGCCAGCTTTTCCAGAACGTTGGCGAAGGGCAGCAGGATGAGGGTGGCGATGATGTTGAACGCCGAGTGCACCACGGCGATGCCCCATGCCTCAATGGGGGTGTTCACGAATCCGAAGTGGCAGACGGCATTCAGGCCGTAGAAGCCTACAAGGAAAATGGACACGCCGATGATGTTGAAATAAAGATGAACCATAGCAGCGCGGCGTGCATTCTTGTTGGCGCCCACAGAGGAGATCAGCGCGGTGACGCAGGTGCCGATGTTCTGGCCCATGATGATGGGGATGGCGCTGCCGTAAGTGATGACGCCGGTGGCGCTCAGGGCCTGCAGGATGCCGACGCTGGCGCTGGAGCTCTGGATGATGCCGGTGACCAGAGCGCCAACCAGCACGCCGAGGATGGGGTTGGAGAAGCGGGTGAACAGGCTGGTGAACCATGCCTCGTTCTGCAGGGGCAGAACGGCGTTGGATATGGTGGTCATGCCAGTCATCAGCACGGCAAAGCCGATCAGGATGGTGCCGATGCCCTGCTTCTTCTCACTCTTACACATATACAGCAAAATGCCGATAAATGCAAGCAGGGGACTGAAAGAAGTGGGCTTGAGCATTTTAATAATGAAGCTGTCGCCCTGCAGGCCGGACAGGCTCAGGATCCAGCTGGTGACCGTGGTGCCCACGTTGCTGCCCATGATGACGCCAATGGCCTGATGCAGTTCCATGATGCCGCTGTTGACAAAGCCGACCACCATGACCGTGGTGGCACTGGAGCTCTGGATCACAGCGGTGACGCCCAGACCCAGGAAAAAGCCCTTGATGGGATTGTCCGTCAGCTTGCTGAGGATCTTTTGCAGCTGGCCGCCGGCCTGTTTTTCCAGGGCTTTGCCCATGATATCCATGCCGAACAGGAACAGGGCCAGACCGCCCAGCAGGGAAAAGACGTTGAAGATTGTCATAAACGTTTCCTCACTTTGATTTGACGTGTTTTTCGTGCGTTTCTCCTGATTCAAAGTGTATCAGTGCAATGTAAAATCCAAAATCGAGGGAATGTAAAATCCATGTAAAAGTAAGAGAAATGTAAAAAATTGTGCTATGAATGCGATGCTGCGCCGGTTTCTTCCCGCCGGGAGAAAAAGGGCGGGCGCTGTATTGTTTTTTGGAAAGGGTTCTATTATAATAAAGAAAGGAATTGCTGCGGCCCGGCACAACTGCGGGCCAGCACGGCAAACGGGAGCACAGGAGGAAACGAGGATGGGCACATTCAATGTCTCGCTCAAGACGCTGACCGACCGGGTCAGCATGGAAGTTGTCTATACGCCAAAGGAACTGGATCAGATCTGTGTGGAGATCGCAGAGGTCAACCGTCCGGGTCTGTTCCTGGCGGGATACTATGATTATTTTGATAAGCTGCGCCTGCAGATCATGGGTCTGGCAGAGATGAATTTCCTGTCCGGCCTTTCGCCGGAAAAGCGCTATGAGGCGCTGGATCAGCTGTTCCGTCAGCAGCCGCCGGCTGTCATCGTCTGCCGCAGCGAGGAGCTGACTCCTTTCCCGGAAATGCAGGAACTGGCGCAGAAGCATGGCGTGGCCCTGCTGCGCTCCAATGAGACCACCTGCACCCTGATGGGCAGTCTGATCAGCGTACTGAACCTGGAACTGGCTCCCCGCATCACCCGCCACGGCGTGCTGGTGGAGGTGTACGGCGAGGGCATCCTGATCCTTGGCGACAGCGGCATCGGCAAGAGTGAGCTGGCCATTGAGCTGGTCAAGCGCGGCCATCGTCTCGTTGCGGACGACGCTGTGGAATTGCGCAAGGTCTCCAACCGTCAGATCATGGGCACTGCACCGGAAAACATCCGCCACTTCATTGAGCTGCGCGGCATCGGAATCGTCAATGTGGCCCGTGTGTTCGGCGTGGGCGCGGTCAAGGTGAGCGAGAGCCTGGATCTCGTGGTCCAGCTGGAAGCCTGGGACCCCACCAAGAACTACCAGCGCACCGGTCTGGAAAGCGAATATTACGACATTCTGGGCGTCAGCATCCCCAGCACCAGCATCCCCGTGTCGCCGGGACGCAATCTGGCTGTGGTGCTGGAAACTGCAGCCATCAACAACCGCCAGAAGAAGATGGGCTACAACGCAGCGCGTGAGCTGCTGATCCGTCTGGGTCTTGATGATAAAATGGATTGATTTAGGAGTTAACCAATATGGAACGATTCAAGCAGAAGCTGACGGAAGCGGGCATTTCTTTCAGGGAAAACGAGCCGCTTTCGGCACATTGCACTTTTAAGATCGGCGGTCCGGCGGAGCTGTTCGTGCAGCCGGAAAGCGAAGAGCAGCTTTGTGCGGCTGTGAAGCTGTGCAAAGCGGAGGGCGTCCGGTATTATCTGCTGGGCAACGGCAGCAACATCCTGTTTGCGGACGAGGGCTTTTCCGGTGCGGTCATCGATGTGTCGGCACTCCGCGCGGGTGTGGAAGTCTGCGGCGGAACGATCACCGCAGGGGCCGGTGTCCGGCTTTCGGCGCTGTGCAAAGAGGCACTGGAACACAGCCTGACTGGTTTGGAATTTGCTTATGGCATTCCCGGCACGGTGGGCGGCGCAGTTTACATGAATGCGGGTGCCTACGGCGGAGAGATGAAAGATGTCCTCACCTCGGTGCGGTATCTGACCGCAGCAGGGGAGATCGTGGAAGCTCCGGCCGCAGAGCTTGATCTCGGCTACCGTCACAGCGCATTTGAAAAAAACGGCGGCTGCATCCTCTCGGCTCAGTTCGAGCTGCAGCAGGGAAGCACTGCAGACATCCGTGCGAAGATGGACGAACTGATGGCGAAGCGCATGGACAAGCAGCCGCTGGATAAACCCAGCGCTGGCAGCACCTTCAAGCGCCCTGTGGGAGCTTTTGCAGCTGCGCTGATCGACCAGTGCGGTCTGCGGGGTTATCGTCACGGCGGCGCGGCTGTCAGCGACAAGCACTGCGGCTTTGTGGTCAACCTGGGCGGCGCGACCTGTGCGGACGTGCTGGCCCTGTGCGACGAGGTGCGCACCATTGTAAAAGAAAAGACGGGTTATGATCTTGAAAAAGAGATCCGTGTGGTGAAGTGAAAAAGAGAGCGGGGATTTGAACCATGGAACTGTTGATCGTCAGCGGGCTGTCCGGTGCGGGCAAGTCGGTGGCCATGAATGCATTGGAGGATATCGGCTTTTTCTGCATTGATAATGTCCCGGCGGGCCTGCTGCCCAGCATCACAGCCTTTTCGGAGGCGGGCGACAACCAGCTGGAACGGGTGGCGCTGTCCATGGATGTGCGCGGCTGCCGGACGAAGGAGCAGGTCGAGAAGGCGCTGCAGGAGCTGGATCAGCAGAAGATCCCTTACAAGATCCTGTTCCTGGATGCACCGGACGATGTGCTGATGCGCCGCTACAGTGAGACCCGCCGCCGTCACCCCATCAGCATTTCGGAAGGCATCTCCACCCGGGAAGCCTTTGGAAAGGAACGCCAGATCCTTGAGCCGCTGCGGGAACGCGCAGATTACACCATCAACACGGCTCTGCTCTCCACGGCTCAGAACAAAGAGCGGATATGCGATCTTTTTGAAAAGAATGGCGGGGCAAAGGGAGCCATGCGGCTGAACGTGATGTCCTTTGGCTTCAAGTTTGGCATCCCGCAGGAAGCGGATCTGGTGCTGGATGTGCGCTGCCTGCCAAACCCCTTCTATGTGCCGGAGCTCAAGCACAAGACCGGCCTTGACCAGGAAGTGGTGGACTTTGTCATGAGCCACCCGGAAGCGCAGGAGCTGCTCAAACGCTATGAGAACTTCCTGCAATATGCGCTGCCGCTGTATGTCAAAGAGGGAAAGAGCCAGCTCACCATTGCAGTGGGCTGCACCGGCGGGAAACACCGCTCCATCACCTTTGCGAGGAAGATCGCGGAATACTGCGAATCTCTGGGCTATAAGCCGGGTGTGCAGCACCGTGACGCGAAGCGTTGACAGAATCGAGGAATAATGAGTAGTTTTGCATCCCGTGCAAGGGAGGAGATCGCCGGGCGCAGCCTGCAGAAAGACTGCTGCGTCCGTGCGGCGGCTTATGGCGTCGCCTGCTTTGCCAAATATTTTGATGCCCGCGGCCTGGTGCTGCAGACGGAGCAGCAGTGTACCGTCCGGGCCGCGCAGCAGCTGTTTGCGCGCTGCGGCGTGCAGGGCGAGATCATCGAAAAACAGCGCCCCAGCGGCATCCTGTATGAATTCAACATCCGCGCACCGGAGCAGGTGGCGCGGATGCATGAGCTGTTCGGCACCACCGGCAGCGAGACAAGCCTGCAGATCGATCCCCGTATGATCCGCTGCCAGACCTGCGTCAGTGCGTACATTGGCGCAGCTTTTTTGTGCAGCGGCACGGTCATTGACCCGCAGAAGGAGTATAATCTGGAGTTCCTCACCTCCCGCACCAATCTGGCCCGGGATTTTGAGGCACTTCTGGCAGAACACGAGTTTGCGCCCCACCGGACCCGCCGCAACGGCGTGAACCTGATCTACGTCAAGACCAGCGCCAATGTGGAGCGGCTGCTCGGCTTTATGGGGGCAGCCGACGCGGCAGAGCAGATCCGCACCCAGAAGGCTTTCAAACAAGTGCGCAACCAGACCAACCGGCAGACCAACTGTGACACGGCGAATCTCGGCAAAACTGCCCGGGCCAATGCCCAGACGCTGAAAGCCATCCGTTTTCTGGATGAGCACGATGCCATTGCGACACTGCCGGATGCCCTGAAGGATGCTGCGGCCAAGCGGATGCAGTATCCCGACCTGTCGCTGACGGCGCTGTGCAGCTGTTTTGATCCACCCATGAGCAAATCCGGTCTTTCGCACCGGATGAAGAAGCTGGAAGCACTGGCGGAAAATCTGCGGCAGAATCTGGAACAGGAGGCAAAAAGTGAGCGAGATCAGTGAGGGCAACCGTCTCGGACGGGATTTTGTCCATCTGCATATCCATACGGAATACAGCCTGCTGGATGGTGCCTGCCGCATCGATCAGCTGATGGATCGTGTGAAGGAGTGCGGCCAGACGGCCATTGCCTGCACCGACCACGGTGTCATGTACGGCTGTGTGCAGTTCTATAAGGCAGCAAAGAAAGCAGGCATCAAGCCGATCATTGGCTGTGAAGTCTATGTGGCCACCCGCACCCGTTTCGACAAGGTCAACAAGATCGACGGCAACAACCATCTGATCCTGCTGTGCAAGAATGAGACCGGCTACAAAAACCTTATCAAAATGGTGTCGGCGGCTTTCGTGGAGGGCTTCTATTCCAAGCCCCGCATTGACAAGCAACTGCTGGAACAGTACCACGAGGGCCTGATCTGCCTTTCCGCCTGCCTGGCCGGTGAGATCCCGCAGGCGATTCTTGCAGGCGACTATGAGCGCGCAAAGACGAGTGCTTTGTGGTACCGCGACCTCTTCGGCGAGGGCAATTATTATATTGAACTGCAGGATCACGGCCTGGAAGAGGACAACATCGTTCTGCCCCAGCTCATCAAGCTTTCCCGCGAGACCGGCATCCCCATGGCGGCCACCAACGACTCCCACTATCTGCGCAAGGAAGACGCCAAGATGCAGGGCATCCTGCTGTGTATCCAGACCGGCAAGACTATTCAGGACGCGGACCGCATGGAGTTCCAGACCGACGAATTCTACGTCAAGACCACGGACGAAATGTATGATCTGTTCTCCATGGTGCCGGAGGCCTGCGAAAACACGGCGAAAATTGCAGAACAGTGCAACTTTGATTTTGAGTTCGGCCACACCAAAATTCCATATTATAAAGCCCCGAATGGCATGGATAATCAGGAGTTTTTCGAAAAGCTCTGCTGGGATGGTCTGGAACGCCGCTATGGCCCCGATGTGCCGCAGGCCAACAAAGACCGCCTGACCTACGAGATCGGCGTGGTCAAGAAGATGGGCTACACCAACTACTATCTCATCGTCTGGGATTACGTCAACTATGCCAAGAGCCAGGGCATCCCGGTGGGCCCGGGCCGTGGCTCCGGCGCAGGCAGCATCGCGGCCTACTGTGTTGGAATCACGGATATCGACCCCATCCGCTATAATCTGATCTTCGAGCGTTTTCTGAACCCGGAACGTGTCAGTATGCCCGATTTTGACGTGGACTTCTGCTACGAGCGTCGGCAGGAAGTCATCGACTACGTTAACCGCAAGTACGGTGCTGACCATGTGGCGCAGATCGTCACTTTCGGCACCATGGCGGCCCGCAACGCCATCCGCGATGTGGGCCGCGTGATGGGCATTCCGTATCAGCAGGTGGATGCTGTGGCAAAACAGGTTCCTATGGAACTGAAAATGACGCTGAAGCGTGCATTGGAAGTTTCGCCGGAGCTGAAGCGAATGTACGACAATGACCCGCAGGTCACTGAGCTGATCGACACGGCCCTGAAAGTGGAAGGCATGCCCCGCCATGCGTCCACTCACGCGGCGGGCGTTGTCATCACGCCGGAACCCACGGATTATTATCTGCCGCTGGCTACCAACGACGGCCTGCCCGTGACCCAGTTCAACATGACCGAGATCGAAGAGCTGGGCCTTTTGAAAATGGACTTTCTGGGCCTGCGCACCCTGACTGTCATCCGCGACGCGGAACTTGCGGTGCAGAAAAGTCATCCGGAGTTCTCCATCCAGAAGCTGGATTACGATGACCCGGACACTTACAAGATGCTGGGTCAGGGCGACACCGAGGGCGTGTTCCAGCTGGAATCTTCCGGCATGAAGCAGGTGCTGGTGGGCCTGCAGCCGCAGAACCTTGAAGATGTCATCGCTCTTATCAGCCTGTACCGCCCCGGCCCTATGGATTCGATCCCGACTTACCTGCGCAACCGCCACGAGCCGGACAAGATCAGCTACAAGACCCCGCAGCTGGCCCACATTCTGGACGTGACCAACGGCTGCATCGTCTATCAGGAACAGGTCATGCAGATCTTCCGTGAACTGGCGGGCTTCTCCTTTGGCCAGGCAGACAACGTCCGCCGCGCCATGAGCAAAAAGAAGCACGCTGTCATGGAAGCAGAACGGGAGCACTTCGTCCATGGTTGCACAGACCCCGGCAATGAATGCTCAGGCTGCGTGGCAAACGGCATCCCGGAAAAGGTGGCAAACGAGATCTACGATGAGATGTCCAGCTTCGCGTCTTATGCCTTCAACAAGAGCCATGCTGCCTGCTACGCCTATGTGGCATTCCAGACGGCCTATCTCAAATGCCACTATCCCAGCGAATTCATGGCGGCTCTGCTGACCAGTGTGCTGGACAACACCGACAAGGTCATCGAGTATTCCGGCGAGTGCGCACGCCTTGGCATCAAGGTGCTTCCGCCGGATGTGAATGTGTCAAACGGCGGCTTCACGGCAGACGGAAACGGGCAGATCCGTTTCGGTCTGAATGCTGTCAAGAATGTGGGCCGCAACCTGATCGAGAATGTGGTGAAAGAGCGGGTGAACAAGCCCTACACCAGCCTGTATGATTTCTGCAAGCGGATGCATGGCAACGAACTGAACCGCCGCGCCGTGGAATGTCTGATCAAGGCAGGCGCATTTGACCACATGGGTTACAACCGCCGCAGCCTTGTGGAAGCCGTGGAAGGCATCCTGAAAAGCGTTGAGACTGACTCCCGCCGCAATCTGGACGGACAGTTGGATCTATTCTCAGTCATGAGCGGGCAGGCGCAGGACGACGCTTCGGAGGATGTCTACGAGATCAGGGAACTGCCGGAATACAGCCACAAAGAGCTGCTTCAGCAGGAAAAAGAAGTCAGCGGCCTGTATCTGTCCGGCCATCCGCTGGATGCTTACAGGGAACAGTCTGCCAGGGTCGCATCTCACTCCATCAAAGCACTGACCGGCGAGGACGCCCATGTGAAAGACGGCGAACGGGTGCGCATCGTGTGCGCTGTGGTCAAAAACCGTATGATGACCACCAAGTCCAACAGCATGATGGCATTCACCAGCGTGGAAGACCTGACCGGCACCATGGAAGTCATCGTGTTCCCCAAGGTGCTGGACACCTTCCGGGATTCTCTGCGGGAAAATGCGGTCGTCGTGATCGACGGCAGGCTCTCCGTGCGGGAAGATGAAGCATCCAAGCTGCTGGCAGAAAGCATCGTCCCCATCGAAAACTATAATCCGGCCAAGCCCAACAACGGCCAGCTGAACCCGCTGAAAACAGCGGCGAAGAAGATCTATATCCGGCTGCCGTCCCGTCAGAGCAGGGAATATGCCAAGGTGGTCAACCTGCTGGAGATCTTTGACGGAGACATCCCGGTGATCCTCTGCATGGCAGACACGGGCCAGCGCCTGGCGGCACCCCGGCGGCTGTACGCTTCGGGCCATCCGCTGCTGTTTCAGGAGCTGGAAAGACTGGTCGGAGCACGGAATGTTGCAACAAAATGACATTTCTGTGCACGAATCACAACGGGATGAATGTTTTCAAATGCTCTGCTTTGTGATATAATTGTTCAAGGCGAGATCAAGGTATCTAAAGTATCTTTCAGCAATGCAATGTGCCGGGGCTTGGAAGAAGGAAGTCCCGCTCATGGGTAAATGAAGAAACAAATTGGAGGGAATCTCTCGTATGGAAAAGCAGATCAAAACGATTGGCGTGCTGACAAGCGGCGGCGATGCTCCCGGCATGAACGCTGCAGTGCGCGCTGTGGTTCGCACGGGCTTGCACAAGGGTTATCGCATGATCGGCATTCAGCGCGGCTACAACGGCCTGCTGAACGGCGAGTGCTTTGAAATGAACCTGCGCAGCGTCTCGAACATTATCTCTGCCGGTGGCACCATTCTTTATACGGCCCGCTGCCTGGAGTTCAAGACCAAGGAAGGCCAGGACAAGGGCGCTGAGAAGTGCCGCGAGCTGGGCATTGATGCACTGGTGGTCATCGGCGGCGACGGTTCTTACCGTGGTGCCCGTGAGCTGGCACACCGCGGCATCCCGATGATCGGCCTGCCCGGCACCATCGACAACGATATTTCCTGCACCGATTACACCATCGGCTATGACACTGCCATGAACACCGCTCTGGAAATGATCGACAAGCTGCGCGACACCACCCAGAGCCACGACCGTTGCAGCGTGGTCGAAGTCATGGGCCGCAACGCTGGTTACATCGCTCTGAATGTTGCCATCGCTTCCGGCGCAATGGCTGTTCTGCTGCCCGAGAAGGAATTTGACATGCAGCGCGACATTCTGGACAAGATCGCAGAGACCCAGAAGACCGGCAAGCGTCACTTCATCATCATTGTGGCAGAGGGTGTCGGCCACGCACAGGAAATCGCCAACGAGATCCAGGCACGCACCGGCATTGACTCCCGCGCCACCATTCTGGGCCATGTCCAGCGCGGCGGCTCTCCCACGCTGCGTGACCGTGTGAACGCATCCGCAATGGGCTATCACGCTGTCTGCCTGCTGGAGCAGGGCAAGTACAACCGCATCGTCGGCATGAAGGGTGAGAAGCTGGTGGATTACCCCGTGGATGAGGCTCTTGAAATGACCAAGACCCTCGACCCGGTGCTGCTGGATGTCGCAAACACCATTTCTATCTGATTTTAAGATGTAATTGAACGTAGATACGCGAAATGAGGTGTCTGCGGATTGGATAAAATGTAGGGGAAATCGACTCACTCCTACACATTCCCGATACTCGATTGCAGGAATGATGTAGGAAATTACGGGATTTTTTGAATCTCGTTTTTAAGCCATCGAAGGTCGCGTTGAGTATAAACGCGCTCGGTAAGATCCTTGATATAATGGCCGACGATTCGCTTGATGGCGTATTCATCCATCTCAGCTTTTTTAGCCATTGTAACAAAAGTTACACGCCCGTCGTGGCCTTTATGCTCTGGATTAAGCGACAGTAAAGGGACAACTTCATTTACAAGTTGCAGCTGAAATGAGGCATAACTTATTTTTGTGGGGTCACCTTTTACAGTGTTTAAATGATGGAATCCGCGCTGGCGAATCGTAAAAAATAAATACGGCGATCCCGCTTCGAGAGCTTTCTCATAGCGTGATTTTACAAGATCGTAAATACGGGGATGAATCGGCACAGTTCGGTTTATCCCCGATTTTGTTTTTAGTCCGCCTGTAAAGGTACCAGCTTTAATGTCAACATTTTCCATTTTCAGGTCGCACATTTCGCCAGGACGCCAGCCGGAATAGCACTGAATCAGGATCATATCGATGATCGGGTGCTTATCGATGCTGGACCAGAGAAGGTCAAGTTCCTCATCGGTATAGGCAATATGGCAGTTTGGTTTGCGGACATAGCCGGAATCAATTGTGAACATACGAGCATAATTTTTATCGACCAGCTCGTTTGCAAGAGCATAATCAAAAAGAAGGTTGTAAAGAGTTTTCATCGACTCTTTTGCGTTATTTTCAGGATGACGTATTTTTCCGGCATAAGTGATGGTGCCGTTTTCAATGCAGTTTTGAAGATGGGAAATGTGTACATCCCGAACAAGCATATTATGGATAGAAGAAGAATAAGCCCAGGCTCTTTTATAACGGGAGAGCGTAGAAGAATCAACTTTCTTCTCTCGCGATGACAGCCAGGAATCAAAGAGAACCTGCATGGTCGTTTTATTTGCGAGGTCGAAGGGGTGGGCATTATACTTTACAAGAGCTTCATAAGCTTCATTGTAGGTCTCGAAGTATCCGACAGGGCGAAGGGGACGAACAATGGGTTTGCCATCATCGGTATGGCCGGCAGTGACCAATACACGAAAGGGTCTTCGA
>CAVKKE010000024.1:0-25553 GCA_963656875.1 Barnesiella intestinihominis | reverse complement strand
TGGGTAAAAATGCAATCGTTGGTCAGTCTGGCGGTCCTACTTCCGTCATCAATGCGAGCCTTGCAGGCGTCTTTGAAAGCTGCAAGAGCCGCGGCGCAGAGGTCGTCTATGGCATGTGCAATGGCGTCGCCGGCCTGCTGGAGGAGCGGGTCGTGGATCTTTCCACCGTTCTGACCGATGACCTCGACATCGAATTGCTCAAGCGCACTCCGTCCAGCTTCCTGGGCAGCTGCCGTTACAAGCTGCCCGACTGGCACGAAGACGAGGCCGTCTACAAGAAGCTGTTCGCCATTCTGGAAAAGCTGAACATCGGCTACTTCTTCTACATCGGCGGCAACGACTCCATGGACACCATCGGCAAGCTGGCTGAGTACGGTGAGCGCATCCAGAGCGATATCCGCTTTATGGGCGTGCCCAAGACCATTGACAACGACCTGATGGTCACCGACCACACCCCCGGCTATGGCTCTGCTGCCAAGTACATCGGCGTGGTGATGAAGGAGATCATCCGCGATGCCACCGTCTACGGCACCAAGTATGTCACTGTGGTGGAGATCATGGGCCGCAACGCTGGTTGGCTGACCGCTGCCGCTGCTCTGGCCAAGAGCGACGACTGCGAGGGCGTGGATATGATCTGCCTGCCCGAAGTGCCCTTCAATGTGGATCACTTCATCGAGAAGGTTCGCGTGATGCAGGAGAAAAAGCCCAGCATCGTCATCGCCGTGTCCGAAGGCGTCAAGCTGGAGGATGGCCGCTATGTCTGTGAGCTGGCCGACGATGTGCACGCTGTGGACGCATTCGGCCACAAGGCTTTGACCGGCACCGCCCGCTATCTGGCAAACGTGGTTGCCCGCAACCTGGACACCAAGACCCGCTGCATCGAGCTTTCCACCCTGCAGCGCTGCGCTGGCCATCTGACCAGCCGCACCGACATCACCGAAGCCTATCAGGTCGGCGGCGCTGCTGCCAAGGCCGCGTTTGAGGGTGTCACCGGCCAGATGGTGGCCCTGAAGCGCATCTCCAACAGCCCGTACCAGTGCACCACCGAGCTGCACCCCATCAGCGAGGTCGCAAACCTCGAAAAGAAGGTGCCGCTGAGCTGGATGAACGAGAATCACACCCAGATGACTGAGGAGTTCCTCAACTACGCCCGCCCGCTGATCCAGGCTGAGCTGACCCCGCTGTACATTGCCGGTCTGCCCCACCACATCTACATGAAGAATTCCAAATAATTTTTCCTGATTTGATTTTCCATAAGGCATGATAAAGCCCGTCCGAGTTTTTGGCCCGGACGGGCTTTCTTTTCCCATGTTCACTTGGCACAGAACGTGATACCGCCAAAGCTGCGGTACGGGCAGAATCCATCGTAGCCGTACACCTTGCACATCTGGTTCTTTTTGATCGTCAGCTTTTTCTCCGGCTCTTTCGGCACTGAGCCCGGCACGAAATGTTCTTTCAGCCGTGTGTCATCCAGCGAGGTTTTGTCGTTCAGACACTCCGTTTTCCGCTGTGTATCCGAGGTCAGGCCGTTCAGCGTGCACAGCCACAGCTGCATTTCCGACACGTCATAAGTCGTTTCACGATAGCTTGACACCTCAACGGTCGTGCCCGCCGGGACATAAAAAATGACATGCTCTTTGTCCACACGGTCGATCGACTGCAGCGGCTTGGACAATGTGTAAGTGTATTCATACGTCTCATGTCCCGTGTAGGCGCTTTCCAAGTCCACATTGCCCTGTGCGTCCACAAACTCACTGGTGCTGTTGTAATACACCTCGATCTCTTTGCCGCCGATCTGATAGGTCACTGTAACCGTGATCCCGGTGTGGCATTCGCCGCCGCCATAGTATCCATCCGACATGCTGCTTTTGGTTTCGGTGTACGATTTCTTCTGTTCGGCCGCATTCTCTTCAAAACTGACACTCCCGGCAGCTGCCGTCAGTGTTTCTGCCAGCGGCGCACCTCCGATCCTGCCCACCGCGTTCTGAGTTCCGCACGCGGTCAAGGACAGTGAGGCCAGCAGAATGCCCGCTGTCAGCTTCAAAGCTGCGTTCCGCTTTTGATTCATCGCCATGATCGTCCCTCCTTTTTCTTTATAGTACGCTTCCGTTCTGCAGCCGTCAAGCCACTTTCCTGATTCGGTCAAATTGCACAACCGTTTCTGCTTTCATTTTTCCATTCTGCCAGAAAATTTCGCGAAACAAAAACGCCCCTGTCAAGCACCGAAAAATGCTGACAGGAGCGTTTTATTATCTTTTATGCCATAGCAGATGCACGATCAAACCGTTGCGCCGACCTTCGGGGCGCCGCCGGCAATTTCTTCGGCGGTCAGCGGTTTTGCTTCCACGGGGGTGTTCAGGCGTTCTTTTGCGACAGCCAGCATCAGCTTGATGCGGTTCTCCTGATTGACCTTGGTGGCGCTGGGGTCATAGTCGATGGGGGTGATGTTGGCGCTGGGGTACAGGGCACGGATCTTGTTGACCATGCCCTTGCCCACGATGTGGTTCGGCAGGCAGCCGAAGGGCTGTGCACACACGATGTTGCCGTAGCCGCCCTGCACCAGCTCGATCATCTCGGCGGTCAGCAGCCAGCCTTCGCCCATCTTGGCACCCAGAGAGATGATGCCCTCGGGCTTTTCCACCAGCTCTTTGAAGGGGCCGGGAGCGTAGAAGCCTGCATCGGACTCTGCCTTGAGCATGGCGCGCTCGATGCTGTCCAGCCAATTGAGGAACTGGTCAATGCCGATCTTCACGGCCAGCTTGCCGCCGTACAGGATGTGATCCTCGCCCATATTGAAGGCGCAATACTGCACGAAACCCATCAGGCCCGGGAAGTTGACCTCACAGTCCTGACTTTCGAGGAATTTCTGCAGGTCGTTGTTTCCCAGCGGGCTGTATTTGACGTAAATTTCGCCCACGACGCCCACCTTGACCTTGGGCACACGGGTGACCGGAATTTTTGCAAAGTCCTGTGCAATGAATGGGAAGGTATGCTTCATCTCTTTGGAGGTATAGCCTTTGCCCGCCAGCAGCACACGGCCCAGGCGCTCGACCCACAGGTCCACCAGCTTGTCCGCTGCGCCCTTTTCGTTCTCATACGGGGCCACTTGATTGCGCAGGGCGCACAGCATGTCACCGTAGAAGATGCAGGCCAGTGCACGGCGTGCCAGCGGCAGAGTCATCTGGAAGCCGCTGTCCTTTTCCAGACCCGAGAAGTTCAGGCTGGCCACCGGAATCTGCGGATAGCCCGCCTTGACCAGTGCCTTACGCAGCAGGTGGATGTAGTTGGAAGCGCGGCAGCCGCCGCCGGTCTGAGTGATGAGCAGAGCAGTGTGATCCAGATCATACTTGCCGCTGTTCAGCGCATCCAAGAACTGGCCGATGACCAGCAGTGCCGGATAGCAGGTATCGTTGTGGACATATTTCAGGCCAAGCTGTGCCACGGCACTGCCGCAGTTGCCCAAAATCTCGCACTTGTAGCCGTCGTAGCGCAGGGCGTATTCCAGCAGACGGAACTGGGTGATGGCCATGTTGGGGATGAGGATGGTGTGGGTCTTCTTCATCTCCGGGGTAAATTTGGGATAATTGTATTCCATAGGTTCCTCCTATGTATCAGGCTTCTGCCTTGGGGGCAGCCTTTTCCTCGGCCACCTCGTCGCGCTCATCCAGAGCAGCGAACAGGCTGCGCAGGCGGATATTCACGGCACCCAGGTTGGTGATCTCGTCGATCTTCAGCTGGGTGTAGAGCTTGCTGCCCTCCTGCAGGATCTCGCGGGTCTCGTCGGTGGTGATGGCATCCACGCCGCAGCCGAAAGACACCAGCTGTACCAGATCCATATCCTTCTGGGTGGTGCAGTATTTGGCGGCAGCATACAGACGGCTGTGGTAAGTCCACTGGTTCAGCACGCTGGTGGGGAACTTCTGCACCCGGTTGGAAATGCTGTCCTCGGTGACGACGGCAGCGCCGTGGCGGGTGATGAGGCGGTCGATGCCGTGGTTGACCTCGGGATCAACATGGTACGGACGGCCCGCCAGCACAATGATGCGCTTGCCCTGACGGCGTGCTTCGTCGATGATCTCGCTGCCCTTCACGCGGATCTTCGCCATGTGAGATTCATACTCGGCATAAGCGGCGTCGGCTGCAGCCTGCACTTCCTTTTCGGAGATGCCGCCAAAGTACTTCGGCAGAATATCCTTCGCCATCTTGTGCACAAAGTTCTTCGGACGGTGGATGCCCACATAGTCATAGATGAACTTTTTGCCCTCAAGCTCCGGGCAGTTGCCTGCCAGAACTTCGGGGTAATAGGCCACCACCGGGCAGTTATAGTGATTGTCACCCAGACCCTCGTCCACATTGTAGGTCAGGCAGGGGTAGAAGATAGCATCCAGCTGCATCTGGCTCAGGGCCTTGATGTGGCCGTGGCTCAGCTTGGCCGGGAAGCAGGCGGTGTCGCTGGGGATGGTGGCCTGACCGGCGAGGTACAGGCCGCGGCTGGACACCGGGCTGGTGTGCACAGCGAAGCCCAGCTTCGTCCAGAATGCCCACCAGAAGGGCAGCAGCTCATAGAAGCCCAGGCACAGCGGAATGCCGATGGAGCCGCGCTTGCCGGGGACGGGCTTATAGCTGGCCAGCAGTTCCTGCTTGTATGCATAGAGGTTCAGGCTGTTGTCCGCACTCTTACCGGTGACAGGCTTGTCGCAGCGGTTGCCGGAGATATACTTGCGGCCATCGGCGAAGGTGTTGACAGTGAGCTGGCAGTGGTTGCCGCAGCCGCCGCACTTGACGCTGACCACCTTCTGCTCAAACTTTTCGAGCTCTTCCTGGCTCATCATGGCGGAAGTATTCTTGTGGGCTTTCTGGCTCTGGCGCAGGCCGAACAGAGCTGCACCGTAAGCGCCCATCAAGCCGGCAATGTCCGGGCGGATGACCTCGACGCCCATTTCCTTCTCAAAGGCACGCAGCACGGCTTCATTATAGAAGGTGCCGCCCTGCACCACGATCTTGCGGCCCAGCTCTTCGGGGCTGGAAGCACGGATTACCTTGTACAGCGCGTTCTTGACCACGCTGATCGACAGACCGGCAGAGATGTTCTCAATGCTTGCGCCGTCCTTCTGTGCCTGCTTGACCGAGCTGTTCATGAACACGGTGCAGCGGCTGCCCAGATCCACCGGGCGGTCTGCAAACAGGCCGAGGCTTGCAAATTCCTTCACGTCATAGCCCAGTGCCTGTGCGAAGGTCTGCAGGAAGCTGCCGCAGCCGGAAGAGCAGGCTTCGTTCAGGAAGATGTTGCTGATGGCGCCATCCTCGATCTTGAAGCATTTCATGTCCTGGCCGCCGATGTCGATGATGAAGTCCACGTCCGGCATGAAGTATTTTGCTGCAGTGAAGTGAGCCACCGTTTCCACCAGACCATAGTCGCAGCGGAATGCGTTCTTCACCAGCTCTTCGCCGTAGCCGGTGGTGGTCACGCTGGCCACCTGCAGGCCCGGATGCTCCTGATAAATTTTCAGCAGCTGCTCCCGGATCAGGGGTAGCGGGTTGCCGAGGTTGGGCTGATAATTGGTGTAGAGGATCTGGCTCTTCTCATCCACGACCACCAGTTTGACGGTGGTGGAGCCGGAGTCGATGCCAATGTGCACCGGGCCGCACTGCGCGCTGAACGGCACGCGGGGCACGCTGTGAGACATATGGCGGGCGTGGAATGCCTCATACTCTTCCTTGCTGGCGAACAGCGGAGGCTCGCTGGCATAGGTGGCAGTTGCGGCGTACTGATCCAGAGCGTCGGCCACATCAGACAGCACGAACTCCTTGTCTGCATACAGGGCAGCGCCCAGCGCCACATACAGCAGGCTGTTTTCCGGGCAGGTGCCGGTGACGCCCAAAGCTTCGTCGAAGCTCTTGCGCAGCACCGTGCTGAAGGTCAGCGGGCCGCCCAGATACAGGATGTTGCCCTTGATGGGGCGCCCCTGGGCAAGGCCTGCGATGGTCTGGTTGACCACGGCCTTATAGATGCTTGCGGCGATGTCCTCGGTGCGGGCACCCTGATTGATCAGGGGCTGCACGTCACTCTTGGCAAACACGCCGCAGCGGGAAGCGATGGTGTAGGTGCGCTGTGCATTTTCAGCGGCCTTGTTCATCTCATCTGCGCTCATTTTCAGCAGGGTGGCCATCTGGTCGATGAACGCACCCGTGCCGCCGGCGCAGCTGCCGTTCATGCGCACCTCAGTGCCATTGGTCAAAAACAGGATCTTGGCATCCTCGCCGCCCAGCTCAATGACGCAGTCGGTGGCAGGCACAAAGCGCTTGACCGCCACGCGGGTGGAGAACACCTCCTGCACAAAGGGCACGCCGCAGCTGTCGGCCAGGCCCATGCCGGCCGAGCCGGAAATGCTCAGCAGTGCCTTCTGACCGTACAGCTGCTCGGCGTCGATGCGGCGCAGCAGTTCCTGCGCCTTTTCCAGAATATGACTGTAGTGTCGTTCGTATGTAGAATACAGCAGCGTATCATGTTCATCCAGTACCACGCACTTAATGGTGGTGCTGCCGATGTCAAGACCTACTCTCACGTTGTTTTTCCTCCTAAGGACAAATGCCGGGAGCAATGCCCCCGGTATGCGGCAAAGGCGGTTTTCCCTGCCCGTTTTTTTGTTTGTTAG
Organism: Barnesiella intestinihominis; assembly: GCA_963656875.1. Lineage (GTDB taxonomy): Bacteria > Bacillota > Clostridia > Oscillospirales > Ruminococcaceae > Faecalibacterium. The sequence goes on along the minus strand of CAVKKE010000024.1, from coordinate 18,897 downwards.
CGAATCATTCTGCCGGTTCGCATACAAGAATATTATAATCCAATTTTTCGGCACAATCAATCCGTGTCCTTTATTTTACACGGAAAAAATAGTATTTTCCGCTCGAAAAGTTAAACATTTTGTGAACTTGCCATCTTTTGCGCGGCATTTTCCGCTTTGCGGTAAAAGTTCTTAACTCTTCCCGGACAAAAAGGCCGCTGCACAGGCCATTGCCCGCACAGCGGTCTTTGTTTTTTCTTTTTACCTTTAAATGTCTTCCGGTTCTCCCCGCTCCGGCATGGTGCGCAGCTCACGCACCAGCATGGCGCGCAGCCGGTATTGCCGCTCTTCCCGCAGGGTGTCGTTCTCGGAATGGAGCTCCAGCATATTGCCTGCTGCGCGGTCGGTGCTCAGCGGGATGGTGATGACCGCTTGTGTGCCCGCCTCCGGCGCATCTTCCACCCGCAGGCCCCAGCCCATGCGGTGGCAGCACTCGCGGCAGAGCAGAAGCCCCAGCTTTGCCCCGCCCAGGAAGCACCGGCGGTTCTCGATCCACGCTTCCTCGCTGCGTTCCGGCAGGCCGCAGCCGTTGTCCAGCACGGTCAGCTGCCAGCAAGTCTCGCTGCGCCGCAGAAAAACCTGCACCTTTTCCCCGGCACTGCAGGCGCGCAGAGCGTTGGAGATCAGATGCAGCAACAGCAGTTCCGCGTCGCTGCGGTCTGCCATCACGCGGCAGGCTGTCCAGCCGCCGCAGTCCAGTTCCAGCGCCACATTCAGCTGCGCCTGGATCATGTCCGCCTGTGCCGCGATCTGCTGCATCAGCCCGCACAGATCCAGCGGATACAGGGTGGGCAGTTCCTCCGCACGGAGAAACTCCAGCAGCGCCATCACCTCGTTGACTGTGCGGTCCAGCCGGGCAGTCTCCGCGCCGATGTCCGCCACCGCCTGCCGGGACGCCTCATCCGCGCCGGAACGCGCAAGGTGCTGTTCCAGATACTCGCAGTTGCGGCCGATCAGCCCCAGTGCATGAAAGCAGGCCTGTTCCACATCCCTCTGCGGCACGGCCTGGATCTCCAGCGCTCCTGCCTCCCGTTGCATTTGCTCCATTCTGTCTTCCTCCCAGAATGCGGTCATTCGTCCGTCTGACGGCGCAGATGATTCTTGATCGCATAGATCAGCTTGCCGGTGGTCAGTTTTTCCCGGGCAAAACCATTTTCTTCTTTGAATGCCGTCCACGCATCCGTGGGGTTGGCCTCCAGCTGGTCGATCATCCGCCGGATGCCGCTGTCCACTGCCGACACCGACACATTGAACCGCTGGCCCACCGGCTGCAGGATCTCTTTGCGGATGGCCAGCTTCTGCTGCGTTGAGAACACGATGTCCACCGCACAGGTCAGATAGCTGCAGTTCACATCCTGCAGCTGCAGGCCCCAGCCCTGATACAGTTCCTGACACTGGCGCTCTGTCTTCTGGCCCTGCTGGCCCGGCAGCCGGTAGAGCTCCCGCAGCAGGCTTTTCAGTTCCATCTGGCCAAAATAGAAAATGCCGTTGCCGGATTCCACGCACAGCGCCGATTCGTTCCGTCTGCGTCCATCATCAAAGATCAGCACCATGGGGTGGTGTTCCAGCCGACGGACCTTCATGACAAATTCCAGCCCGCTCATGTCCTCCAGCTCTCCGCAGATGATCACGACGTCGAACAGGCAGCCCTGCTGCAGCATCATCAGCAGCTTGCTGCCGCTGCGAAAACAGGTGCACCCGGCAGACAGGCTCTGCTCTTCCAGAAAATGTTTCTGAACACGCAGTTCCTTGCGGTCATAGCTTGCAAGAGCCACCTGCAGTGCTTTGGTCGTACGCTCAATGTCCACGCAGAGCCCCGCCTTTCTGCACGAGCTGTTCTGCCGTCGTCAGTTCTTCCACCACATCCTGCCAGATCTCCGGCTGCACGCCATTTTCACACAGATAGCGCAGAATACGGTAGCAGAATTCCGGTGTTGCAGCAACATACTGGCTCTCCATGCACTGGCTGCTGCCGGTGCGGCAAAGGGTCAGCCGACACCCGTTTTCATCATCCGCGTCCATGGAATAAACCAGCGTATATGCTTTCTGCAAACCGTCGATCGCTGAAAATTGACGGACCATTGGCGAAAATGTACGTTCCATTATGAGTTCCTCCTTGCTACAAGGATTTGCGACGCTTTTGGCGTACCCTTGTTTTTCCTTTTATATTGTAAAGAGCAGAGAGGGACTCCTTCAATCCTGAAAAAGTGTCTAAAAGTGTCGTTTTCACATTTCAGCTGTTTTTGTGTCGTTTTTACGCATTCTGCGACGCATTTCATTTGTAAGCAAGGTTCCGTCAGCGTACATTTGCGTCACAATTGTGTCACAGCGCGAAAATTCCGACGTTTTTGAGCGTCCAGCTTCATGTCCTGCTTTTAAAATAGCACGAATCCGACGCAATTTCAACCATCTTCCGTTCTTTCCCTGTCAAACCCTGCACTTTCACGCTGCTCCACCGGAAATCCGGGCAAAAAGAGCGTAACTGCAATTTTTCCCTCCGGATTATACATACTTTCTTCATAATCTTTTGATAAAATAAAATGGTTTATTGTCCAACTGCGGAAATCGTGATCTATATAAAAGATAAAAGGTATCAAAGCGGCGCTTTTGCGGAAAAGCGCCGGAAAGGCACGGCAACATGCTTCAACTCAAACACATCAAAAAAGAATACCGGACCGGTGATCTGGTGCAGAAAGCGCTGGACGATGTCAGCCTGAACCTGCGCGACAATGAATTCGTCGCCATTCTGGGCCCCAGCGGTTCCGGCAAGACCACGCTGCTGAACATTGTAGGCGGTCTGGACCGCTACGACAGCGGCGACCTTATCATCAACGGCGTCTCCACCAAAAAATACACCGACCGCGACTGGGATTCTTACCGCAACCATACCATTGGTTTTGTGTTCCAGAGCTACAACCTCATCCCTCACCAGACCGTGCTGGCCAACGTAGAGCTGGCTTTGACCATCTCCGGCATCTCCAAAGCAGAGCGCCGCCGCCGGGCATCCAAAGCGCTGGAAGATGTGGGCCTGGGCAACCAGCTGCACAAGCACCCCAGCGAAATGTCCGGCGGCCAGATGCAACGTGTGGCCATCGCCCGTGCACTGGTGAACAACCCCGACATCCTGCTGGCCGATGAGCCCACCGGCGCTCTGGACAGCGAGACCAGCATCCAGGTCATGGAGCTGCTGAAAGCCGTGGCGAAAGATCGTCTCGTGGTCATGGTCACCCACAACCCCGAACTGGCTGAGCAGTATGCCACCCGCATCGTGCGCGTGAAGGACGGTGTCATCCGCTCCGATTCCGCTCCCTTTGAACCGGACACTGCAGCCATGACTCCGCCGGTGCACAAAAACCTGGGTCATTCCTCCATGTCCCCTCTCACGGCTCTGTCTCTGAGCTTCAACAACCTGCTGACCAAAAAGACCCGCACCCTTCTGACGGCTTTTGCCGGGTCTATCGGCATCATCGGCATTGCGCTGATCCTGTCCCTGTCCAATGGCGTCAACGTTTATATTGAGAACATGGAGCGCTCCACCCTTTCGGAATATCCGCTTCAGATCTCCTCCAGCGGCATGGATCTCACCGCCCTGATGAATTCGGACGCCTTTGCCGCCAGCACCAGCACTTCGCAGGCCCCGGAAGGCATGGTGACCGTGAAAAAGCTGCTCTCGCGGCTGAATGTGGGCGTCAGCAATAACGATCTGGAATCCCTCAAGGCCTATCTGGACAGCGATGAATGCACCATCAAGGAAGATGCCGCCGCTGTGGAATACGCCTATTCTCCCCAGCCGCTGATCTTCCGCCAGGACGAAGACGGCACCGTCCACAAACTCCACCCGGACACCACCTTCTCGGATCTGAACAGCGGCGGGCTGTCCACCACCAGCATCATGTCCTCCATGATGAGCCCCAACACCTTCTCCGAAATGGCCGAGACCCCGGAGCTGTATGAGGATCAGTACGATGTCAAGGCCGGCCGCTGGGCGGAAAATTACGACGAGTGCATTCTGGTGCTGAACGCCGACGGAAGTGTGGACGACTACACCCTCTACAGCCTGGGCCTGCGGGATCAGGCCGAACTGGACAAAGCTCTGCAGCAGTACGCCCAGAACCAGAACATCACTCTGCCGGAGGACTACGGCACCTATTCCTATGACGATTTCCTCGGCAAGACTTTCAAGGTCGTGGATCAGGCTGACTGCTACGCCTATGACGACACCCATCACATCTGGCGCGATAAATCCGATGATGAGGAATATATGGAGCAGGCTGTGGCCAATGGTCTGGACCTGACCATCGTCGGCATCGTCCAGCCGAAGGAAGACGCTTCTTCCTCTATCCTGCCCACCGGCGTCGCTTACCTGCACGACCTGACCAACTACGTCATCGACCGCGCCGCAGACAGCGAGATCGTGAAGCAGCAGCTGGCCAACCCGGACATCAACGTCCTGACCGGCGAGCCTTTTGAGTCCAAAGACCTCACCAACTTCGACCTTGCTTCCCTGTTCTCCGTGGACACCGATGCCTTGAAGAATGCCTTCCAGTTTGATGCCAGCTCCCTCAAGTTCGATTTGGATGGTGCCTTCGACCTGAGCGGCGGCTCCCTGGACCTGAGCTCTCTCATCGACCCGTCCAGCTTCTCGCTGGATCTGAGCAGCATCGACCTGAGCCAGATCGATCTGAGCAGCATTGACCTCAGCGGCATCGACCTGAGCGGGATCGACTTCAGCGAGATCGAGCTGCCCGAAATGGACGACCTCGACCTGAGCCAGCTGTTCGAAGGCATGGACATCTCGGTCTCGCAGGATGCCCTGCAGGCCCTGATGAAAAAGATCATGAACGGCTACAAGCGCTATATCATCGGCAACGGCATCCTGCATCTGGACAAGATCGGCTTCTCTTCCTATATGGAGAGCGACATCTTCAAGCAGATCCTCGCCGAATCCATGGGAGACCTGCTGGACACCTCCGGCCTGCAGGAACAGTTCTCCACTGTGCTGAAAGACAATCTGCAGACCATCATGGAGCGCTACTCCGACCAGCTGACCACTCAGCTGGGAGACCAGATCATGAAGCAGGTCGGCAGCCAGCTGAGTGAACAGCTGAGCGGTGAACTGGGTCAGCAGCTGGCCGAACAGCTTGGTTCCGCCCTGCAGTCTCAGATCGGTTCCGCACTCCAGAGCCAGCTGGGCTCCTCCATGGAGACCCTGATGGCCCAGCTGATACCTCAGTTCAGCAAGCAGCTCCAGTCCGTCCTCCAGAACAACATTTCTCAGCTGGGCGACCAGATGGAAAGCGCACTGAAGATCGACGCTTCCGCCTTCCAGAATGCGGTCACCCTCAACATGTCCAGCTCGGAACTCACCGAGATGGTGAAAAGCGCCATCAACGGTTCTTCTTCCAGCTATGATGAGCTGCTGAACACACTGGGCTATGCGGACTATGCAAAGCCCGATTCTATCTGGATCTACCCCAAGAGCTTTGAGGCCAAGAACAGCATCGTGGAAAAGCTGGATGCCTATAACGATGCCATGCGTGCACAGGGCGAAGAAGACAAGGTGATCCACTACACCGATACCGTAGGCACCCTGATGGACTCGGTCACCCAGATCGTGGGCATGGTCAGCAATGTTCTGGTGGCCTTTGTGGCCATCTCGCTGGTGGTGTCCTCTATCATGATCGGCGTCATCACCTATATCAGCGTTCTGGAACGCCGCAAGGAGATCGGCATCCTGCGCGCCATTGGCGCTTCCAAGCGTAATGTCTCTGAGGTGTTCAACGCCGAGACCTTCATCATCGGCCTGTGTTCCGGCCTGATCGGCGTGGGCCTAAGCCTGCTGCTGCTGATCCCCGGCAACATGCTCATCCACTCTGTCGCCGGAAGCAGCGACGTCACCGCTTCTCTGCCGCCGATGGCCGCTGTGGTCCTGATCCTGCTGGCAACCTTCCTCACCATCCTGGGCGGTCTCATCCCCGCAAAGAGCGCCGCAAAGAGCAACCCCGTGATCGCTCTGCGGTCAGAGTAATATTTCCCCTGAACTGAAAAGGGGCTGTTGCAAAATGGCTCGCTGAAAAAATCATGCACAAAACCCGGAACCTTTTCAGGGCCAAAGTGGCTCAAAAAGGGTTCCGGGTTTCTGTTTTTGCGCTATTTTTTGTGCAAATTGCTATCGCATTTTTATTTTGCAACAGCCCCTTTTTGCTGTCTGTCTTATTTTCTGTGCAGCTCAGTGCTTTCTTTCAGCTCTTTGTGCTCTTCCTTCAGTTCCTGTTTCAGCGCCTGGTCGATTTCTTTCGTCTCCTGACGGATCTCCTGCAGGTCTTTTTCAATGACAGGGTTTTCTTCCAGGTCTTCCCGGATGAACATCAGCGCAAAACTCACCAAAAGCAGCAGACAGGAGAGCCAGATCGCACGGCCGTTCATCTTTGCTGCGCTCACGCTGCCAATGCCCGCACCGATGGCGAACAGCAGGATGATGCCGAAGTACCGCATCATCCGGTCTTTCGCTTTGGGCTCCCGGGTCTTATGCCAGATGCACAGCGCTTCCACACCGCTGCGCAGGTCACCAATGCACATGGTGCTGGCGAAAGCATAGCCGTCCACCTTGCGGAACGCCTGCACCTGCATCGCACAGGAGAAGGACACCATGGCGTTGGCCAGCAGGTTCATGTTCTCCGGCAGGAAGCCCACAATGAACAGCAGCAGCACCTCGCCCAGCACCACCAGCTGACGCCAGTGGAGCTGCTGCAGATCACGGAAGCGCTCCCTCATTTTTTCTGCCGCAAAAACGCCCAGTGCAAAGGCACAAAGAGGCACCAGATAATGCAGCACTCTGTCCCACTGGCCGTCAATGATGTTCGCACTCAGCAGCACGATGTTGCCGGTCTGCGCGTTGGCGAACACTTTGCCGCGAAACAGATATGTATAGGCGTCCTGCAGTCCGCCGGACAGTGAAAGGAACACCGCTGTGAGAAAAGATTCGGACATTTGTCCATGATGATTTATTTTCATACTTTTGCCCTCTTTTCGTTCGTACTGTATTATAGTACATTTCAGCCGTTTGTCGCATGTCAGTTTTACATAGCTGTCATGTTCTGGCTTCTGTTCCCGCCGGGCTTTGCATTCGTGCCTCTCTTATGTTAAAATAGAGCAAAGCTTTTCAAAGGAGAATTTCCTTATGTCAAATATCATCGAGATCACAGACCTTTCCGCACCGGAACTGGATGTTTACGCCCGGCTGACCCAGGCCCAGCTGCGCAATCGGCTGGAACCGGAAAAGGGCATTTTTATCGCCGAGAGCCCCAAGGTCATCGCCCGGGCACTGGATGCCGGATACCAGCCGCTCTCCCTGCTTATGGAGCGCAAGCAGATCACCGGCCCGGCGGCAGAGATCCTGACCCGCTGCGGAGACACACCGGTCTACACTGCCGACCGGGACACATTGGCCAGCCTGACCGGCTTTGAGCTCACCCGGGGCGTGCTGTGCGCGTTCCGCCGTCCGCTGCCCCGCACGGCAGAAGAGGTCTGCCGCAATGCCCGCCGGGTGGCTGTGCTGGAAGGCATCGTGGACTCCACCAATGTGGGTGCCATCTTCCGCAGTGCCGCTGCCCTGAACATGGACGCCGTGCTCATCACGCCGTCCTGCTGCGATCCGCTGTGCCGCCGTGCCGTGCGCGTGAGCATGGGCACCGTCTTTCAGGTGCCTTGGGCACAGATCGGCACCGTCCCCGCCGACTGGCCGGAAAATGGCATTGCTCAGCTGCATGAACTGGGCTTCAAGACTGCCGCCATGGCCCTGAGCGACCGCTCGGTCAGCATCGACGACAACGCTCTTGCCGCAGAGCCGAAACTTGCCATTGTGCTGGGCACCGAAGGCGACGGCCTTGCCCACAGCACCATTGCCGCCTGCGATTACACCGTGAAGATTCCCATGTCTCATGGGGTGGATTCCCTGAATGTTGCCGCCGCCAGCGCTGTGGCATTCTGGCAGCTGGGCAACCGCTGAGGCCGCCTCTTCTCCCCAGCCAAAACGCTTGACAAATCCCCCGAACAGAGTTAAACTTACAGGGTCAACACATGGGCCTGTAGCTCAGCTGGGATGAGCGTTCGGTTCGCATCCGAAAGGTCAAGGGTTCGAATCCCTCCAGGTCCATAAAAAGCAAAAACTCCACACCAATGGTGTGGAGTTTTCTTTTTATACGGACCCGGAGGGATTCGAACAGGGCGGCGGCTCACAAGCCGCAGCCAAAGCCCCAGTGGGGCTTTGGCTAGCCCGCGGGTCCCAGCCATTAGGAATGTCTACCGTGGATGATGCCGCTAATTCTGAAAGGATTCGAAAAGCACGGCCGCCAAAGCTTTTTATTTGCCTTCAAAAGATTCTTTGAACTCTGCCTTCTCCATCAGCTCAATAAAAACCTGCGCATATCGCGGCAGATAGTTTCCGGCACGCCATGCCGCCACAGCTTCCAGCGAGAGCTCACAGTCCCGCAGAGGAACAGCGTTGAACTCTGTATCCAGATGCAGATTCTGCAAAAGTTCTCCGGTCATGAATGCAATGCCATAGCCGGTGGCCGCCAGCGCCGCCGCTGCACGGATATTGCTGCTTTCCAGAATTTCCGCAGCGTGCAGTCCCTGGCCTGCATTTCCTGCAAAATGTATAGTCCCTGCCGCTGGGTGCGGTTTTGAAGAAGCAGTGTCTCCCCTTCCAGCCACTTCCAGTCAAAACTTCCCTGCGCCGCCGCTTTTTCTTCCAGCGGATGACCTTTTGCGAAGATGGCATACATCCGGTCCCGGTGCAGCATGCGATAGCTCAGGCCGTCGGCCCGGGCAAAGCACATGTAAAAGGCAAGGTCGATCTCACCTTCCATCAGCTTCTGATCCAGCGCTGCGCTGGGAGCTTCCACAATGCGGAACTGCACCTGTGGGAACTGGCTGTGAAATTCCGGCAGCACCTTGGGCAGTGCAAAGCTGCACCGGAAGGGCGGCATTCCCACGCGCAGCACACCGATGTCTGAGCAAGGAGATAGTAAGGACGAGGAGTTTGGCCGCTGCAACGGCATGGACGGCGACCTGTCCGCCGCTCCTTACTACGCCATCAAGATTGCCCCGGGCATCCACCACACCATGGGCGGCCTGAAGATCAACACGGATACGCAGGTCATCGACACCGACGGCAATGCCATTCCCGGTCTGTACGCAGCCGGTGAGACCACCGGCGGTGTCCATGGCGGCAACGCTGTGTGCGACTTCGTGGTGTTTGGCCGCATCGCCGGCAAGAACGCTGCAGAGTACGCAGCGCAGTAACTCCCAACGCCTTTCTCATTTTTCTTCTCTTTATACAAAAGGTGCAGCATCCATCCGGGTGCTGCACCTTTTGTCGTTATCCGATGCTTCTTTTGTAAAAGAACAGATACTGCTGCACGATGCCCGCTTCCCGCCCGAACTGCGGAAATGGGTCGTGCCCTCCGAATTCCTCGCGGATAAGCCGGTCGATCCAGACATCCACCGGCACACGGCCCACACGGCCATAGCCGAACAGGCACACGCAGTTTGCTACCTTTTTGCCCACGCCGTCCAGCTCCATCAGCCGGGCGAAAAGCGCTTCATCCGGCAGGGCTTCCAGTGCCTTCATATCCAATGTATCATCCGCCGCCTGCTGTGCCGCGTGCAGCACATAGCGGGTGCGGTAGCCAAGGCCGCATTGCTGCAAAGCCTGCTCCCCTGCGCGGCACAGGCTTTCCGGCGTCGGGAACGCGTACACAGTCCCTTCGGCATCAGTACCAAGCGGTTCGCCAAACCGTTCCGAAAGCAGCTCCACCGCCGTGCGGATGGCCGGGATACTCTTTCTCTGGGAAATGATAAAGGTGACGAGCATCTCCCACTCATCCTGCCGCAGCACCCGGATGCCCCAGCCATACTCCATGGCACGCTGCAAAAAATCGTCCTGTCCGTCCAGCTTTCCGCGTAGGGCAGCGTAGCTGCGGTCAAGGTCAAAATAGCTGTGCCAGAACGTTTCCCACCGGCCCGGTTCACACCGCACAGCATACACGCCGCCGCCCTGGGGCCTGAGGTAAAGCAGGTGTCTCCCGGAAACAAAACGATACCAGCCATTCGCCTGTTTTCTGGGGCGGAAGCACTGGCCGCTTTCCTGAATTTTGTCCAAGTCAAAATCGTCGGTGATCGTTACGTTTTTCTGTTCCAGTTCCATTCTGTCCTCACAGTTTCAGCTCGTGGTACACTTCACCCTCGAGGTTCTTCCACCGGAAAGTCTCCCCTTCCAGCGTCATATAGCTGTGGGCGCTGCCTTCCTTCGGGATGCTCAGGGAACCGGGGTTCAGGTAGAGGTTCCCGTCCCCGAACTCTGTCCACGCCGGGATATGAGTGTGTCCATGGAGCAGGATATCCCCCGCAGCCAGCGGCGGCAGATTTTTCAGGTTGTGCACATGGCCGTGGGTGGCATAGACCAGCCGCCCGCCCACCGGCAGAACAGCATAGTCTGCCAGAATCGGGAAATCCAGCACCATCTGGTCTACCTCAGCGTCGCAGTTGCCCCGCACGCAGAGCAGCTTCGGCTTCAGGCCGTTCAGCAGCGGAATGACCTCTTTGGGGGCATAGCCTTCCGGCAGGTCATTGCGGGGGCCATGGTACAAAAGGTCGCCCAGCAGGAGCAGCCGGTCAGCCCCTTCCCGCTCAAAGGCTTCGATCATTTTCTTGCAGTAGAACGCCGACCCGTGCAGGTCGGATGCGATCATCCATTTCATGGCAGGACTCTCCTTATTTTATAAATTATCCATTTTTATTGTAGCGCCCCGGCAAAAAATGGTCAAGTCTATAAAAGTCATACTTTTGCAGTTCAGAATCTTGACATCCGCCGGGAACTGTGTTATCTTACAGTCAATAAAATTCGTGTGGATTTTTACAGCAATATGCTACTTTTCGCCACACAATGACTTCAAAAAAGCCATTGTGTGGCTTTTTTGTGCGCAAAAGTGCCGGAAGCACTTTTGCGCACCTGACCCAATCTATTTATCAGGAGCGACCAAAGAACTATGAACGAGACCTTTATGAAAGAAAAGCCGGTGCTGCCGCTGCTGGTGTCCATGGCGCTGCCCAACGTCATCTCCATGCTGGTGAACAGCCTGTACAACATCGTGGACAGCCTGTTCGTGGCCCGCATCAGCGAGGACGCCATGACAGCTCTGTCGCTGGTCTTTCCTATTCAGAACTTTGCCAACGCCATCGCCATTGGCTTTGGCATCGGCATCAACGCCATGATCGCGCTGTACCTCGGCGCGGGCGACCACAAAAAGGCCGAGACCGCCGCCACCCACGGCATGATGTTCAGCCTGCTGCACGGCATCGTCATCACCATTGTGAGCATCGCCATCATGCCGGGCTTCCTGCGCCGGTTCACCAGCGACGAAAGCCTGATTGCATCCGGCATCACCTACTCCACCATCGTCTTCCTGTTTGCCACCATCAACATGGCAGCGCTGGCCTTTGAAAAGATGTTCCAGGCCGTGGGCCGCATGAAGGTGACCATGGTGGCGCTGATCTTCGGCTGCGTGTGCAACATCATCCTCGACCCCATCCTCATCTTCGGCCTTGGCCCTGTGCCCGCCATGGGCATTGCAGGCGCGGCCCTCGCTACCGGCATCGGCCAGCTGCTGAGCCTGTGCGTCTACCTGTTCGTCTACGCCCGTACTGAGATCCCGGTGCGCCTGCGCCGCAGCTGCCTGCGTCTGGACGCTTCGCTGGACGGCAGACTCTACGCCATCGGCGTGCCCGCCATCCTGAACCTTGCCCTGCCCTCCCTGCTGGTCACCTTCCTCAACGGCCTGCTGGCCGCATTCTCTCAGAGCTATGTGGTAGTTCTGGGCATTTATTATAAGCTGCAGACCTTCCTGTATCTGCCCGCCAACGGCATCGTGCAGGGTATGCGTCCCCTCATCGGCTATAACTACGGTGCCAAGGAGCACTCCCGCGTGAAGAAGCTCTATGAGCTCACCCTCATCATGAGTGCCGCCATCATGGCCGCCGGTACAATCATTTGTCTGTTCGCTTCCCGCCCGCTGATGGGCCTGTTCACTTCGAACCCCGAGACCCTCGACGCCGGTGAAACGGCCCTGCGCATCATCTGCCTGGGCTTTGTGGTATCGGCACTGTCCACCACCTCCTGCGGCGCACTGGAAGGTCTGGGCAAGGGTGCGGAATCGCTGGTGATTTCTCTGTGCCGCTACGTCATTTTCATTATGCCGCTGGCCGCTGTGCTGTGCCATTTCCTCGGTGCCAACGGTGTGTGGCACGCCTTCTGGATCACCGAAGTGCTGTCCGCTGTTGTGGCATATGCGGTGTATCATAAGGCCGTGTCAAAACGGTGAAACTCTTTTGATTTTGAAATGCACTCCGCTTACGCTCTGTGCATTTTCAGCGGAAAGAATTTTTATATTTGCGAACCGGAAAAATCTGCAGATTTTTCCGGTTCGCTTTTTCACAGAAGGGGCCGACGCGGTTCACAGCATTTTATTGACGCTCTTTTCCTGCACAATCTCCCAGTAACATGGTCGGATTTCTTTGTAGATTCTGCCGAAGAGTATGAATACTTTATTGCACCCCCTTGCAAAGCCCATTAAAAAGGTATAGAATGCACACAGAGAGTTATCCTAGCGCAGCACTCGGATTTGAATGCAAGGCTGGTTCTATGTTATTTGGAGGTGCATTTTATGAGCAGTCCGCTGCTGGAAGTCAAAGATCTGCAGGTCACGGTCGGTGAAGAACAGAAAGTCCTTCTGAACGGCCTGAACCTTACCATTTACCCCGGCGAGACCCATGTCCTCATGGGCCACAATGGTGCCGGCAAATCCACCCTGATGAGCGCCCTCATGGGCGACCCGCGCTACACCGTCACCCGCGGCCAGATTCTGTTCAACGGTCAGGATGTGACCCACGAGAGTGCCGATGTGCGCGCCCGCGCGGGAATGTTCCTTTCGTTCCAGACGCCGGAAGAGATCCCCGGCATCACGCTGGAAAACTTCCTGCGCACCGCGCAGAACGCCATCACCGGCAAGCCGGTCAAGGTGTTCGCTTTCCGCAAAGAGCTGGCTCAGCAGATGGAAGCTCTGGGCATGGACCCGTCCTACGCTGACCGCTACCTGAACGTGGGCTTCTCCGGCGGTGAGAAGAAGAAGAGCGAAATCTTGCAGTTGCTCATGCTCAAGCCGAAGCTGGCTCTGCTGGACGAGACCGACTCCGGTCTGGATGTTGATGCTGTCAAGACTGTGGCGCAGGGCGTGCGTGCCTACCACAATGAAACCAACGCCCTCATCATCATCACCCACAACGCCAAGATCCTGGAAGGCCTAAAGGTGGATTATGTCCATGTGCTGGATGATGCCCACATCGTGCGCACCGGCGGCGACGAGCTGGTGAACGAGATCATCGAGGAGGGCTTCCATGCGGTGAAGGAGGACGAAGCAAAATGAGAGCCTTTGAAACCGAAAAGACCGATGTCGCCGAGGTTGACCGCAGCATCTACGACATCAAGGACGGCGAAAATGCCGCCTTTGAAGTGAACTCCGGTCTGACCCGTGACATCGTGGAGAAGATTTCCGAAGAAAAGCACGACCCCGAATGGATGCGTGAGTTCCGCCTGAAAGCACTGGACACCTATAATAAAATGCCGGTGCAGAACTGGGGCCCGTCCATTGAAGGGCTGGACATGAACAACATCGTCACTTATGTGCGCCCCAATACGGAAATGCGCGGCAAGTGGGACGAGGTGCCCGAGGACATCAAAAACACCTTCGAGCGTCTGGGCATCCCCAAGGCTGAGCGTGCTTCGCTGGCAGGCGTGGGTGCACAGTACGACTCCGAGGTCGTGTACCACAACGTCAAGTCCGAAGTGGCTGAGCAGGGCGTCGTTTACACCGACATGGAAAGCGCCCTCACTGGCCCTTACGCCGAAATGGTACGCACCCACTTCATGAAGCTGGTGCCCCCCACCGACCACAAATTCGCAGCCTTGCACGGCGCTGTGTGGAGCGGCGGTTCCTTTGTATATGTGCCCGCCGGGGTGCATGTGGAAATCCCGCTGCAGTCCTACTTCCGCCTGAACGCCAAGGGTGCGGGCCAGTTTGAGCACACCCTGATCATCGTGGACAAGGGTGCTTATCTGCACTTCATCGAGGGCTGCTCGGCTCCCAAATACAATGTTGCCAACCTGCACGCAGGCTGCGTGGAAATTTATGTGGGCGAGAACGCCCGCGTGCGCTACTCCACCATCGAGAACTGGTCGAAGAACATGTACAACCTGAACACCAAGCGTGCCAAGGTTGAAAAGGGCGGCACCATCGAGTGGGTGTCCGGCTCTTTCGGTTCTCATACCTCCTGCCTGTACCCCATGAGCATTCTGGCGGGCGAGGGTGCCCGCATGGAGTTCACCGGCATCACCTTTGCGGGTGCCGGTCAGGACTTGGACACTGGTGCCAAGGTCGTGCACGCGGCCCCAAACACCAGCTCCCACATCACCACCAAGTCCATTGCCCGGGACGGCGGCATCTCCAACTTCCGCAGTTCTGTGACCGTTCTGCCGAACGCCAAAAATTCGAAGTCCGCTGTCTCCTGCGAAAGCCTGATGCTGGACGACCGTTCCCGCTCGGACACCATCCCCGAGATGGACATTCGCTGCGATGCAGTGGATGTGGGCCACGAAGCAAAGATCGGGCGCATCAGCGAAGAAGCCGTGTTCTATCTCATGAGCCGCGGCCTGTCCGAAGAGGATGCCCGTGCACTGATCGTGGGCGGCTTTGCCGAGCCCATCGCCAAGGAGCTGCCCGTGGAATACGCCGTAGAAATGAACAACCTGATCCATCTGGAAATGAAAGGCAGCATTGGCTGAGAGGGGGCATTTTTGATGAATGATACAAACATGAACCGCCTGCCGGTGCCCACCTGGAACCAGTGCGGCGTCAACACGGCCCCTGCGGCCGCTGCCCTGCCGGAATCTGCCGGGGACTGGGGCGAAGCAAACTTTGCCGTCACCCTGCCTGCCGGGGTCGGTGAGAGCGAAGAAGAATTCACGAGCTTTGCAGAGAGCGGCATGGGACGCGCCGTGGATGCCTTTGTGTTGGAAAATGCCACGGTGCGCCATGCGCTGACGGTGGCGGAAAATGTCACGGTGGCCGAGCCCACTGTGTTCGAGTTCACACTGGATGCCGCCCACCCCAACGCCCTGAGCGTGCTGGATGTGGACGCAAAAGCAAATGCCAGTGTGACCCTTGTGCAGGTTGTGCGCGGCGACGCCGAAAACGGCGTGGCCGCAAACCTTGTGCGCATCCGCGCCGCCGAAGGCGCACACGTCAAGCTGGTGCAGGTTCAGCTGCTGGGTGACCGTGCCCGCCGCTGGAACGCTGTGGCCATTGAAGAAAGCACCGGTGCCAAGGTGGAGCAGGTGCGCATCGAGCTGGGCGGCAGCGTGTCCGCCTGCGGTGCCCGCGCCATGCTGGACCACTCCAAGGCCGAGTACGACCTCGACGCCGTTTACTTTGGCGGCAGAGACGCCGTGCTGGACTATAACGACGTGTCCGTCCATACCGCAAAAGACACCCTGTGTGAGATGCACACTGCCGGTGTCCTGACCGGCAATGCCAGCAAGATCCTGCGCGGCACCATCGACTTCCGCCGGGGTGCAAAGCGCGGTGTCGGCCATGAGAGCGAGGATGTGCTGCTGTTCAGCCCCACCGCCCGCAACCGCACTGCCCCGCTGATCTTGTGCGGCGAGGAAGAAGTGGAAGGCCAGCATGCCGCATCGATCGGCCGCCTGGACGAAGAAAAGCTGTACTACCTGCGTTCCCGTGGTCTTTCCGAAGCACAGGCACGCCGCCTGATGGTGGATGCCCGCTTTGCACCCGCGATGGACAAGATCCCGCCCGTTTTGACCGCCCTGCGCGAAGAAGTGCAGGCCGAAGCTGCAAGGAGGCTGGACGAAAATGAATAATCCCTGGATCAAGGATTTCCCCATTCTTGCGGCGGATGAAAACGGAAACCGTCTGGTCTATCTGGACAGCGCCGCCACCACCCAGCACCCCAAGCAGGTGCTGGATGCCGTGACCAATTATTATCTGCACGACAACGCCAACCCCCACCGCGGCGTTTATGAACTGGCCATGCGTGCCACCGACGCGCACGAAGGTGCCCGCCACCGTGTGGCGCAGTTCTTTAACGCGGAGGACGACGAGGTCGTCTTCACCCAGAACACCACCGAATCTCTGAACCTTGTGGCCTACAGCTACGGGATGCACTTCCTGCACGAGGGTGACGAGATCGTCATTTCAGTGGCAGAGCACCATTCCAATCTGGTGCCGTGGCAGCGCGTAGCCGAAGCTACCGGTGCAAAGCTGGTGTATCTGTACCCGGACACCGCCGGTTATCTGACCGAAGAAGAGCTGGACAAAAAGATCACTGCCAAAACCAAGCTCGTGGCTGTGGGCATGGTGTCCAACGTGCTGGGCCTGCGGGCCCCTGTGGAAGCCATCGTTGCCCGGGCCCACGCCGTGGGTGCTGTGGTGGTACTGGACTGCGCCCAGAGTGCCCCGCACATGCCGGTGGATGTGAAAAAGCTGGACGTGGACTTCGCGGCCTGCTCGGCCCACAAGCTCTATGCTCCCATGGGCATGGGTGCACTGTACGCCCGGGCGGAGCTGCTGGACAAGATGCCTCCCTTCCTCAGCGGCGGCGACATGATCGGTGCCGTGCACGAGCACAGCGCCACCTGGGCAGAAGGCCCCCGCAAGTTCGAGGCCGGTACCCGCAATGTGGGCGGCGAAGTGGGCTTTGCTGCTGCACTGGACTATATGCAGAACATCGGCTGGGATGCCATGATGAAGCACGAGCACGCACTGCTTGACCGGATGCTGAAAGGCATGGCCAATATGCCGTGGCTCACCGTTTACGGCGACCCCACCGCCGCCAACCGTTTCGGTGTGGTGTCCTTCAACGTGAACGATGTGCATCCCCACGACGTGGCCACCATTCTGGACGCGGGCGGCGTGGCCGTGCGTGCCGGACACCACTGCGCACAGCCGCTGATGGACTTCCTCGGCATCGGCTCCTGCTGCCGCGCCAGCGTTGCTGTCTACAACACCGAAGAGGATGTAGACGCACTGCTGAACAATCTGGAAAATGTACGAAAGGTGATGGGCTTATGAACCTGAATGAACTGTATACCCAGGTCATTACCGAGAACAGCCGCAGCAAGGAGAACCGCCACCCGGTGGAAGGTGCCACCCACAGCCTTGAGGGTGTGAACCCCAGCTGCGGCGACGACATCACCCTGCAGCTGCGGGTGAAAGACGGCGTGATCGAGGACGCCGGTTTCATCGGCAGCGGCTGCGCCATCAGTCAGGCATCTGCTTCCCTGATGATCGACCTCGTGAAGGGCCGCACCGTGGAGGAAGCCCGCCGCCTGATCGGCCTGTATTTCGACATGATCAAGGGCAAGATCACCCCCGAACAGCTAGATGATCTGGAAGATGTGGCTGCTTTGCAGGGCATCGCCCATGTGCCCGCCCGGGTCAAGTGCGCTGTGCTGGCATGGCACACGCTGGAAGAAGCACTGGATGGCGAAGGAAAAGTAAAATAACTTTTCTGTCAAATAAGGGAGAGCTTTCAACCAGCTCTCCCTTATTTTTGTGCTTTTCATTTGACAGCGCATAAAATCTGCGGTAGAATAAATTGTTTGTTTTCCGGCATCGCGGCCGGAAAGAGCGTATTTTAACAGAGGATGTGGGAAAATCATGATCGAAACGATCATGGCCGTCAATCAGGCGGTCAACAATTTTATCTGGGGCGTTCCCGCCATGGTGTGCATCATCGGCGTGGGCCTGCTCCTGAGTGTGCGCACGGGCTTTTTGCAGATCCGCAAATTCCCCTATGCCATCAAGACCACCATCGGGCGCATGTTCCGCAAAAAAGACGCTTCCGATGGTGCCATGACCCCGTTTCAGGCGGTGTGCACCGCACTGGCAGGCACCGTTGGCACCGGCAACATCGCAGGTGTGGCGGGCGCCATCGCCATCGGCGGCCCGGGCGCCGTGTTCTGGATGTGGTGCTCCGCCTTGCTTGGCATGTGCACCAAGTTCGCCGAAGTCACGCTGGCCGTGCATTTCCGTGAGCGCAGCGAAACTGGCGAATGGGTGGGCGGCCCCATGTATTACATCAAGAACGGCTTGAACAAAAACTGGCAGTTCCTTGCCGTGCTGTACTCGCTGTTCGGCGTACTGACCGTGTTCGGCACCGGCAACGCCACGCAGGTGAACACCATTGTTGCCGCCATCGACACCGCTCTGCTGGAATACGGCGTGGTGGGCAGCGGTGCCCTCTCCACCCTGAATCTCATCGTGGGCATCATCGTGGCCATGCTGGTGGCCATGGTTCTGCTGGGCGGTATCAAGCGCATCGGCAGTGTCAGCGAAAAACTGGTGCCCTTCATGGCGCTGTTCTACATCGTGCTGGCCGTGGGCGTCATGGTGCTGAACGTGGAGCGCCTGCCCTATGTGTTCGAGTCTATCATTGCGGGCGCGTTCAACCCCGCTGCCTTCACCGGCGGAACCATCGGTAGCCTGTTCGTCAGCATGCAGAAGGGTGTCTCCCGCGGCATCTTCTCCAACGAAGCCGGCCTCGGCACCGGCTCCATCGCCCATGCCTGCGCCGACACCAAAAAGCCGGTCAAGCAGGGCATGTTCGGCATCTTTGAAGTCTTCGCCGACACCATCGTCATCTGCACCCTGACCGCCATGGTCATCCTGTGCAGCGGCACCACCGTGAACTATGGCACTGCCGCCGGTGCAGAGCTGACCA
>CAVKKE010000023.1:0-25570 GCA_963656875.1 Barnesiella intestinihominis | reverse complement strand
GGCCAGCATCAACGTGGTCAACTGCACCGACGGCGTGGACGGCCTGTCCGCCAGCGTGGCCGTGGTGACCATCGGCACCTACCTGCTGGCCTACAAGACCGAGCTGGCCGACTACGGCACGGCGGGCGTCGTGTTCATGGGCGCTCTGCTGGCCTATCTGTGGTCCAACGCAAAGCCTTCCAGCCTGCTGATGGGCGACGCGGGCAGCCGCGCCATGGGCTTCTTCATCGCTATGCTGTCTTTGAAGTGCGGCCATCCGTTCGCCTTCCTGCTGGCCGCCATCGTGTTCATCGTGGACGGCAGCCTGGGCATCATCAAGATCAGCCTGAAGCGCTTTTTGCACATCTCTATCCTCAAGAACACCCGCACCCCGCTGCACGACCATGTGCGCAAGAACAAGGGCTGGAGCGACGAGCAGGTGGTCGTCCGCTGGCTGATCCTGCAGTGCGTGGCATCGGCCCTGCTGCTGTTCATCGTCCGGGGCTAAGAGAAAATGATGTGCCTGCGGCGTGATGTGCTGACGCAATGATGTTTTGCTTCGCAAAATGATGTGCGCTGCGGCGCATGGGCAGATAAAACACCGCGGTACGATTTAACATGGCCGACGCGTGCGCTTTGGCCATATTCAGCGGAAATATTATTTTTATATTGGGGCTGTTGCAAAATGGCTCGCTGAAAAAATTATGCACAAAACCCGGAACCTTTTCAGGGCCAAAGTGGCTCAAAAAGGGTTCCGGGTTTCTGTTTTTGCGCTATTTTTTGTGCAAATTGCTATCGCATTTTTATTTTGCAACAGCCCCTTTTTCACGGAAGAAGTCGTTGCGGGCAGTGGCATCACGCTGCAGACACATCATTTCCACATGTCTCCCTTCCTATGAAAAAGCAGAAGCGGAATGACCGCAGTCATTCCGCTTCTGCAAACTATAAATAAATTTTCCGCTGTTTATGCCCAGAGTGAAACGGAGGGCATTTCAAATCGTCCGGCTTAAAGTCCGGCTTTTTTCGCAGCGGCCTGCACCACATGGCCCACCAGAACCGAGGTGGTCACGGTGCCCACGCCGCCGGGCACGGGGGTGATGGCGTCCACGACGGGTTCCGCTTCGCTGAACTTCACGTCACCGCACAGCCTGCCCTCTTCGTTGACGTGAATGCCAACGTCCACCACAGTCTGGCCTTCCCGCAGGCAGTCGGCGCCCACGGCGCCCATCCGGCCCATGGCCACCACCACCACGTCTGCTTCTTTGCAGATGGCGGGCAGGTTCTGGGTGCGGGAGTTGCAGATGGTCACCGTGGCGTTCTCACGGTCCAGCATCATGGCGGCGGGCTTGCCCACCACAAGACTGCGGCCCACCACGACGGCCCGTTTGCCGGAGAGGGGAACACCGTAATATTTCAGAATTTCCAGACAGGCCTGCGCGGTGCAGGGGGCATAGCCGAGGTCGGTGTTGGTGAACACACCGGCCAGCGAGCCGTCCGTGATGCCGTCGATGTCCTTTTCCGGGGCAAGGGCCGCGCGGACGATGCGGTCGTTGAACTGCCTGGGCAGGGGACGGAACAAAAGACACCCGTGGATGGCGTCGTCCGCGTTGACCTCTGCGATCACCTTCAGCAGGTCGTCCTGCGAAGCGTCGGCGGGGAGCAGGAACTGCTTCACCTCCACGCCCACCTTGCCGCAGCGGGTCATGACGCCGCGTTCATAGGAGAGGTCGTCCTCCCGCTCACCCACGCGCACCACGGCCAGGGTGGGGGTGATGCCCTTCGCCTTGAGCTGTTCGCACAGGGCGGCGTTGCGCTCGTTCATGGCGGCCACCACCGGCGCGCCTTTCAAAATCGTTGCCATAATACTTTCCCTCACTTTATTTTATCGTCTTATCGTCAGAAGACGTTCTGGGGCCAGCAGGCCGTGTGTCGGCAGCCCCGAGGTATACAAATATGTTGATCTGCGGGTTCCGCCTGCTCCGGACGGATAAGCGACGCCATGTCTCCCCGAAGGCCCGGTGCTTTCCTGAGAACGGCAGGCCCAGTGTGGAACGGCAGAGTCTCCAGTTATGGTGGTCTGGCGAGCGTGAGCCGGACGGAGTGGGCGGAACCCGCCGCAGAACCCGTTTATTTCCTCCGCAGTTTCTCCGTCACCGACGCAAACACGGCGTCTGCCCGGGGCACGAATTCGTCCAGAAGGGCATCCGCCTTGGCGTCCAGCGCGGCGGCGTTGTCCCGGTCGGCCATGAGCTTCGTGTTGATGAACACATTCAGGCTTGCGGCCTGCAGAGCGGCCTTGCACAAAGCGGCGGCGCAGCCTGCGTCCGACACGGCCATCACGCTGCCTTTGGCGGCGTATTCCTCCACAAGGGCGATGCCCTCGGCGCACTTTGCCATGATGTCCAGCGGCACCGCACAGGCGGCATCCAGTGCCTTTTCCAGCACGGCGGCTTTGTGTGCGGCCTGCTCCGGCGTGTCCTTCGGCAGGCCGTAGGCCGCGGCCAGCGGCGCAAAGGCTTCGGCGTCCGCCTGCACCAGCGCTTCCAGCTCTCTGCGCAGGGTCTCCGCTTTGGCGTTCAGGGCCTGGATGTCCGCTTCCACGGCGGCGTATTTCTTTTTGCCGGTGGTCAGGCTGCCCACCATGTTGCTCAGCGCCACACCGGCGGCACCCACCAGCGCCGAAGCGCCGCCGCCGCCCGGCGTGGGTGCTTTCCCGGCCAGCTCTGCGAGAAATTCCTCGCAGCTCAGCTTGGTCATTTCCATTGGTAAATTCCCCTCTCTGTCACATAGGCGTCCAGCCGCTGGTCGTGTTCGTCCACGGCTGCGCGGGCCACCCGCTGCGCCTCAAATGCAATGCCGATCTTCGCCGCGTTTTTGCAGCGGAGGAGATAGCGGTCATAGTAGCCTTTGCCCATGCCCACCCGGAAGCATTCCGCGTCGAAGGCCGTGCAGGGCACCAATATTAGATCCAGCGCTTCCGGCGGCAGCAGCTCCGACCGGCTCAGGATGGGCGTGCGGATGCCGTACTGGCCCACCTCCCAGCCGTCCGGGCCGGGCACCGCAGCGGTGAGGGAAAAGCCCTCGCCGCACACCGGGTAGGCCAGAGTTTTGCCCCGGGCCGCTGCTTCTTCGGCGAAGGCCGCGAGGTCGGCTTCGGCCCCGAAGGCTGCATACAGCAGGATGGTGCGGGCGCTGCGCACGGCGCTCAGCTGCCAGAGGTTGGCGCAGAGGGCTGCGTTTGCGGCGGCACGCGCTTCGGGCGAAAGGGCCTTGCGCGCGGCGCGGCCCGCTTTGCGCTGAGCCTGCTTTTCTTCACTGACCGTCACCGGAAAACACCTCGCTTCATCTGTGACCGGACTAACTTGAAAAATATACAAAAACGACACTGCATTTTTATACAAGTATAATAAACACTTCAGACGAAAAAAGCAAGCCTTTTGGCAAATTGGAAGTTGAAGATTCTGCAGCTTTCTGCTATGATAGGAGAAAGCGATTCGGTTCGTGCGCGGAGCAGGGTGGCTTGAAATCAGGAGCCCGGGGCGCATTCCGCCCGGGAATTGAGAGGGGTAAAAAATTATGTACAGTGAAATGATGGACACCATCGGTCTGGTCAACACCGCAGACCCGGAACTGGCTGCGGCCATGAACCGTGAGCTGACCCGTCAGCGCCAGAACATTGAGCTGATCGCCAGCGAGAACATCGTCTCCCCGGCGGTCATGGCAGCCATGGGCAGCATCCTGACCAACAAGTATGCCGAGGGCCTGCCCGGCAAGCGCTATTACGGCGGCTGCGTCTATGTGGACGAGGTGGAGAACATCGCCATCGAGCGCGCCTGCAAGCTGTTCGGCGCAAAGTACGCCAACGTGCAGCCCCATTCCGGCGCACAGGCCAATCTGGCCGTCTACTTCGCCCTGCTGGATCTGGGCGACACCGTCATGGGCATGGACCTGTCGCAGGGCGGCCACCTGACCCACGGTTCTCCGGTGAACATGTCCGGTAAGAACTACAACTTCGTTTCCTACGGCGTCAACGCGGACGGCGTGATCGACTACGTTGAGCTGGAAAAGCAGGTCAAGAAGGTGCGCCCCAAGATGATCGTGGCCGGTGCATCCGCTTATCCCCGCGCCATTGATTTTGAGAAGATCGCCGAGATCGCTCACGGCTACGGCGCATATCTGATGGTGGATATGGCCCACATCGCCGGTTTGGTGGCAGGCGGCTATCATCAGAGCCCCGTGCCCTACGCAGACGTGGTGACCACCACCACCCACAAGACCCTGCGCGGCCCCCGCGGCGGCCTGATCCTGACCAACAACCCGGTCATCGCAAAGCGCATCAATTCCGCTGTGTTCCCCGGCACTCAGGGCGGCCCGCTGGAGCATGTCATCGCGGCAAAGGCTGTCTGCTTCGGCGAGGCACTGAAGCCGGAGTTCAAGGAGTATGCCCGCAAGATCGTGGGGAACGCACAGGCCATGGCTGCTGAGCTGCAGGCCCGCGGCGTGAAGCTGGTGTCTGGCGGTACCGACAACCACCTGATGCTCATCGACCTGCGCGACGAGGAGTGCACCGGCAAGGAGCTGGAAGCCCGTCTGGACAGCGTGCACATCACCGCCAACAAGAACACCGTGCCCGGCGAGACCCGCAGCCCCTTCGTGACCTCCGGCGTCCGTCTGGGCACCCCGGCTGTCACCACCCGCGGCATGGGCTCTGCTGAGATGAAGGTGATCGCGGACTGCATCGCCGACTGCATCTGGCACTACGACGAGAAGAAGGACGAGATCAGCGCCCGCGTGCTGAAGCTCACCGAAGAGTTCCCGCTGTATCAGTAAAAATGTAAAGAACTGCTGAAAGGGCAGCGGCCTCGCCCTCTCCGTCTTTGCTTCGCAAATCCATCTTGTTCCCCTTTTTGTCGCTCACGCGACATCTTCCCCCGACCGGGGGAAGTCTGTCAAAGGGAGAGGCCTTGGCAAAGCGATACACTTTGCATGAACTGCCAAGGGCTCCCACTTTGGGGGAGCTGTCGAGCAGCGCGAGACTGAGAGGGCGAGGACGTTAAAAATAAAACATCTGCAACGGTTTCTCATGAGCTGTAAAAAGCCAGAGATTCTGCTGCAGATGTTTTTTATTTTAAAATGTATTACTCCGCCATTGCATCCGCCATGGCTTCGTCCGCTTCCTGCTGGGTGATGGTCTGCACCTTGAAGCCGAAGTAGGCGATGTGGCCCACCCACACCACGGCCATGATGATGCGGCCCACGGGCGCGTTCTTCATCAGGATGAAGCCGGGCACCATGATGGCCGTCACCGTGCCGATGAGCATGAGCTTGGCTTTCAGGGTCATGCCGCGGCGCTTGAAATAAGAGCCGATGTACTTTTTATAGAGGGTGGTGGCGGTAAACCAGTCGTGCAGGCGCTGAGAGCTGTTGGCAAAGCAGAAGGCCGTCAGCAGGTAGAAGGGCACGGTGGGCAGGATGGGCAGCACGATGCCCACGGTGCCCAGCGCAAGGCTGATGCAGCCCAGAACGATCAGGAAGAGGCGTTTCATCTGGTTCATGGAAGGGTCCTTTCTGGTCTTGAAATAAATGTTTGAATAAACTAACTTTTGCGCAAAAAGAAAGCGCCGTCCCGGGCGGAACGGTGCGTTTGTCTTTGCAAACTTTGTCAAAGTATATCATACCGGGTCCAAAGCTGTCAAGAGAAAAACTGCCGGGCCATGCGTTGAAAAACAGGGCAGGATATGCTACCATAGACCCAAACACAAAAGGAGAGAACGACCATGGAACACACCGGACTTCTGCATCTTTATTACGGCGACGGCAAGGGCAAGACCACTGCCGCCATGGGCCTTGCGCTGCGGGCGCTGGGCAGCGGGCAGCGGGTGGTGATCGTCCAGTTCCTCAAGGGCGGGCAGAGCGGCGAAGTGCCGCTGCTGGAACAGCTGGGAGCCAAAATTTACCGGGGCAAAGCAGGGAAGAAGTTCGTCTTCCAGATGAACGACGCCGAAAAAGCCGCCACGCGCCAGCTGCAGAACGCGAACCTCACTGCCGCCATGGCGGAGCCCGCCGACCTGCTGGTGCTGGACGAAGCGGGCAGCGCATGGGAGCTGGACATGGTGGACAAAGAGTTGCTGCAAAAGGCGGTGCTTTCCCGGCCTGCCGGGCAGGAGTGCGTGCTCACGGCCCACGCCGCCCCGCAGTGGATGCTGGACGCCGCCGACTATGTGACCGAGATGAAGTGCCACCGCCACCCCTATCAGAAGGGCATCGCCGCGCGGAAGGGCATCGAATACTGATGCAGGGCGGAAAAACCGGCCCGGGGTATTTTTGTCTTGCATTTGCCCCGCTGATGTGATATCATGAAGCCAAGAACCATGCGTGCATTTTTTGAGCAGACCTCCGCACAGGAAAGGGAACCGCTCCGCATCGCTGCCGGGGCGGGCCCTGGCGGCGTTTTGTTTGAAGCGGCAGTTAGCACTCCCTAACAGAACCGGTGCGGCCGCTGCCGCGCATGGAAGAATCTGGAGGGGAATAAAATGATCGAGACAACAGTCAAAGTAGATGGTATGATGTGCAGCATGTGCGAGAGCCATGTCAGCGAAGCAGTGCGCAAGGCGTTCCCGGAGGCGAAGAAGGTCTCTTCTTCCCACACCAAGGGCCAGACGGTGATCCAGTCCGAGCAGCCGCTGGACGAGCAGAAGCTGCGCGACGCCATCAATGCCACCGGCTATGAGGTCAAGGGCGTGAAGAGCGCTCCCTATGAGAAAAAGGGCTTCTTCTCGTTCCTGAAAAAATAACACCGAACATTCTGAGCTGAAACACAAGGGAGGCGCATCTGGATGAGGATCCTGGTTTACGGTGCAGGCGTTTTGGGCTGCGAGCTGGCGCATGAGCTGCTGCAGAACAAAAAGAACGTTGTCACGCTGCTTGCAAGAGGCGAGTGGAAGGACATGATCGACCAGAAAGGTCTGGTCATCCGCCACTGGGCCCAGCGCAAGACCACCATTGACCGCGTGCAGACGGTGGACACCCTGGCCCCGGACGACTGCTATGACATGATCTTTGTGGTGATGCAGGCAGGCCAGCTGCCGGACGTGCTGCCCATCCTCAAGGCCAACAAGAGCCCCTACTTCGTCTTTGTGGGCAACAACCCCCATGCGAAGGAGATCATGGAGTACATGCAGCGTCCGGCGGACAAGATCGCTTTCGGCTTCCAGGGCACAGCGGGCCGCAGGGAGCATGACCGCGTCATCAGTGTGCACACCGGCGTGGGCATGACCGTGGGCGGGGCCACTGCGCCGCTGTCCGGCACTTTCCGCACCCGGCTCAAGACGGCCTTTGACGGCGTGAAATATAAGCTCACCTTCTACGGCGACATGGACGAGTGGCTCAAGTGCCACATCGCGTTCATCCTGCCCATCTGCTATGTGTGCTACGCCTGCAACGGCGATCTGACCCGCGCCACCAAGCAGCAGCGCGGCGCCATTCTGGACGCTGCCTATGAAGCCTGCATGATGCTCAAGGACGCGGGCATCCCGGTGAACGACAAGGACAACACTGACTATTATAAGCCGGGCACGGCAGGCCGCCGCCAGATGGAAGCGATGGTCTTTGCAATGGCAAAGACTCCGCTTGGCCGTCTGTGCGCGTCCGACCACGCGATGCACGCCGTGGGCGAGATGAAGTATCTGGACGAATCCTTCGATGCCCTGCGCAAGCAGACCGGCACGGCAATGCCCATGTGGGAGAAGTTGCGCAGCGAAATGCCCTCGTGGGAGTCGCTGCAGAAGACAGAGGCATAAATCGATATCAGGCGGCGCAGCCAGGAGCACTTTCTGGCTGCGCCCTTTTGCGGGCTGAAAGTCAGCCGGAACAAACCATGAAGTGAGGAAAAATCATGAAGGTCTATTCACTGGGAAACGAAGCGGGCCCCACCCTGATGCTTCTGCCGGGCACCTGCTGCCACTGGAAGAGCAATTTTGCGCCGGTGCTGCCTTATCTGGAACAGGATTTCCACGTTCTCTGCGTCTCCTACGACGGCTTTGACGAGACGGAGCCGGACGCCGCCTTCCCGACCATGGAGGAGGAAACGGCAAAAATCGAAGCCTGGGTGAACGAGCACTGCGGCGGGCACATCCACGCGGCCTACGGCTGCAGCCTGGGCGGCAGCTTTGTGGGCCTGCTGGCGGCGTGGCAGAACATCCGGCTGGACATCGGCATCCTTGGCAGCTCCGACCTCGATCAGGCTGCGCCTTTTGTGGCAAAGCTGGAAACGGATCTGGCCCTGCCGCTGATCTATCCCGTCGTCCGGGACGGAAAGTTCAAGTGGAATTTCCTCAACAAAAAGATGGAAAAGCGCCGGGCCGAGATGGGGGCCTATGTGGACGCCTTCATGAGCATGATGGGCGGCGGACGGCCCTATGTCACCATGCAGAGCTGCAAGAACCAGTTCTACTCGGACATGATCACGCCGCTGCCGGATCACTGGGACGGCCCCACGGCCATCCACATTTTCTACGCCCTCAAGATGGGCGAGAAGTACCGCGCACGGTATGAGCAGCACTATGCGCACCCTATCCTCCACGAGCACGACCTGCAGCACGAAGAGCTGCTGGCCTGCCGCCCGGAACAGTGGGCCGCGCTGGTGAAAGAGATCTGTTTATAAAAGAAAGATGGGAGTGATCTCCCGGCAGGCTCGGATGTTCAGATTCAGGCGGCTCGCCCTCTCCGTCCGCTCACGCTGTTCGCGTCCACCTCTCCCAAAGTGAGAGGCTTTGGCAGTACGGTCAACTTTTTGGTTTTGCCAAGGGCTCTCCCTTTGACAGATTTCCCCCGGTCGGGGGAAAATGGCAAAGCCAAAAGGGGGAACAAGCTGGCGAACGAAGTGAGACTGAGAGGGCGAGGCTGCTGACCGAAAATATCTTTTTATAGCGGGAAAAGCTTTTGCAGAAGGCAGGCTTTTCCCGCTTTTTTGTAAGGCGGAAATCAAGAGAAGCCTGTTCCGGTTCCGGCCCCATTGCGTGAAAAAAGGTTTCCGGAAGATCCGCAGATTTTCCGGAAACCCGATCAAAAAGAAAAATTCCTATAAACATGGCCAGAGCACAGCGGAGGCCATTCAAATCGTTAATTCCCTCAGAAACTCCGCAGCTTATCTTCCAGCTCATCATTGCTCCGCAGATACTCGATGTGCCGCCAGTGGGGCGGGAACAGCCGGGTGTAGTCCGGCAGGGCGAACCGGTCGTCCAGCAAAAGCACAACGCCCTTGTCCTCCGGCGTGCGGATGACCCGCCCCGCCGCCTGCAGCACCTTGTTCATGCCGGGGAACCGGTAGGCGTAGTCAAAACCGGTGCCGCTCTGCTCGTCGTAGTAGCGGCGCAGCATCTCCTGCCGGGGGTTCACCTGCGGCAGGCCCACGCCCACGATGGCGCACCCGATGAGCCGGTCTCCGGCAAGGTCCACGCCCTCCCCGAAGATGCCGCCCATCACCCCGAAGCCCAACAGAGTTTCTGCGGGCTGCGGCACAAACTGCGCGAGAAACTCCGCCCGGGCTGCGTCGCCCAGGCCGCTCTCCTGCACGAGGGTGCAGACGCCGGGATACCGCGCGGCAAAGTCCTCGTGCACCTGCCGCAGGTAGGCATAGCTGGGGAAAAACGCGAAATAGTTGCCGGTCCTGCCCTGGGCCAGCCGGGCCAGCGCATCCGAAACGGCGGGCACGCTGGCTTCCCGGTCACGGTAACGGGTGGAGATATTCGGCAGGCAGTACAGGCCGAGATTTTCTGCCGGGAAGGGGCTTTCCAGCGCCACGGCCCGGGCGTCGGCACAGCCCAGCACGCCCCGGTAATAGCCCGGCGGGGTGAGCGTGGCGCTGAACAGCGCTGCACTGCGCCCGGCGGAAAGGCTGGCGTCCACGAAGGGGGCCGGGTCAAGGCAGAGCAGGTGCAGTTCCAGCTCGCTTCCATGGGCCGTGAGCTGGGTGACGAAATGGCTGTCGTACCGCTCGGCGGCGCGGGTGATGTCCTGCAGCGCGAAGTATAAGTCCAGCAGCTGGGCGTGGGCGTCCGCGTCGGGGCTTACTTCCAGCCAGTCCTGCAAAGGGGCCTGCACGGCCCGCAGCGGCGTGAGCAATGCGCCGGGCAATTCCCGGACAAACACGGTGCCCTCCCGGGCGTAGAGCGGCGCGGGCAGTTCCAGCGCAGGGGCAGTGTTTTCCGGCAGAAGGCTGGTCTGGGCGGGGGCTTCGTCTCCCGCTTCGGCGGCGTGCCGGGGTGCCAGCCGGACGCAGAGCTTCCGCGCTTCCAGAAAGGCCTTGTCAGCCCGGGTCAGGGCCGTTTTCAGGCTGCTCTTGCCTTTTCCGAGGGCGCGCTTTGCGTTGGTCAGGCTGCTTTTGGCAAAGGACGCCGAGTACATGGCCCGGGCCCGGTCGGGCAGGTTGTGGGCCTCGTCGATGAGGAACAGCCAGTCACCGGAAGCATCGAAGAAGCGTTTCAGGTGCACCACCGGGTCAAACAGATAATTGTAGTCCCCGATGACCACGTCGCACCATTCGCTCAGGTCGAGCCCCAGCTCGAAGGGGCACACCGAGAACTGCTGTGCCGTGCGGGCCAGCGCGGCGCGGTCGAAGCTGCCGCCGGAGTCCAGCAGGGCGGTGAGAGCGTCTTTGATGCGGTCATAGTAGCCGTTGGCGAAAGGGCACAGCTCCGGCAGGCAGGCGGGACGGCCCTCGGCGTCCGGGTGCAGGCAGACCTTTTCCTTGGCGGTCAGGGTCACGCTGCGCAGCGCAAGGCCGGGGGCTGACGTCCGCAGCCGGGAGAGGGCATCTTCGGCTGCGGCCTGAGTCGTGTTGCGGGCCGTGAGGTAGAAGAGCTTTTCGCCGCGGCCCTCGCCCATGGAGCGCAGGGCGGGGAAGAGGGCGCTCATGGTCTTGCCGATGCCGGTGGGGGCCTGACAGAACAGCCGGGTGCCGCCCTTGTGTGCGGCGTCCTTCCCGGTGCGGCAGGCGCGGTAGACTTCGCCCGCCAGTGCCCGCTGGCCGGGGCGGTATTCCGCGAAGGGGAACTGCAGCGCCGAAAGACTTGCGGTGCGCAGGTCGGCCCACTCCAATTGCCGCCGCGCCCAGGGGGCATATTCCTCAAGGAGTTTGTGCAGGAAAGCGTCCAGCTCTTCCCGGGTGAAATGCCGGGTGAAGCGGATGATCTGGTCGGTGTCGACCTGATAATAGGTCAGCTGCACGTTGATTTCCGGCAGGCTCTGCTGGGCGGACCAGATAGCACCGTACACCATGCCCTGCGCCCAGTGGCAGGGGTTCATTTCCTCGGTGATCTCTTCAAAAGGCACCGCTGTGGTCTTGATCTCGTCGATGGTGACGGTGCCGGCCTCGTCGGTGAAAATGCCGTCGGCCCGGCCCTCAAGGGTGAAGGCGATGCCGTCAGCTTCCCGGTCAGCGGAGAGGAACACCTCGGCTTCGTAGCCGTCCCCTGCGGCTTTCTGCAGCCTGCGGTGAATGCGTGCTCCCTCAAGGGCGCGGTCAAAACCGGAGAACCGGCTGTCAATGCTGCCGGTGCGCAGCAGGAACTCCACCAGCTGGCGGATGGGCAGATGGATGGAAGACAAGGTGTTTCACCTCCTTTACGTTGGACGATTGGGAATGGCTCCGCGTGCGCTTCGCCATAAACAGCGGAAATTGTATTTTTAATTTGTGGTTCTGAAATGGCTGCGGCCATTTCAGAACCACTTTTTCACTGATTTGGGGTCGTAAAGGGAAGCGGCATCTGGTGGGCATTGGCACCGCCCGCTCCGTCCTGCTGATGCTCGCCAGACCTCCAGCAAAGTATTATCGTGTACGGGTTGCGGCCCCCAGCGTCCATTTCGCACCTTGAGCGGTGCTCATGTCCTGCTGGCCGCGGCCCCAACAACGGCTCCCTGTTTCCGCCGCAGGCGGCGGTCGCCGTCGTTGCATGGCGTCGCATCATCCTGCCGGAGCAGTCGGCACCGATGCCCTCGGAGATGGGGCCTTTGGCAAAACCGGAAACTTTACCGTACTGCCAAGGGCTCCCTCCATGAGAAAGACTCTCCCCGCGCCGGGGAGAGATGTCGCCGAAGACGACAGAGTGGGGAGCGGCTGGCACGGCGTTAGCCGTGACTGAAGGAGTTCCACTCATGCCCCGCAGGGCACATCATTCTAACCTAAACATCCCCATGCATTCCTTCGCCGCTTCATCGACTTTACCGAAATCCACCGCCGCGCGGTAGTAGGTCTCCAGCTCGTCGTGGCAGCTCTTGGCCTGCGCCATCAGGGCGCTGGCCTGCTCCAGAAGCTCCGCCGCGGCCCGCTCGTTGAACCGCAGCCGGGCCCGGTAGGCGGCAAGGTTCTCCCGGTCGAGGAAGCGGCTGCAGCGCACGGCCTGCACGCCGGGCAGCTGCACCGGATGCCACCGGTTGTCGGTGAGGAAGGCAAGCTTCAATTCGGGAATGAGGATGTGGTCGATTTTGTCCTCGGGGTGCATGGCGCAGGGGCAGGTGATGAGGTGGTAGCCCCGGGTCAGGGCCTCGGCGCGAATGAGCTCCAGCAGAAGCCGCGACACGGCCCCGTAGTCGTCCCGGAAGACAACGAACTTTTCCGCCAGTGCCTGCGCGGTGCCCTGATAGAACACCTCGCCCTTCGGAGTGACGGCGGACAGCAGGCGCAGCTCTTCGGTGCCGGTGCTCTCGGTGCGGGGCAGCACCCGGGCACACAGACGCTTGACGTAGCGGCGCACTTTTTCAAAGTTGGCGCTGCAGGCTTCGGCCCGGCGGCTGTCCAGCAGCAGGCTCCCGGCAGACGCGATATACCGTGCGGCCCGGCTGCGCAGCATGGCGTTGCGGGCAAACAGGGCCTTCACCTCGTCGGTGTGCTGGTGCAGCTTTTCCGCGTCGATGGTGTGGTAAAGGCTCACCACCACCTCGTCAGCCCCGGGGGCGTCCGGCTCCACCACATGGGGCGCGGTGGCGTCCACGATGGCCTTGCGCCGGGCAGGCAGTATGACCCCGTCCAGGCTGTCGGGATCGCTGGCGCAGTGGATGCGCTCCACGGCTTCGCCCTGCTGCTCGGCGGCCTGGGCCAGCCGTTTCATCAAAGTGGATTTGCCGCAGCCGGGGCCGCTTTTGATGAGGTACATCTGCATCCCGGGTTCCCGGCGCAGGGGCTCAAAATAGCCCTTGAACCCGGCAGGCGTGGTTGCGCCGAGGAAAAAATCGACGGAATCGCGGCGTGTGATTTCCATAACTGAACACCTCTCTTTTGCTTTACAGTATGCAAAAGAGGGGTGTTTGGTTCTTGCAGAAAAACGATTTGGAATGGCTCCGCGTGCGCTTCGCCATAAACAGCGGAAAATTATTTTTAATTTGGGGTTCAGAAATGGCTGCGGCCATTTCTGAACCCCTTTTTCACAGGAGGGGCTGCGGAGGGAAACGGCATATGAGCCAACTCCTCCAGTCACGGCTCACGCCGTGCCAGCCCCCTCAAGGAGGGGGCCCTTGGCAAAACCAGAAACTTTACCGTACTGTCAAAAGCTCCCTCCTTGAGGGCAACGGCAACGACCGCTGCCTGCAGCATCCACCTTCCCCCTTGGGGGAAGGTGGATGCGACCAACGGGAGCAGACGAATGAGGGGTAGTCATCTTCTGAAGCCGCTCCAATAAAGCGGAATCTGACCTCAACTTCCCCTCATCAGTCACCTTCGGTGACAGCTTCCTCCGAGGGGGAAGCCTTTGGCATACTGGAAGGCTTTCCCTCTTCGCCAGAGGCTCCCTCCATGAGGGAGCTGGTGAGCGAATGCGAGACTGAAGGAGTTCCCATGCGCCGCAGCGCACATCATTTTGCGCAGCAAAACATCATCTGCGTCAGCAGACATCATGCCGCAGGCACATCATTTCAATCTTTCGGGTAGGTATGCTTGCACACCGTTTCAATGGTCTCCCGCAGGGCGACGAAATCCCCGAAGGCCAGAGGCTTGTTCTGGGGCTGACGCAGCAGGGCAGCGGGGTGGAAGGTGCCCATGAACAGGATGCCGCCCTTCTCAATGAAGTTCCCGTGCTCCTTGGTCACCGAAAAGTCCGGACGGATCATCCGCTGCGCGGCGATGCGGCCCAGACACACCACGATCTTTGGTTTCAGCAGGCGGAACTGCTCCCGCAGCCAGGGCATACAGGCTTCGCTCTCCTCGGGCCGGGGGTCGCGGTTCTGGGGCGGGCGGCATTTGACGATGTTGGCGATGTAGCAGTTCTTTTCGCGGTCAAGGTCGATGGCAAAGAGATATTTGTCCAGCAGCTGGCCGCTGCGCCCCACGAAGGGCAGGCCCTGCTCGTCCTCGCTCTGGCCGGGGCCCTCGCCCACGAACAGCACCTCGGCGTCCTCCGCGCCCTGCCCGAACACCACGTTGGTGCGGGTCTGGCACAGCTCGCACCGGGTGCAGGCAAGGCAGTCGGCTTTCAATGTTTCCCAATCCATGGCGGTAAATTGCTCCTTTTCACGGAATGATAATTTATTCACAAATAATTATCCCATTTCTCCTTTAAAATATAGCACAAAATCTAGGGTAGCACGCTGCCGCGTGTAAAATAACGGACTTTCGACATTTTGGATGCGGTACGCCGTTAAAAGAATGAGTAAAAAATACTAAACTCATATACATTTCCTATATTATCCCTATACTGCACTCCTACACCCAAGACGATGGATTATTTTATTTTCTCCATTTCGGCGCGAATCCATTCAATATCTCTTTTAGTATACGACTTTTCGGTCACGTCATCAATATAATGACCAACAATTCTTTTGATAACGTACTCATCTATACCAGCTTTCTTTGCCATAGTAACAAACTGAACCCGGCCATCATGAGGTCGGTGTCGAGGATCAAGCCCTAAAGCATCACGCATTTTGTCGAACTGACGGGCGTAACGATTATAGATATAATAGGTATATTGAGTGCTCGCTCTTGTCCTGGGGGTACAGAAAAGGTATTTGCAATGGACTTCTTCTGCCTTATGATACCAGGCGACAACCATATCGTAAATTCGCGGATGAATCGGAACCGTGCGATTACGGCCGGCACGTGTTTTTAGACCTCCTGTAAAAGTTCGTTTTTCAAGGTCAACATCTGTCAATTTGAGATCTATGAGTTCCTGTGGTCTCCATCCCGAATAGATTTGAATCAGCGTAATATCTGCAATCGGGTAGGCCCTTCTATATTTCCACAGAAGCTCGACTTCACCATCCAGATAGGCAATATGCTCATTTTTGACTTCTACGGTACCATCTTTATTATCAAGTACAAACTGACGGGCGTAGTTTTTATCGGTAATTTCATTCTGAACAGCATAATCAAACAAGATGTTAAGCATAGATTTTATAGCCGGCTTTACGGTTCTTGGGATTGGCTGTTTAGTATCACCTTTCATAACATACCCTTCATCGAGGGCCTTGATTAAATGTCGGACTCGTACGGTTCTAGCCGGGTAGGAGTGGATAGAACTGATGTATTTCCACCGAGAACGGTAGGTCGGTATAGTATTAGGAGCATCTTTGCAATGAACTTTAAGCCATTCCTCAAAAAGTTCATCCATGGTGATAAGCTTATCAAGATTATACGGGTCTTTATGATACTCTACAAGAGCCTGATAAGCATCGTTATAAGTTTCAAAATAGCTTTGAGGCCTAAGGGGCTTGGTGATTATTTTTCCGGTCTCAGAGAAACCGATTGTGACCATTGCCCGAAATGGCTTTCTGAGGTTTCGATTCTTTACTTCGGAGATTTGACCGAAGCCATTCGGGAGACGCCGGTGCTTAGTCGGTCTTTTAGAGCGAACAGAAGGGCTGCCCTTCAGAGGATACCCGCAGTGGGGACAGGCGAA
Organism: Barnesiella intestinihominis; assembly: GCA_963656875.1. Lineage (GTDB taxonomy): Bacteria > Bacillota > Clostridia > Oscillospirales > Ruminococcaceae > Faecalibacterium. The sequence goes on along the minus strand of CAVKKE010000023.1, from coordinate 9,704 downwards.
TGCCTTATCGCTAACTTGAAGATCGCATTCGGGACATTGAATAAGCATGAAGATTTCCTTTCTATATTCGTTTGACAAATGCATATAAACGCAATATAATGAATAAAAATGCATAAGGAGGTCTATGTTATGCAACAGAATGTTTTTGGATTTGACTCAGTACCGGTGAGAGTCGCCGCTAAAGTGTATGGTAGAGATCCAGCGTGGATACGAGCTGGGATTATTGTTGGATGGTTGCCGATCGGTCAGGCCACACGCCACGGAAAGCAAGTAACTGATATTAAGGAAATGAACTCAAAACTTGGACGAATCAACTATTATATTTCACCTAAACTCCTTTATGAGCAGACTGGCTATGAATGGAATAGCGAAAAATAAAGTACTATAAAAGGTACTAATACACAGAAAAAGCTCGGGAAACCGGGTTTTTTTCTTTCGCAAAGCTATTCTAGGTTAAACAATTCTGCTTCGATTGTCAACCCTTTACGTCCCGAAAAATAAAATACAGCACGCACTCGACCGTTTTCTCCAGTAGTATTCCTTTGAACCTAAGACGTATTTACACGCTCTTAGAGTAACAGAAAGGAAGTACGATAGAATGGACAAATCTAGATTAGAATTCGGGTCGGTGCCTGTACGGGTAGCAGCGAAAGTTTATGGCAGAGACCCTGCATGGGTGAGAGCCGGGATCATCGCAGGGTGGCTTCCGATTGGGCAGGCGACACGGCACGGTAGGGCTGTGACCGACACCAAAGAGATGAATTCAAAATACGGACGGATCAACTATTATATTTCACCCAAGCTTCTCTATGAGCAGACCGGCTACGAATGGAGGGGCGAAAAATGCTGAGCGGCGAACGGCCCGAACTTTCGAAGAAGAACCCCTACCACATCCCGAAACAGCGCTATTACGAGCTGAAGCACTTCTGCAGGCAATACGGCGACTGGAAGAAAGCTTTAGTCGAAATCGATGCATGGAACATGACGCCCAATGATATTCAGGGAATCATCAAGGGAACCCCGCCCGAAAGCGCAACGGAACGAACGGCGCTGGCAAGGGTGTTCTATTCAAAATGCATCGACACCGTGGACAAGTGCATCACAGAACTGGACACGGTTCTGGCACCATACATTAAGCAAGGCGTGACTGAGGGAACCGGATACAATGGGCTGCAGGCGAAGGGATGTCCATGCTGCAGGGAGATCTATTATGTACATTATCGATATTTCTTCTGGCTCCTGAGCAAAGAACGACAGTGACGCGAAAAATACAGCCGCCTTTATGAAAGGTGGTACTGAATATGTTTGACTTTTTAGTGGAACTGTTTGTGATTCTGATCTTATGGGAGCTTTTGAAGCTCCTGATCGAGAAGAGAAAGGGGGAACACAAGAAGAACAAAAAGTGACACATTCAAAATGGAGCTGATGAAAAACATCGGCTCTTATTTTTTCAGTACGCACTCGACTGAAACACACCTTATATTGATACACGGAGGTTTTTCAAAATGGTTTATCTTGTCTGGATTCTCACGGGCCTGGCGATCGTTCTGGGGTTTCTACTGGGTGTTCTGCTCGGAAAGCGGCGTGACCTGCACAAAGAAGCGGTAGGAACCATCCATGTGGCCTACTTTGGCGATGAAACAGAGCCGGAGATGTTCCTGACACTGGACAATCCTGTCAGTTCTCTCGATGGGAAAGACTACGCTGTGCTGCGGCTCAAGACCGGCAAAACGCGAAAATAACTGCCCGCTTTACGGAGGAAACTCCGAACTTATATTTTTGAAGGGAGAAATTCAAAATGGAACTGAACGAAAGACTGGACAAGGAATTGGAGCGCCGCTTCGAGGACTTGGAGAACCTGAAAACGGGAAGTGACGAGCAGGGCAAAGCTACCGACAACATCGTGAAGCTTTACAAGCTGCGGATGGATGAGAATGAGCAGGAGAACAGCAAGAATGCGGACGAGGACAAGGCAGTGCTGGAGCGGCACAAGCTTGAACTCGAAGAGCAGAAAGCAAAGGACGACAAGCTCATCCGCATCCTGACGACAGTGACGAGCGTTGGTGTGACGATCGCGGGCTTTGCTGTGGGCAGTCACTGGTATGCAAAGGGCTTCAAGTTCGAGGAGACGGGCACGATTTGTTCGAGCACGCTCAAGGGCATTATGAGAGACTTCAAATTCTTCAAGAGATAAGGAGGACTTTAGAGGTCGTGGTGAAAACTGCGGCCTCTTTTTCTTTTTTATGCGATACCACAGCGACCCGCCCAAGGAATGGACGAATTATTACGGTGTGACCTACCGATGCAATCACCCAGTATACCGAACCTGTACCCTTTATGCGGAACACGGAAAAGGGCTTTGCGTCATTCAGCAGAGGTTCAACGAGAAGAGCCGGGCGACCTTCTGGGGGCCAATCGACCCATGGCTGACCGACAAGATCTACATGCACGAGGGTTTTCGGGAATATTTCATCGAGCATGCCAAGAAGAAAAATCAAAATGGATTTTCTACCCGACTGTTACGGTGAGGCAGCTCATGTGGGCCATCCGGATGAAGCCGATGAAGAAGGAGAGGTGGGAGACAGTGTTTGACCGAAAAGAAGTGTAGGCGCGAAAATACCTTGCTCTATTATGGAAGGAGTAAAGGAGGTGAAAGCGAATGGAATACCTTCTGGCAAAGAGCGACAGACAGCTCGGCATTTGCCTGAGAATGTTGTACGATGAAGGATACAAAAGTTTGGTTGTTGAAAGCGTGATAAACGCTAAGAACCGAATGGAGTTCCATGTCATCGTTGTGACAGACGAAGACAAGCTGGCGAAACTGAATGACCGCTACCAGACGTTGATTTCCTAAATCCTACTCTGGAGGAGCAAAAGATCTGAAACATGGTCTTTTGCTTTTGTCCCGGACATGCTATAATGAAATAAAGGGAGGCGAAAGGCATGAGAGTGACATCGCATATGATCGTTCCTGTGAAGAAAAACGGCAAGTGGACGACCTATATCAAAGAGTTTGAGGAAGATATTCCAGATTTGGGACGGCACTGTTTGATGTGCAATGCTTGTGGACAACCAGCTTATCCCGAATGCATGAAAAAATGCCCGGTCGAGCGTGATCGTGTTGAGCGCGAACAGAAAAAAGCTCAGGAGAAAATCGCCAAGCACAAGGTCGAGATTGATATTTTGGCCGGGCTTGTGCGGGATGGTCTCCTGAAAGTGGAAGATGCTGCACCCCGCGTGGAGATGACCGTGGAAGAATTTGAAGCGGCGATGAAAGAATGATATTTTAGAGAGAGCTTGTGAGAAATCGCAGGCTCTTTTTCGTTTTACGCGAAAAATTCCAGTTATCTTATGGGATAAGGCTCAAACAAAGGAGAAGTACAATGGATATTTTGAAGAAGATCTGGAATACGAGTGTAACGGTTGGGCAGGTCATTGTGACCGCAGTGATCGGACTGACGATTGGTCTGGTCATCTGGGTTCTGGTGAGGCTGTTCCGGCCGTCGAAGAACTGAAGATTTAACGGAAACCGGTATACGAATTGATATTTAAGCCTTATCTCAGAGAGCTTACGAGAAATCGTAGGCTCTTTCTTTTTGTCTGGACGCGAAAAAACACAGCTCCTTTATGAGGTGAACTCATATTTGAAAGGAGATATTTTTATGAAAAAAGCATTGAAAGTAATCGTTGGAATGGTATGCGAATGCATTGCCGTAGCATTCCTGATGTATGAAGCTTATGATACATGGATTCGACCTAAGATTGATAAAATTAAATTAGATACATGGCATGAAGCTTGGGACAACGGGTATAAATACGGATGCAATACGAGCCGTTTCGATGTGCTGCATGAGGCTTATATAAAAGGATTTATTACAAAAGATGAGTATGATAAACTGACAAAAGATTAAAGACGAGAGTCGTGGCGAAAGCTGCGGCTCTTTCTTTTTGGACGCGAAAAATTCAGGATGCTTTATGGAAGACAGAGGGCTTACATTGAAAGGAGAAATTACTATGATGAAAGCTATCAAGAACTTTATGAACAAGCAGTGGACTTGGGGGACTTACTTCAAGCTGTGCGGCATTGTATACGGACTGTATGTTGCAGTCATCGGTGCATATGTGGCGTGGGCAAAGTGGCAGGAACACAAGGAACTGAAGAAAATTCAGAAAGCAAATCAGGAAGAGTACGAATTCTAAAACGATTCGCCCTCTGCCTTTTTTATTTTTGAGCCATTGAAAGGAGATTCAAAATGGAGGACATTATGCACATTCAATCCGGGTTTCTATGCAGGCTGGTTTCGGCTGCGGTAGGCAAAGCAATCAAAAAGCAGGGAATCGATGCTGCAGTTCAGCTGAATGACCTTCGGATGGATTACACCGACAAAACCAAAATGGTTAGAGTCCATCTGGACATCGATGCAGAAATGTCGCAGGAAGCGCTGATTGATATTTTGGATAAGGCTGGAGTGCTGTGAAAGGAGCAAGATCATGAAATTGAACAAAAAGATATTTTCATACATCAGCAAGCACGGAGCAACGATCCTGTCTATTGCGGCCGCGGCGGGTGTCGTGCTGACAGCTGTGGAAACGGCAAAGGCAACCACGAAGGCTCAAAGCCTGATCGACATGAACAAGGCCGAACCGATAACGAAGAAAGAAGTTGTCAAGGACTGCTGGAAATTTTATATTCCAGCTGCAGTCGTCGGAGCGGGCACCATTGCATGCATTCTCGGTTCGAATGGACTGAACAAGAAAACACAGGCGGAGCTCATGGCTGCATATGCGGCGGTTCAGCAGACCTACAGTAACTACCGCAAGAAGGTTGCAGAGCAGGTGGGCGAAGAGATGGAGCATGATATTTGCAAGGAGGTAAACGAAGAAGTCCACAAAGAAAATGGCGATGTAGTGCGCTTGTTCTATGAGCCGAACGCAAAGAAATACTTCCACGCGACCATGGCACAGGTGATCGAGGCTGCGTACAACTTTAACCGTGTGCTGGCCATCGAAGGCGGCGTGTCACTGAATGACTGGTACAGCTTTCTGAAAACGGACGAGCTGACCATTACGCCGGAAGGAGACATGAGCGGCTGGTGCATCGACCAGCTCATTGACAACTGGGACTACTACTGGATGGAGTTTGAGTACGACAAGCAGACCACCGATGACGGTCTGGAATGCTATTACTACACGCCGTTCCTTGACCCGGTAGATAACTGGCAGGACTATCAGCCGGATCAGCCATTCTGATGCGAAAAATACCACTGCCTTTATGAAGGAGGTGAGAATATGAACAAGAAACCGAATGTTTGGAAGGTTCTTGGCATGGCGGGAATGATATTTGGCTTTCTCGGCACGATGATGCAGGGATACGCGGAAGACAAAGAACTGAATGCCAGAATCGATGAAGCGGTTGACAAAAAGCTCGCCGAGATCAACAAGACTGAGGGGCAGTGATGCCTCTCTTTCTTTTGCATTGATATTTGTTGATGACGCGAAAAAATCTCTCTGCATTATGGAAGAAATCCACAAATTGAAAGGAGATTTTACAATGGAAAACAAATACAATTATGATCGCGAAGGTTGGAAGGAACTGGAGTGCGAGGCCTGGGAACAGGTGAAGAAGTTTGTACGCGTGACATTGACTACGATGCTGATCGTGGTCACTTGGATCGCTGTACAGCCGATTCGCGTGTTCCAGTGGGCTCGGCATCGCTGGTACCTTGCACACATGGAAGAAATCATGATTGAGCAGGAAAGTGAGATCCGCTTCAAGAACATGATGGAGACAGGGCACATTTAAGTGCAAAGACGAGAGTCGTGGCGAAAGCTGCGGCTCTTTCTTTTATATTTCAGGAGGTATTAAAAATGAAACTCAAAGCACTGGCAAGTGCGCTTCTGACAGGCGCAAAGAAACACAGCCCGGAACTTCTCGTAGGTCTGGGCATTGCGGGGGCTGCATCCAGCGTGATATTTGCAGTCAAGGCGACCCCGAAGGCGATGATCCTGCTCGACCAGAAGAAGCAGGAACTCGGAGTCGAGAAGCTGGAGGCGAAGGAGATCATCAAGACGGCAGCACCGGTTTATATTCCGACCGCTGTCAGTTTTGGGGTGAGTGTGGCCTGCATCATCGGTGCAAGCAGTGTGAATGCACGCCGGAATGCCGCTCTGACTGCTGCCTATACCCTGAGCGAAAGCACGCTGCGTACTTACCGTGACAAGGTGCTGGAAACTGTGGGCGAGGACAAAGAACGTGAGATTCGGCAGGCAGCAGCCATCGAACAGCAGCAGAAAACACCGGAGCCGCAGACGGTTGTCGTGAACGGTGCGGCGGGGCAGCTCAAGTGCTTTGACTCGCTCAGCGGAAGATATTTCACGGCTACCAAAAACCAAATCGACAAGGCCGTCAACGAATTCAACCGTCAGCTGCGGGACGATATGCGCATCAGCCTGAACGAATGGTACGATCTCATTGGGCTGGATCAGAACAAGCTGGGCGATATGCTCGGCTGGGACATCGACCGCGGTTACATCGAGACCTGCTATGCTTCCCGACTGGATGAGGAAGGTATGCCGTGCCTGGTTGTGAACTATGTGGAGCCGCCGCACTATATCGGCATCTGAGACGCGAAAAATTCACCCTGCTTTATGGAACCAGAAAGGTTCACATTAAAGATAAATCTTGAAAGGAGATTATTACTATGGACGAAATGAACAACATGAACGAGGTTACTACTGAGGAGACTTCTAATGAGATGACTCCCGTGGTTACGGAGAACAATGAGGTGAAGACTGAGGAGAACAACTCCGGCATCAACACCTGGGCGGGCGTTGCCGCTGCTGTTGGCGTGTTGACGATCGGCGCAATTGGCGCTGGTATCGCAAAGCACAAGGCAAAGGCAAAAGCTGAGACCAAGGATGAGAAGGAGAAGAAGCCGAAGAAGCACTTCAAGCTCCGCAAGCCGTGGGAAGTCGTGGAAGACAAACCGGATGTGATCGACGCGGAGTTCAATGACGTTACGGAAGAACCTGAAAAGGAAGAGAACTAATGTGAAAGGTTCAGGCGAGAGCCGTGGAGAAATCTACGGCTCTTACCTTTTTATTTTTTGAAGGGAGAACCCCAATGGCCGAAATTAAATTACCCACAAACTCGATTACTTCTGGCAATGCTGAAAAGCACGAGAAGAAGTTCGAAAAAGTGACCACCGGCAAGGTCGTGACGAAGGAGAAAAATGATATTCAGAAGGTAGCTTCCATGTTCATCGCCGAAGACCTGAAGACGGTGCGTGACCATATCATCAAGGATGTGGCGGTGCCGAAACTTCAGGATTTCTTTGCGGATCTGATGATCGCTACCATCAATATGATTTTTCATGGCGATGACCGTCCGCGCAATAACTACAATAACTATGCCCAGCCGAGCAGAGTGTCCTACAACCGGTATTCCAACCAGAACAACCAGCAGCGCCCTGCGAACGCGCAGATCAACTATCAGGATGTGATTTTCTCATCCCGCGGCGATGCAGACGAAGTGCTTGGGCAGATGAATGACGCCGTGGCGACTTATGGCAGCGTGTCCGTGGCGGACTTCTATGATCTGGTAGGCATGACCTCGAACTACACGGATAACAAGTATGGCTGGTATGGTCTGAACACTGCGTACATCCAGTCTGTCAGCGGCGGTTACATTATCCGTCTGCCGAAACCCGTTGCCCTGAACAACTGAGAAAGGAATGATATTTATGAAAATGAACGAAATGATGTCCAATGTCAGCCGCTTTGCTACAAAAGCAAAGTTCAAGATTGGCAAGCATAGCCCCGAAATTCTGATGGTGTGCGGTGCAGTTGGTGCTGTGACCAGCGCTGTCATGGCCTGCAAAGCGACTCTGAAGGTCAATGATATTCTGGCTGCTCATCAGTCCAGCGTGGCCACCATCCATGATGTACAGGAAGGCAAGGCCGAGATCAAGGAAGGTGCTGAGTACACCGAAGAGGATGCAAAGAAAGACCTGACAACTGTCTATGTGCAGACGGGCCTGAAGATCGCAAAGCTGTATGCACCGGCTGTTATTCTGGGTACGCTGTCTCTCGGCTGCATGGTAGGTTCGAACTGCATCCTTCAGAAGCGCAATGCTGCTCTGACTGCAGCATACGTCACGCTGGATAAGGCGTTCAATGAGTATAAGGGCCGTGTGTCCGAGCGCTTCGGCGAGCGTGTGCAGCATGAGATCGAACATGGCGTGAAAGCTGTCGAGGTGGAATCCAAGGTCGTCAATGAGGACGGCACTGAGGAAGTCGTTAAGTCCTATATCGACGAAACAGACGGCGTGCATTCGCCCTATGACCTGATTTTCGATGAGATGGTGGACAACTGGGAACCGGATGCGCAGATCAACAAGAATTTCCTGAGCATGGTCGAGACGCACGCAAACAATCTGCTGCGCATCCGCGGGTATCTGTTCCTGAACGAAGTTTACCGCATGATCGGTAAATACAACAACGGTCAGCAGATCTACACTCCGCAGGGTCAGATCGTTGGTTGGATTTATGACCCGAACGACGAAACCAAGGCTAACTGCGTGAAGTTCGGTCTGGACAAGATGCAGGGTGACCGTTCCGTCGTGCTGCACTTCAATTGTGACGGCCCCATCATCGATAAAATCTGATTGATATTTTGGAGGATTTGCTATGACCAGAGTCGTAAGAACTTTGTCTTATGTGTTCGCTGCCATGGCCGGAGTCTGCTTCGTCTCTGGTCTGGCTGTCCTTTCTGAGTGAGGGATATTTGTATGAGCGGTTTGGAGAACATGTTTTTGTTTCTGGACTACCTGACCGATACCCAACGAAAAAGACACATTGTTGGCGGGGTTCTGATGAGCGTGTCCCTCTTTTTCGGAGGGCTGGCATTTACCATGATGACCGTCAAAGAAGGAGATTCCAATGAAAAACTGGATTCGTGATATTTTACTGGTGAGCACTGGCTTCGCAGCTGGCGCTTATTTTATGCACGTTCGGATGCGCAAGGAGTATCAGAAGTTTGCTGATGCTCAGATCGAAGATGTCCGGGAGCATTACAAGAAAAAAGAGCAGAGCATTGACGAGCAGGTCAAAGCAGAAGCTCAGAATCAGGCGGTTGAGCTGATCTCTGGCCCTTATCGTCAGGAAAGTGATCCGGAAAAGCCCGACAAGGAACCGCTGGAGCCTATCGAGATCATTGAACCGGATAAGTTTGGCTGCGATGACGACTATGAGACCAGCTTTCTGACCTTGTTCGCAGATGGTGTGCTGGCATATGACAGCGATGGCAGCAAGGTTGAGGATGTCGAGGCAGTTGTCAGCCAGAAGGCGCTTGACTCTATCGGCAAGTTCATGCCTGACGGTATCCATGTGCGCAACCACACCTATCACAAGGACTTCGAGGTGGTAAAGGCGCTCCAGAACTACGCAGACGTGTATCCGGAGCAGGAAGAGGAGGACTATGACGATTGACGAGATGAAAGCTGACATCGAAAAAAGATATTTCGAGTGGCTTTACGAGCTGGTCTGCGGAAAATGGGAGCCGAGAAATCTCTCTTTTCGCAGCCTGCTGACCTTTCTGTACGACACACAGTTCGTGCCGGACAATGAGATGGACTGCAACCGTGCTGTAGATGGGGAAAATCTGCGCGGACGATTTGCTGCGGAATGCAATGATATTCCGGGTG
>CAVKKE010000022.1:0-25673 GCA_963656875.1 Barnesiella intestinihominis | reverse complement strand
GGTGGCTCAACCTGCTTAAAACGAATGCTACAACAAGAGAGATGGCTAACTGTCTACATAACGGACGTAAAAGCCCAAGGCGGCAGGCGTTAACCGATTACTCTCTTATTGTAGCTTAGGAACGAGATGGAATGGAATATGGCTGGCTACCATATCCGGTTCCAAACATATTGTAATAGGAGATATTGATTATGATTCTGAATGTTGATGCCCGTGGTGACGCCTGCCCGCTGCCCGTTGTGAAGGCAAAAAAGGCAATCTCTGAACTGAAAGGTGCCGGTCAGGTGGAAGTTCTCGTGGACAACGAGATCGCTGTCCAGAACCTGACCAAAATGGCTCAGCAGAAAGGTTATCAGTACAGTGCCGAAAAGCTGGAAGAGCGGGAATACCGTGTGCTTTTCACCATCGGCGAGAATGCCGAGACTTCTGCAGAGGACGCTCCTGTCTGTGCACCGGACACCCGCACCGACACGGTGGTAGCCATCGGCTCTGATAAGATGGGCATTGGTGCAGAAGATCTTGGAAAGACGCTGCTCAAGGCCTTTGTGTTTGCACTGACCCAGCAGGATCAGCTGCCCAAAACGATTCTGTTCTACAACGGTGGTGCCTCCCTGACCTGCGAGGGATCGCCGATGCTGGAAGATCTGAAGGCACTGGAAGCTCAGGGCGTGGAGATCATGACCTGCGGCACCTGCCTGAACTTTTATGGCCTGACCGAAAAGCTGGCGGTGGGCAACGTGACGAATATGTACACCATCGTTGAAAAACTGACACAGGCGGGCAATGTGGTGAAGCCGTGATCTACCTTGACAATGCGGCCACCACCCTGCATAAGCCCCCGCAGGTGGAGCAGGCTATGCTGGAAGCTCTGCGCACAGCCGGCAACCCGGGCCGGGGTGCCCATGAGCCGACGCTTCATGCGGCACGGCTGGTCTATGCGGCGCGGAGTGCAGTGGCAAGGCTTCTGAACGCGCCGGATGCATCCTGCATCGCGTTCACGGCAAATGCCACGGAGGCGCTGAATATCGCGCTGAATGGGCTGTTCGCACCGGGAGACCATGTGATCATAACGGTCTGCGAACACAATTCTGTTCTGCGCCCCCTTTACCGCCTGCGGGAGCAGGGAGTGAAGCTTAGCTTTACGGAGGTGGACGAAAAGGGCAGGCTTCGGTATGAACAGTGGGAGAAATTTTTATGTTCTTCCACGCGTGCGCTTGTGGTGACAGCGGCTTCCAATGTGACAGGAAATAACACAGATCTTTCCAGCGCTGCGGAGTTTGCACACCGGAATGGGCTGCTTCTGGTCGTAGATGCATCGCAGACAGCCGGAGCACAGCCCATCGATGTACAGACTCTTGGCATTGATGTGTTGTGTTTCACGGGGCACAAAGCTCTGCTTGGCCCGCAGGGGACCGGCGGCCTTTATGTGAAGCCCGGGCTTTCGGTTCGCCCGCTGGTCGTGGGCGGAAGCGGCGTGCACAGTTTTGATGAACAGCATCCGTCACAGATGCCGACAGCTCTGGAAGCGGGAACTCTGAATGTTCCCGGTCTGGCAGGTTTGTGCGCCGGAGTGAAGTGGATCCTGGAACAGGGTGTGGAAACGCTGCAAAAGCGGGAAGCCGCACTGGCGGGCCTTTTTTATGAGAACATCTGTAATGTTCCGAACGTAAAAATTTATGGTGATCCGGAAGCCAAACGCAGAGCGCCCATCCTTTCTCTGAACATCGGCACAGAGGATTCTGCGCGCATTGCGGATATCCTGTGGGAAGACTACGGAATCTGCGTGCGCGCCGGGGCCCACTGCGCTCCGCTGATGCATAAAGCACTTGGAACTGTGGAACAGGGTGCGGTGCGGTTCAGCTTTTCGCATTTCAACACAGAACAGGATGCCATGCAGGCTGCCCGGGCTGTGCAGGAACTGGCACAGGAGGTTTAAAAATGAGACAGCGCAGAACCTACATCGTGCTTTCCTTCCGCACAACGCTGGAAGCGATGGAATGGGAAAAGCAGTGCCAGTCTGCCGGTGTTCCTGGGCGGCTGATTCCTCTGCCGCGGGAGATCTCGGCAGGGTGCGGCCTTGCCTGGCGGATGCTGCCGGAGGATTTTGAAGCCTGGCAGCACAAACTGGACGCGGCTCGTTATGATAAGGCGTCTGCCGTAGAACAATGAAGGAGAACGACCGATGAACGAAACACCGCTTTACAAGGCTCTTCAGAATGCGCAGACACAAAACGGCTGCACGCAGGCCTGCGTTCTGGATGGCAGCCATGCAGGGGAGCAGCTGCTTTTATGCGGCGGTTCTCCTGTATGGCGGTCGGGAACGACTGATTTTTTGCGGCAGAACATTGTGCTTCTGCGGGCTGTCACGGCCACGGCTGTTCTGGAGATCGGCGGAGCCCGTGTGTTTGCTGAGCGCTTCGGTGCAGTGCCTCAGTTGGTGGTCTGCGGCGGCGGACATGTGGCGGTTTCGGTCGTTCGGCTGGCAAAGCTGCTGGGGCTTCCTGTTCTTGCAATGGATGACCGCGAAGAATATGCTCGTGATCTAACCGATGCCGGGGCGAACCGTGTTCTCTGCCAGCCGTTTGCGCAGGCATTGGAGCAAGTGCCCGGCGGCGCTGAGACCTACTTCATCGTGGTGACCCGGGCGCATGAATTTGATGTGGTCTGTCTGCAGGAGATTTTGAAAAAGCCCGCCGCTTATGTGGGCATGATGGGAAGCCGTGGGCGTGCTGCGCTGGTGCGTCGGCAGCTTCTGGAACAAGGGGCGGACGCACAGCGTGTGGAAGCATTGTATGCGCCCATTGGCCTTCCCATCGGTTCTCAGAGCGCGGAAGAGATCGCGCTGTCGATTCTGGCACAGGTCGTTTCCATCAAAAATGCGCGCCCGCAGACGGAAGGCTTTACGTCTGTCATGATAGACGCCATGGAAAAGGCTGACAGCGCCGGACAGTGTGCAGTTCTCGCCACGATCATTGCACGCCATGGTTCGACCCCACGGGAAGTGGGCGCAAAAATGCTGATCCTACCCAGGGAGAAGATCATCGGCAGTGTGGGCGGCGGCATCATGGAGTACAGAACGATCCTCGCCGCGCAGGAAATGCTGGCCGGAAAAGCGCCGGCTCATCAGGTCGTCAGCTTTTCAGCTGATGGCAAAAACGCTGACGCCGCCATCGCAGCCTGCGGCGGTTCCATGGAGCTGCTTCTGAAAGTGCTCCGACCGGGAGAGGAATGCTTATGAAAAAAGACTCATTGATTATTGTCCGCGGCGGCGGCGATCTTGCCACGGGAACGATTCATCGCCTGTGCTCCGCCGGGTTTCGCGTCCTGGTGCTGGAAGCGGAACATCCCGCTGCGATCCGGCGGCAGGTGTCGCTCTGTGAGGCCGTCTATGAGGGAGAAACGATCGTGGAAGGTCTGCGTGCAGTGCGGATCGGGTCACTGGAGCAGGCGGAAAGCGTCTGGGCCGAGAATGCGGTTCCCGTTCTGATCGACCCGCTGGGCAGAAGCATCGCACAGGCAAGGCTAGATGTGCTGGTCGATGCGATCCTCGCCAAAAAGAACCTTGGCACCACCCGCGATATGGCCCCGCTGACCATTGCTCTCGGCCCCGGCTTCACGGCAGGCAGAGATGTTGATGTTGTTGTGGAGACCAAACGCGGCCATCGGCTGGGGCGTATCATCCGGGAAGGTGCCGCCATCTCGAACACAGGGATCCCCGGTGTGATCGGCGGTTACGGCAAAGAGCGTGTGATCCATGCACAGGCTGAGGGCACTTTTGTAGATGTGCACAAGATCGGAGATATCGTGCAGGCGGGGGAGGTTATTGCGCAAATCGAAGCCCCTGGCGGCACGGCCTTGCCTGTGACGACGCAGATCACCGGCATCCTGCGGGGATTGCTGCGCAGCGGATATCCCGTGACGCCCGGATTCAAAGTGGCAGATGTGGACCCGCGCAAGGAGGAACTGTCCAACTGTTTCCTGATCTCCGATAAGGCCCGCTGTATTGCAGGCAGTGTACTGGAACTGGTCTGTGCTCAGCTGTGGAAATAAGCATAAAAGAAAACCTCCGCTTCCCGGCGGGCCTGAGCCAACATGGGAGCAGAGGTTTTTCATTGTTTTAAATCATCAGTTGCGGTAGCAGCGATCCTGCCCAACGAGCCAGTCTTCGCACAACCGCTGTGCCTCTTCCAAGCTGCGGCTTTCGCAATCAAAGAAGGCCCCATGCAGGGAACGATAAGAATAATGAATACGCAGAACACCATTTGCGTCCTTGAATCGTTCACAGCGTTCCTGCCCGGGCATCAGATAGCGTTGTTCCATCGTCCATTCTCCTTCGAATCGTTTTCTGCGGCGCTTGGCACACAACGCTTGCCATTGTAGCACGGACGAAAGAACTTTGCTATTGCTGTTTTGCCCAAAGATAGCGCAAAACTTTCTCTGAAACGGCACTTGACAACGATGGTTCGAGGTTATTCCAGGAAAAGACGCTCGAATTCAAGCACCTCCTTTGATTCGTTCATCCATAAAAGGCAAAAAGTCCGTGAATAGCGGCATCTGTGCAGGCGGAGCGCTTTGTCTTGGGAGGGATTGCGGGGCATTATGGAAAAACGATGGAAGCGAAAAAAATATTTTGTGCAATTTTCATAGTTTTCTAATTGATGTTTTGGTGGTACAATAGGAGCATCAAAACAGGTCTTTTCGGGAGGAGCACATGGCAGAAAAGAATATTGAACTGGATAGTGTTGAGGTGGCGGCTGCGGTGTTCGGCAACTGCGACCGGAACATCCGTCTGTTGGAAAAAGAGTTCTCCGTAACGGCTGTCTGCCGGGGCACGCAGCTTCGCCTTTCCGGCGAACCGGCCAATGTTGCAGCGGCAAACCGCGCAGTGGAGGGAATGCTGCTCCTGATCGAGAACCACACACCGCTGGAAGAACAGACAGTGCGCTACTGCATCAGCCTTGCTCATGACGGCGCGGAAAAGCGCGTCAAGGAGCTGACCGATGATTTTGTGACCGTCACAGTCAAGGGCCGCCCCATCCGTCCTAAGACGCTGGGGCAGAAGGAGTACCTGAACGCGATCAGCACCAACGCTATCACCTTTGGCGTTGGCCCGGCGGGCACCGGCAAGACCTATCTTGCGGTTGCCATGGCAGTGAAGGCGTTCAAGGCAAAAGATGTTTCCCGCATCGTGCTGACCCGCCCGGCGGTGGAGGCTGGCGAAAAACTGGGCTTTCTGCCCGGTGACCTGCAGCAGAAGGTTGACCCTTATCTGCGCCCGCTGTATGATGGGCTGTTTGATATGCTGGGCGCGGAGACCTATGAACGTCTGGTGGAAAAGCAGATCATTGAAGTGGCACCGCTGGCCTATATGCGCGGGCGCACGCTGGATGACTCCTTTATCATCCTGGACGAAGCCCAGAACACCACCCCGGAACAGATGAAGATGTTCCTGACCCGTATGGGCGTGGGCTCCAAGGTCGTTGTTACCGGCGATGTGACTCAGATTGATCTGCCGGAGCGCACTCGCAGCGGCCTTGTGGACGCACTGCATGTGCTGAAGAACGTCAACGGGATCGCACAGTGCTACTTCAGCGAAAAAGATGTGGTGCGCCACCGCCTTGTGCAGGAGATCATCAAGGCTTATGAAAAGGCCGCGCACCCCGAAAAATGAAATGATCGGATAAAACGTATAGAATAAACATCACAAAACAGAAAGGAGCGGACTGATTTATGTCCAATAAAGTTTTGATCACCAATTCTCAGAAGGCCGTGAAAGTTCCTTCCGGCCTGCGCATCCTAATCCGTCGTGCATGCAACGCTGTGCTGGAATATGAGCACTTTGATGCACCTGCAGAGATCAGCGTGACCTTCGTGGATAATGCCGCCATTGCAGAGCTGAACAACCAGTATCGCAACAAACCAATGCCCACCGATGTGCTGAGCTTCCCTCTGGGCGAAAATGGAAAGTATGACGTCGATGAAAACAATGGCTGCATGATGCTGGGCGATATCGTCATCAGCATGGAGCGTGCGCTGGAGCAGGCAAACCTCTATGGTCACCCTCTGCAGCGTGAGGTGGCTTTTCTGACCGTGCATTCCATGCTTCACCTCCTTGGCTACGACCATGAGAACGGCGGCTTGGAAGCTATGCGGATGCGTGAGAAAGAGGAAGCCGTCCTGCTGCAGCTGGGTCTGCCGCGCACCGTCAGCTACACGGAATAAGGATAAGCAAGAATTTTTACTGTGCGGATGCCGCACACAAAAACAGACAGGAGCTAGATTTTGAGTAACGCTACACCCGTTCAGGGTCACTATGACACCTCTTCCGTTTTCGTCGCCGTGATCGGCCGCCCCAATGTGGGCAAATCCAGCCTGACCAACCTTCTGGTGGGCGAAAAGGTGGCCATCGTCACCTCGAAGCCCCAGACGACCCGTACCCGCATTACGGGCGTAATCACCCGCGGCCCGCTGCAGTATGTCCTGCTGGACACTCCCGGCGTGCACAAGGCCCGCAATAAGCTGGGCAAGCGGATGGACAAGACCGCAAGCGACTCCATCGCAGATGTGGACGTTTCCATGATGCTGTTCGAACCTTATGGTGCGCTGAACGAATCCGAAATGGTTCTGGTGGACATGTTGCGCAGCAGCGGCGGCCCGGCGATCGCCGTCATCAACAAGACCGACCTTGTCAAAGAGCCCGCCGATCTGGAAGCACGAAAAGAAGAACTGAAGGCCTTAGGTGTTTTCGATGACATCTATACGGTCAGTGTCCGCGACAATGATGGCTGCGAGGCTTTGTTTGATGCACTGAGCCGCTACGCTGTAGAAGGCCCGCACTATTTTGACGATGACGCCTACACGGATATGCCGGAAAAAGAGCTGGTGGCAGAGGTCATTCGTGAAAAGGCACTGCTGTTCATGCGGGATGAGATCCCGCATGGCATTGCAGTTGTGGTGGAACGCTTCAAGGAGCGCTCCGGCACGGACCTGATCGACATCGATGTGAACATTTACTGCGAACGTGAGAGCCACAAAGGCATGGTCATCGGCAAAGGCGGCGCAATGCTCAAGAAGATCGCCAGCGCAGCCCGTGCCGACTGCGAAGAGTTCCTTGGCTGCCGCGTGAACCTGCAGTGCTGGGTGAAGGTGAAGTCGGACTGGCGGGACAATGAGTTCCTGCTGAACAATTTCGGCTTCAAGCAGAATAACGGCAATCGCTGATGCGTTTCCAAAGCAGGACAGATTTCCCACGGATGAACGTGTAAGATAAACCTGACACTAGTTCTGGGACCGAAAGGGGAAAGAGGTGCTGTACATGGACGCACAGGAAAGCTGGCAGGCTTTTGCCTGCACGGGAAATATCCTCCGTTATCTCGACTATAAGCAACAAACACAGCCGGAAAAAGATTCGGCAGGAGCTGCGAATGACAGACCCCATTGTGACGATGGGTCTTGTACTGAGAGAGACCCCCTATAAAGAAGCAGACCGCATTTTGACCATCCTGACACAGAAACTCGGTGTCGTTTCAGCACATGCCCCAAACAGCATGCGGCTAAAAAGTAAGCTGTTCAGTGGATGCGGGCTGTTCTGTTACTCGGAATTTGTCCTGATGCCGGGACGGAATATGTATACGGTGGAAGAAGCCGGAGAGGAAAATGTTTTTCCGGGCGTGTCCAACACCTTAGAAGGACTTGGGCTTTCCATGTATATGGCAGAAATGACCATGACGCTTTCTCCCACCGGGCAGGAAGCAGAACACGAACTCCGGCTGCTGCTCAATTGTCTTTATATGATCAGCAAGGGCAAGGCAGACTGCCGCGTGATCAAAGCGGTCTTTGAACTGAGAACGATGACGGAATGCGGCTTTATGCCGCAGCTCGCCTGCTGTCATGGCTGCGGAGCCTACGAGGGGGATTCGTTCTATCTGGATGTGCAGGAGGGATATCTTTTGTGTGCAGATTGTGCCGCAAAGGCGGGATGCTCCTGCAATCTGGATCAGGGATCGTTATATGCTCTGCGCCATATCTGTCTCGTGGACGACAAAAAAATATTTGGATTCAAAATCTCAATGGGCGGCCTGGAAAAGCTTTCGGCGGTGGCAGAGCGCTATGCACTGGTTCATCTGGATAAGCCGCTGAAAAGCTACAGCTTCCTGAAATCTGTGCTGCCCTGATCAAAAAGGAAATCTATGGAACGAAGCTACTTAAAAACACTGGAACTGGACAAGATCATCGCACGCGCTGCCGAAGGCTGTGTGTGCAAGGAGGCTCGGGAAAAGCTGCTTGAGATCGAGCCGCAGTGCGACCCGGATGAAGTGCGGTATGCGCTGGAACAGACCGATGCCATCAACACGCTGCTGATCAAAAACGGCTCGCCCCGTTTTGGCGGGGTAGAGGGCGTCAGCCAGCTTGCGGCCCGTGCCGTCAAAGGCGGCGTGCTGTCGATGGGCGAACTTCTGATGGTGGCTGGTGCCCTGCGCAATTTTCAGAACCTGACCAGCTGGTACGGCTCTTCTGACCACGATGTACTGCCGACCGATGATCTGTTCTATGCTCTGGCACCGCAGCCCGGTTTGGAGCAGCAGATTTCCAGCGCGATTCTGGCACCAGATGCCATGGCAGATACCGCGTCGCGCACGCTGAACGACCTGCGCAAAAAGATCAAGGCAACGGAAAACAGCATCCGGGATCGTTTGGAAAGCATGGTCCGCAACATGGACACCTCCAAATATCTGCAGGAGAGCGTGGTCTCCATGCGCAACGGACGCTATGTTGTGCCGGTCAAGAGCGAATACCGCGGCGAAGTGAGCGGTATCATCCACGATGTTTCGTCCACCGGTGCAACGGTCTTTGTGGAGCCGCAGGCAGTTGTGGAAGCAAATGCCCGCATTCTGCAGTATCGTGCACAGGAGGCGCAGGAGATCGAGCGCATTCTGGTGGCGTTCACGGCACAGGTCGCGGCCATTGAGCCGCAGTTCCAGTACAGCTATAAAGCAATGCTGGAGATCGATGTTCTGCTGGCAAAGGCACGGCTTGCCCTGGATCTCAAGGCGTTCAAGCCGGCTGTCCGTACAGACAGTTCTTTTTCGCTGATTCGTGCCCGCCACCCGCTGATCGATCCGAAAAAATGTGTCCCTGTGGATATTGAGCTGGGCAGGGACTATGATTCTCTGATCATCACCGGCCCGAACACCGGCGGCAAAACGGTCACCCTGAAAACAGCAGGACTTCTGTGTGCGATGGCGCAGTGCGGCTTTCTGATCCCAGCCGATGAGCGCAGCGGGATCTGCGTGTTTGATGAATTCCTTGTGGATATCGGCGACGAGCAGAGCATTGAGCAGAGCCTTTCGACCTTCTCCGGCCACATGAAGAAGATCACCGGCATTCTGGAGCTGGCCATGCCGCACACGCTGGTGCTGCTGGATGAGCTGGGTGCCGGCACAGACCCCGCCGAGGGCGCTGCGCTGGCAGTTGCTATCATTGAAGAACTGCGCCGCCGCGGCGTGCTGCTGATGGCGACCACGCACTATGCAGAGCTGAAGGTATTTGCACTCGAAACAAAAGGCGTGGTCAATGCCAGCTGCGAATTTGACCTGGAGACGCTTCGCCCCACTTACAAGCTGAGCGTGGGCGTGCCGGGCAAATCCAATGCATTCCTGATCAGTGAAAAGCTTGGCATCCCTGAGGGGGTCATCGAGGCAGCACAGAAACACCTTTCGGCAGAAGACAAGCGCCTGGATGCGGTTCTCGGCCAGTTGGATGATCTGAAGCTGCAGCTGAAAGAAAGCCAGAATGAAGTTGAAGAACTGAAGAACGAAGCTTCTCATCAACTGGAAGCAGCACAGAAAAAACGGGATGAGCTGATCCAGCAGGGTGAAAACGAGCTGGAAGCTGCCCGTGCAAAGGCGCGTGCTTTGGTACAGCAGGTGGAGAGCCAGGCTTATGCGCTGACCGACGAGCTGCGCCAGCTGCAGAAGGATGAGCGCATGAGCACGCAGCAAAAAGCACAGCGTGCCCGCGAGATTGCGAAAAAAGAATCGGAAAAGCTTTTCATTGGCACAGAGGTGGTGCACAATCCGGTCAAGGAGTTCGTGCCTCTGAAAGAAGTCAAGGTGGGGCAGGAGGTCTGCATTGCAGAGCTGAACCAGCTGGCTACCGTTCTGGCCTTGCCGGATAAAAACGGTGATGTGCTGGTGCGTGCCGGCATCATCAAGACAAAGGTTCCGCTGAAGGGATTAAAGCAGCCGGAGAAGCTGGTCAAGGAACAGAAGCCGCAGACCCGGGCACAGCAGCGGTATTCCCGCCTGACCGGTGATGCAAACCGGCCCAACGGCAGGGTGGAGCGTGTGCAGCGTTCTGCAAAGATGGAATGCAACCTTCTGGGTCTGACGGTAGACGAAGCGCTGCCGGAAGTGGATTCCTTTATCGACCGCGCAATCCTGAACGGTCAGACGGTGGTCTATCTGATCCATGGAAACGGCACTGGCGCACTGCGTACCGCCATCCAGAAACACCTGCGCGGAAACCGGATGGTCAAGAGTTTCCGTCTTGGCCGTTATGGAGAAG
This sequence comes from Barnesiella intestinihominis, assembly GCA_963656875.1. Lineage (GTDB taxonomy): Bacteria > Bacillota > Clostridia > Oscillospirales > Ruminococcaceae > Faecalibacterium. The sequence goes on along the minus strand of CAVKKE010000022.1, from coordinate 15,107 downwards.
GCGAGAGCGGCGTGACGGTGGTTGAACTGAAATAAAAGCATCGAAAGCTATCCGGGCAATGTTTCGGATAGCTTTTTTGTCTTGCAATGCAGGGATGCAATCATCCATATCGTATAGCTGTATAGATAATAAAAGCAGCCAAGTTGAATTGGACAGGAAGGGAAAACCAATGGCCGAGCATGAACGCAAACGTTCCCGGAAGCAGGGGCGCCGCAAGCGAAAGAAAACGTTTCTGCATGGGGCATGGATCGCTGCAGTGGTAATATTCTGTGCTTTTGCCGGGTGGCTTGGGTTTTCACTGTGGCGTGCAGCATTGACCCTGCAGGAGTATCATCCCGCGGCCAGCGTTTCAGGGGAAGAGTTTCGTCCGCAGGTGGGCGACCCGCCATATCGGATCGTGGTCGATGCCGGGCATGGTGGTGCAGATCCGGGCGCAAGGGGAGTTGTCATAGAAAAAGACATGACAGCAGCAACAGCTGCTGCGCTGACGGCTTTGCTGGATCAGGACCCCAATTACATCACACTGCAGACGCGTGAAAGCTATGATGAAACAGCGACACCAGCGCAGCGTGCAGCAAGAGCGGATGAGCAGTCGCCGCATCTGCTGATCTCCATCCATGGCAATTCTGCGGCCAATGGCTCGACGGCAGCAGGCTTTGAATGTTATCCGTCCGTTCCTGGGAGAACGTGGCATAACGAAAGTTTTTATTTTGCAAAGCTGCTGGCTGAGGGAATGCAGGCTGCCGGAGCGTCACTGCGCGGGCGCGGGGGCATCCGTTACATCTATTATCTGGAAAACGATCAGAAGCAGCTTGTAGAGAGCACACATACAGAAGTGCGGGCTGAACGGAGCTTTACATTATTGGAAGATGTAAACTGTCCGGCAGTTCTGGCAGAGCAGTGCTTTGTGACCAGTGAGACGGATGTGGCACAGTTTGGCAGCGAAGAAGGCTGCAAGAAGGTGGCGCGTATTTACTATGAAGCAATCTGTGCTTATTTCGGTACGCAGCCATTGGAAAGCTGAAATTGAAAATTCCCAACGACAGGATCAGCATCGCATCATCAAAAGAGAAGAGACGGTATGAAGAGGTGATGGCTCCATAAATTACAATTAAAACCGAATCCAATCCAGAGGACTCTGAACTCAGCAAACTCAGCAGAAGAGAGAGGAGTCCTTAAATTTTTTGATTACAACCATTTCGTATAATGCACGTTATGCGAAAATCAGGGGAAAGAAAAAAGCCTCTTTTCTCAAAATTCAGCCATTCAGGCCTGACGGACGCCCATTTTGACGATTTTGAGCTTTTGAGGCTTTTTTGTTTTTTGCTTCTTTTTGTGCTGCGTTTTTAATTTTATTTTTAATGTGTCACTCGCAAAACTTTTTCCAGTTCCAGTGTCCATCGTTTTGCTGCACGGTTTGGATGCGGCATACTGACAACGAGCGTCTTATGATCCTGTGAGATTTGATTGGTTTCATAATACCACAACTGCGTGAGCTCATTTGGCTGGTTCCACACAGCTGTATCCTGAAAAATCGTATCATGCAGAAAATTTGACACCAGACCCCATCCGCCAGTCAGGATGATATCTGGTTCGTATAACATGATCTGCCGCTTCAGCAGGTCTGCATCCTTGAGCGATTCATCAAAAACTTCTTTGCGGTTCGCTCTGGCAGAACCAGCGTATTTCTTCAGGTTGACTACGGTAATGTTTCGGGTTTCGGATCATATCATCCAGCTCAGGCCGCGAAACAAATTCCCAAGCGGTCTCGGCGTTTTGCAGGGCATCACGTTGTTTCAGTGTCAGCATCGTCCGTCATCTCCGAAATATCTGCCCGGAATCCATCCTGAGCAGCGCCCTCAAATGTTTTCATGGGGCCGGAAGAAGCCGTCTCGTCACTGCTCTCCTCCAGGGACTCCCCTGTCTCCTGCTTTGTTGTATCCAAGTTTGCATTGGTGGAGCCTTTGCGTGTTAGCTTGCCAAGAGGATTTTCTTCAATGGCTGTACGCACCTGAAATTCCTGAAGATGCGTATAGATTTGTGTGGTTGAAACGTTGCTGTGGCCCAAAAGCTGCTTGAGGGTCAGAATGTCAACATTGCCAGTCTGATACATCAGAGTCGCCGCTGTGTGTCTCAGCTTGTGCGTCGAGAATCCCTTCAAGCCGGCGGCTTTCATTGCTCCGGTCACCAGCTGCTCTACCCTCCGGTTTGAAATACGTTCCTTCCGCCGCCGGGTGACAAACACCGCCTTTTCCTGCGGAAGAAGGCCTTCCAGCGTGTTACGCTTGTGCAGATAGAGCTGCAAAGCTTCCACACAGGCATCATTCAGATACACCATGCGCTCTTTGTGCCCCTTGCCGAACAGCCGGATCTGACGGTTTTCCAGGTCAATATCATCAAGATCCATTCCGACAAGCTCTGCCAGGCGCATTCCGCAGTTCAGGAACAGAACCACCATGCAGTAATCCCGCTCCGGAAAATCGCTCTGCGTCCGTGTGCTCTCCAAAAGCTCGATGGACTGTTCTGCTGTCAGATATTTCGGCAGAACCTTGTCCTGTTTGGGCGGATGGATCGCAGCAGTCGGGTCTGTTTCGAGCCGGTTGACCTGATTGACCAGATAGTCATAAAAGCCATGGAGACTGGCCAGACGCCGCGCTGTAGAAGACTTTTTGTTCCCGCATTCCCGGTTCAGAAAGTACAGATATTCGTAGATGTCTTCCTTGCTGACGCTGCCCCAGAACGCAGTGTCGAGCCCTTTCGGGTCGATGTCCCGGATCTCGCTGTCTGCCGGGACAAGCCCGCGGCGGCGCTTCATAAAGCGGCTGAAACTGCGCAGGTCGCAGTAGTAGTTGAATGCTGTATTGGCGCTTTTGCCCGCGATCACTTCCAGATAACGGACGTAGCTTATGATATCCGGCGAAGCATCATCGAACGGCGGGTGCTTCCCGGGATTTTTTTCATTCAGATAAATCGACATGGAGCCCTCACATCATCACAAACGGTCTGTTTTCAAGGCGTTGATGGCGTCGCTGATATAAGCAGCACCAACCAGCTGCATTCCCGGATAATCCGCCGGGTTCAGGTGGTTCAGGCTGTGCCGGGGAATCACCGCGCGCTCAAATCCGATGCGTTCTGCTTCATGCAGACGCTGCTCCAGGTTTGGAACGCTGCGCACTTCCCCGCCCAGACCGACTTCACCGATAGCGATCAGCTTATCGCTGACCGGACGATCCAGCAGCGAAGAAACCATGCTCAGGCAGACCGCAAGATCACAGGCTGTGTCGCGCAGCGCAATGCCGCCGACAATGTTGACATAGACATCCAGATTGCCGAAGAAATAGCCCGCCCGCTTTTCCAGCACAGCAATCAGAAGGTTCATGCGGTTATAATCGTAGCCGCTGCAGGCACGGCGTGGGGCCGGAAAGTTCGTCTTTGTGGCAAGCGCCTGGATCTCGCTCAGAATGGGGCGGCTGCCCTCGATGGTGCAGGCCACACAGTTGCCGGAAACGCCCAGCGGACGGCCCTCCAGAAGCATCTGAGACGGATTTTCGATTTCGGCAAGGCCCTGTCCGGTCATATCAAACATGCCAAGCTCATTGGTGGAACCATAGCGGTTTTTTGCGGCCCGCAGGATGCGGTACGGGAGCATTTTGTCGCCCTCAAAATAAAGGACTGTATCCACGATGTGCTCCATGACTTTGGGGCCTGCGATGGCGCCATCCTTGTTCACATGGCCCACGATAAACATGGGAATCTCCTGTTTTTTTGCCACTGCCAGCAGGCGGGCAGCACTTTCCTTCACCTGGCTGACCGTACCGGAAGACGACGCAATGTCCATGCAGCGCATGGTCTGGATAGAGTCGATGACCACAAGGTCCGGCTTTTCCTTTTCAATCAGGCCGCAAATTTCGTCCACGTCGTTTTCTGCTGCCAGAAAGATATTGTCCTGCGGCACTTTCAGCCGTGCCGCACGCAGCTTGACCTGTCGGACGGATTCCTCGCCGGTGATATACAGAACGGTGTGCTGATTGGAGATCGCACCGCACAGCTGCAGCAGCATCGTGGATTTGCCCACACCGGGTTCGCCGCTCAGCAGAACCACGCCGCCCAGAACGATGCCGCCGCCCAGAACCCGATCCAGTTCTGAGATCCCGGTCAGGATACGGCTCTTTTCTTCGGTAGTGCTGATCTCGGAAAGGCGCTTTGCCGTCAAAGTCGTCACACCTTCGGGCCTTGAGGCCGCAGCCTGTTTGGCAGCCGCCGTTCCGGCTTTCGGCGCTTCCGCAACGACATCCTCATTCATCGTGTTCCAGCTTCCGCAGCTGGGGCAGCGGCCCATCCAGCGGGGACTGGTTTCACCGCAGTTGGAGCACACATATACAGTTTTCAATTTCGGTTCTTTCATGAAGATCTCCTGCAATTTCATATAAGAAGTTTTCTCTATTGTAGCATATCCCTTCTGCCGCTGCAAGGAAATCATAGCAGGCGGCTTTCGATGCGGGCAAAACCGGCTGCTGCACCGCACAATGGAAGCAGCAGCACGATTGTGAAAAGATATTGTTTCATTAAAGCACCCGCAGATGGACGGCAAGGAACAGATATTCCGGACAAGAAAGAGTATGTCCGGATACGGCCGCTGACACGCAGGGCCGCTGCCCCCAGCAAACACAGACAGGCAGACGCAGCAGCCGACGGAACCAATGTGAGGATGAAAACCAGAAGCCTTGCATTCCAGCTTGTCCCTGCAAAGAGCTGAGAAAAAAGCAGCCCATTGCCGACGCCGTAAAGCATCGTGAACAGAAAAATCAGCACGGGACCAAATGCAGAAAAACCAAACAGCATCAGCACCGTTGCAGCGCCCAGAAGCGTGAGATATTCAACTGCAAACAGAGCTGCTGCAGGGTGCATGTCCGAAACAGAAAAGACCTGCAGCCGTTGCTGGACGTAATAACGGAGCCATTCATTGTTGGGCCCATCACACAGTGCACGGAGCACACCGGCGGCAGCAGAGCCAAGCAGGAAGGCCGCAGCCAGTGTCCAGCAGTCTGCAGAAGAAAATCTCCAGTTTTGTGTGGTCAAAACAGAACGCGGCTCATCTGAATGGATTTCCGGTTCGGGCTTTGATTCCTGCGTGTCGGGCACTTCCAATTGTCCAGATGCTTCCAGCAGAACAGCTGGGATCAGTGCAGATTCCGGCGTGCTCTGGTCATAGATCCACATAGATATTCCCCCCTTCCCTGCTCTTTAGTCGATCCGCCTTCTGTGCGGCCCTCGGACGCCAAGAAATCCACCAAAGAGCCCGCACAGGACGACGACACCCAAACGGAGCAGTATGGCGTTGCTCGTCAGGTCACCGGAGGTCAGTGCGAGAACAGCAAGCAGACCCGCGAACAGGGCCCCCTGCAATGCACCGCAGAGAAGCCCGCCTTCGCGCCGACAGAACGCTGTGAGCCAGCCGCTGCAGAAGCTGCCCGTTCCAACGGCAGCTGTCGCCAGCGGTGCGGCGGCGGAGCCGGAGAGGCCGCGCGATACCATCAGCGCTGCCATGGCCGCCAGACTGCCCGCTGCGGCCAGAATGCCGACAGCACTGGAAAGAACAAAAAGCCGAACTTCCGCCGGGAATTTCTTTTTCTCAGACATAAAAACACGCCTCCCTGCCGTAATCTATGCAGGGAGGCGTGTTCAATATGCCGGATTTCAGGACAGCTTACTTTTTGTCAGAGCCAGCCTTGTCCATGTTCAGCTTCTCAACAGCAGAAATTGCAGTCTTGGTGAAACGGATCTTCACGCGGTCAGCACCAGTCTCCAGAACGAAGGTGTCGTCCTTGATGGCAACAACGCGGCCAATGACACCGCCGATGGTGGTGACCTGATCGCCGATCTCCAGGCTGCTGCGCATTGCAGCGTCCTTCTTCTCCTGCTTCTTCTGGGGACGATAGATCATGAAGTACAGCAGGACCAGCATCAGTGCCAGAGTGAAGAACAGGCTGATGTAGCCTTCGGACGTGGTAGTCAGAAATTGCATGGGGCAAAATCTCCTCTCAAAATTCAGATAAAATCATTATACCTTTTTAAACGACCCGTTGCAAGGGTTATTCTCAAATTCTGGTGTCCAGAAGCTTCACATATTTGTCGTGGAAAGCTGTGAAGGTGCCTGCATCCAGCTCATCACGAATACGTTCCATCAGATGATTGTAGAACCACAGGTTATGCATGACCGCCAGACGCATTCCCAGAATCTCTTCTGCCTTGAACAGATGACGGATATAAGCGCGGGAATAATTGCGGCAGGCCGGGCATCCGCAGGTGGGATCAATAGGGCGCTCATCGCGTTCATATTTGGCGTTCTTGATGTTGATGATGCCGCCCCAGGTGTTCAGATGACCATGGCGGGCGTTACGGCTGGGCATCACACAATCAAACAGGTCCACGCCGCGGGATACTGCTTCGATGATGTTGCCCGGGGTGCCCACGCCCATCAGATAACGAATTTTGTCCTTGGGCATATAGGGCTCCACCTGGCTGATCATCTCATACATAACCTCGGTGGGCTCACCCACAGCCAGACCGCCGATGGCGTAGCCGTCCAGATCAAGGTCTGCGATCCGCTTCATGTGCTCCACGCGCAGGTCGGCAAACGTGCAGCCCTGATTGATGCCGAACAGCAGCTGATCCGGATTGACCGAAATGCCTTCGTGCTTCAGGCGGGCCATCTCGTCCTTGCAGCGCTTCAGCCAGCGGGTAGTGCGCTCACAGCTGGCCTTGGAATAATCATGCTGGGCGGGGTTCTCCACGCACTCGTCAAAAGCCATGGCAATGGTAGAACCTAGGTTTGCCTGAATCTGCATGCTCTCTTCCGGGCCCATGAAGATGCGGTGGCCGTCCAGATGAGATGCGAAGGTCACGCCCTCTTCGGTGATCTTGCGCAGCTTGGCCAGGCTGAACACCTGAAATCCGCCGCTGTCGGTCAGGATGGGGCCGTTCCAGCGAGTGAACTTGTGCAGGCCGCCCATGTCTGCCACCAGCTTGTCGCTGGGACGCAGATGCAAGTGGTAGGTGTTGCACAGCATGACCTGGGCACCAATGTCCTTCAGATCCTGAGCGGACAGACCGCCCTTGATGGCACCGGCGGTGGCAACATTCTGGAATGCGGGGGTCTGTACGGTGCCGTGCACGGTCTTGAACTCGCCCCGCCGGGCGTCGTGCTCCTGCTTGAGCAGCTTGTAGGTTGTCAAAGAAGGCATAATTTTTGTTCCTTTCTGTGCACGGAAAACAGCCGTGCGATCTCAACGAAAAAGCCCGGGATGGACTTTTTCCAACGACAGAATTATACAATAGATTTGGGAAAAACGATGTCTCTTTGTTGTAAAATCAGCATAGCATCGCCGAAACTAAAGAAACGGTATTTCTGCTCGACGGCCACCTTATAGGCCGCCATAGTCTTTTCGTAGCCGTACAGTGCCGACACCAGCATGATGAGGGTGCTTTCCGGCAGGTGGAAGTTGGTGATCAGGCCATCAATACAGTTGAACTTGACGCCTGGATACAGGAAGATGGAAGTGTTGCCGCTGCAGGCTTTGATCTCGCCGTACTTTGCAGCCACAGCTTCCAGCGTGCGGCAGCTGGTGGTGCCCACGGCGATCACCCGGTGCCCGGCAGCCTTGGTGTCCCGGATCATCTGAGCGGTTTTTTCATCGATGGAATACCATTCGCTGTGCATCTTGTGGTCGGTGATCTCGTCCTCCATCACGGGGCGGAAGGTGCCCAGACCCACATGCAGAGTCACTTCGGCAATGTTCACGCCCTTGGCGCGAATGGTGTCCATCAACTCCGGGGTGAAGTGAAGGCCGGCCGTGGGAGCAGCGGCACTGCCCAGTTCCTTGGCGTAGACCGTCTGGTACTGGCTCTGGTCTTCCAGCTGCTTCGTGATATAGGGAGGCAGCGGCATTTTGCCGAATTCGTCCAGCTTTTCATAAAGCGTCTCGGTATCGTAATAGAATGTAACGTACTTGTTGCCGTCCTCCAGCGTTTCATCCACCACGGCAGTCAGGCTGCCGTCGCCGAAGCTCACCTTCGTGCCGGGCTGCATCCGTTTGCCGGGCTTTGCCAAACATTCCCACTGGTCACCCTTCACCTGACGCAGGAGCAGCAGTTCGCAGACCGCGCCGGTAGGCTGCTTGATGCCCACGATGCGGGCGGGCAGCACTTTGGAGTTGTTGACCACCAGCAGGTCGCCTGGCTCCAGAAAATCGGGCAGGTCGTGAAAGACCTTGTGCTGGATGCTGTCATCTTTCTGGCTCAGAACCATCAGCCGTGCAGAGTCCCGCGGGTCTGCAGGCTCCTGCGCAATGAGCTCTTTGGGTAAATCATACCAAAAATCTTTTTTTAACATATTACGCAATTTGCCTTTCCGATGATTGACACGGACACCGTATCAATGATATCATAAAATCTGTATAAACAGTATCTATTATATTGCATTGCGGTTCGGTTTGCAAGCCGTGTTCCGCGCAATAGTAATATTTATTGCTTTGGCTTTTGCGAAAGGAAAGGTGCTGGAAATGGAAAAACAGTATAAAGTGGGTATCGTAGGCGCAACCGGTATGGTGGGACAGCGTTTTGTGACGCTGCTGGAGAACCACCCCTGGTTCAAGCTGACTGTCCTGGCTGCTTCTGGCCGCAGCGCAGGCAAAACGTATGAGGAGGCTGTCGGCCCCCGCTGGGCAATGACTGTCCCCATGCCCGAGAGCGTGAAGAAGATGGTCGTCGCAGATGCTTCCAAGGTGGAAGAAGTTGCTTCTCAGGTGGACTTCATCTTCTGCGCTGTCAACATGCCCAAGGATGAGATCAAGGCTCTGGAAGAGGCTTATGCCAAGGCTGAGTGCCCCGTGGTCTCCAACAACAGCGCAAACCGTTTCACCCCGGATGTCCCCATGGTCGTGCCCGAGATCAACGCCGACCACATTGAGATCATCGCCGCACAGCGCAAGCGCCTGGGCACCAAGCGCGGCTTTATCGCCGTCAAGTCCAACTGCAGCCTGCAGAGCTATGTTCCCGCCCTGCACCCGCTGATGAAAGACTTCGGCGTCAGCAAGGCTCTGGTCTGCACCTATCAGGCTATCTCCGGTGCCGGCAAGACCTTCGACCGTATGCCTGAGATCGTTGACAATGTGATCCCCTACATCGGCGGCGAGGAAGAAAAGAGCGAGCGTGAGCCGCTGAAGCTGTGGGGCCACATTGAGGGTGACCACATCGTCAACGCCGAAAAGCCCGTGATCACCGCACAGTGCTTCCGTGTGCCCGTTTCTGATGGCCACACCGCTGCTGTGTTCGTGAGCTTTGACAAGAAACCCACCAAGGAGCAGATCCTGGAGGCATGGGCAAACTTCCGCGGCCCCGCACAGGAGCTGAATCTGCCCAGTGTACCCAAGCAGTTCCTGCACTACTTCACCGAGCCGGATCGTCCGCAGCCCAAGCTGGACCGCAACACCGAAAACGGCATGGCTGTGTGCATCGGCCGCCTGCGTGAAGACACTCTGTTCGACTACAAGTTTGCCTGCATGAGCCACAACACCCTGCGCGGTGCTGCAGGCGGCGGCGTTCTGCTGGCAGAGCTGCTGGCCGCAAAGGGCTATTTTGACTAAGCATATTTTGCGTGAAAACGCATACAAAGGAGTTTTTAGGTTATGAAGAATCCTGTCTTTACCGGCGCGGGTGTTGCCATTATCACCCCGATGTACGAGGACGGAAGCATCAATTTTGATGAGCTTGGCCGCATCGTGGAAGATCAGATCGCCCGCGGCACTGATGCCATCGTGATCTGCGGCACCACCGGCGAGTGCTCCACCATGACCGACGAAGAGCAACTGGCAGCCATCAAGTATACGGTGGATGTCGTCAATCACCGTGTGCCTGTCATTGCGGGCGCCGGCTCCAACGACACCGACCACGGCTGCGCACTGGCCGCGAAGTCTGCTGAGTGCGGCGCTGACGCTCTGCTGATGGTCACCCCGTATTACAACAAGACCTCTCAGGCTGGTCTGGTGGCTCACTTCACTGCCATGGCTGAGGCCGGCGGCATCCCCGTGATCGTTTACAATGTTCCTTCCCGCACGGGTCTGAACATCACCCCCGAGACCGCACTGGAACTGAGCAAGCATCCGCTGATCAACGGCATCAAGGAGGCTTCCGGCAACATTTCTCAGGTGGCCAAGATCGCACAGCTGTGCGGCGACGAGCTGAACATCTACTCCGGCAACGACGATCAGGTGGTTCCCCTGCTGTCTCTGGGCGGCAAGGGCGTCATCAGCGTTGTCTCCAATGTGAACCCCGAGCTGGTGCACAACTGTTGCAAGGCGTTCTTTGACGGTGACACCGCAAAGGCCCGCCAGTTGCAGCTGGAAATGCTGCCTCTGGCAGATGCACTGTTCTGCGAGGTGAACCCCATCCCGGTCAAGTATGCCATGAATGTGCTGGGCTGGGAAGCTGGCGGCTGCCGTCTGCCTCTGGTGAACCCCAGCGACGCGCACAAGGAAATGATCGAGAAGGCCATGCAGACCGCAGGCCTGGTCAAGGAATAATTTACCTGTGCAAATGCCCGGCGGAACACCTGCCCGGGCATTTGCCGTATTCACTGTACCCCAAAATCAACCGCAGGAAAGGATCAAAAATATGACGGAAATCGTAATTCAGGGCATTGGCGGCCGCATGGGCCATGTTCTGTGCGAAATGATCGCACAGCGTGAGGACTGCCGTGTTATCGCGGGCATCGACCTGAAGGATGGCGAGCAGAACGGCATCCCGGTGTATGACAGCCTGGAAAAGCTGGGCGGCAAGGGAGATGTTGTCATCGATTTCAGCTCTCCGGCCGCAGTGGAAAAGGCCCTGCCCTATTGTGAAGCACACAAGCTGCCCATCGTGGTCTGCACCACCGGCCTGTCTGAGGAGCTGCAGCTCAAGCTCGTGCAGCTGTCCCGCACCGTTCCGGTGTTCAAGAGCGCCAACATGTCCATGGGCATCAATGTCCTGTCTGAGCTGTGCAAGCGTGCTTCTGCCATTCTGGGCGTGAATTATGACATTGAGATCGTAGAGCAGCACCACCACAACAAGCTGGATGCTCCCAGCGGCACCGCTCTGATGCTGGCTGATGCCATCAATGAGCAGAACAACGGCGAATATCACTACGTCTACGACCGTTCTTCCGTACGTCAGAAGCGCGACCCGAAGGAGATCGGCATCAGCGCTGTGCGCGGCGGTAGCATCGTGGGCGACCACGAGGTGCTCTTCTGCGGTCCGGACGAGGTCATTACCCTCAAGCATACTGCTTACTCCCGCAATATCTTCGCCAATGGCGCGATCAACGCGGCTGTTTATCTTGCAGCGAAGGAGCCAGGTCTGTATGATATGGGTGACCTGATCGCCGCCCGCTGAACTTTCCCTGCGCGGATTGCCGTCGGATGTGCGGCAGAAAGATGTGAGGAATCATGAAAAAACAGGAAGCGAAGCACAGGCGCCGCCCGACAGCAAAACGCCGTGCACAGAGGCAGCTTTTCTGGACACTGGGAACAGCATTTGCGGTAGTTCTTCTGTGTTTTGCCTGCCTTTCGCTGTTTCTCCCCAGGGGTTCGATCCCGGTGGCCGCTTCAGATCTGCCTGTCAGTGAACCGAGTCGGTCGGAAACGGTGCAGCCGCCGCAGTCTGAGCCTGAATCTGAACCGGAAAAAGAACCGGAGCCTGTCGTGCAGACGGTGAATTTCTCCGCCACAGGCGACGATCTGATCCACTCACCTATTTACAAGCAGGCAAAGCGCCGCGCATCCGGTGAGGAAGCGTACAGCTTCGACTACTGCTATGAGCATATTGCACCTTTCTATGCCCAGCAGGATGTTAACTGGATCAATCAGGAAACGCTTTGCAATGATGAGCTGGAGCCTTCCAGTTACCCGTGCTTTTCCACCCCGGGCGACTGTGCAAGAGCACTTTACCGGGCAGGCGTCCGGGTGTTCAGCCTTTCCAACAACCACACCTATGACAAGGGTGCGTCCGGCATTGCGTCAACGCTCCGCTTTTGGGAAAGCATGCCGGACGATGTCGTGACGACTGGCCTGTGGAAGGGGGAAAGCGACTATGATCGCATCCCTTTGCAGACAGTGAATGGAGTGACCATTGCGTATCTCTCTTATACGGAGCACACCAACGGCATTCCGCAGAGCAGTTCCATGACAGCCAATGTGATCTACACCAGTCAGACGGATGTGATCGAGCGTCAGGTGCGTGCTGCACGGCAGCAGGCGGATTTTGTGGTGGTCGGTGTGCATTGGGGTGTGGAAAACAGCCACACCATCGTAGATTCACAGCGGGCTCTTGCACAAAAGCTTGCAAATTGGGGTGCTGATCTGATCATTGGCACCCACCCACATGTGCTGCAGGATGCGGAATGGATCACGGCGGAAGACGGCCGACAGGTGTTCACGGCTTATTCCCTCGGAAATTTCCTGAGTACACAGAACAAGCCTGACCAGCTGGTTGGAGCCATTCTCACGGTCCGGTTTCAGAAAGTGAGTGAGCCGGATGGAACGGTCAGGTGCAGCGTTCTGACACCGAAGCTTCATCCCACTGTCACCCACTATGATGCCGGAAAGTCCAATGTGCGGACCTATCTGTTTGGAGATTATACCGCAGAACTGGCACATGCGCATGGAGTCCGGGGAGAATATCCAGATTTCAGTCTGGACAAGATCAGAACCATCGCGCAGCAGAATATCAGCAGCGATTTTCTGGAATTATCATAAAGAGTTGAGGCCCGCTTTCGGGCAGAACGGAGGATTCTCTATGTACGGAGTATCGAAGATCAATATTGAGACCAGTCTGATGATGATCAGCGTGCAGGATGTTGAATTCAAAGGCAACAGCCTGGCTCGCTATCTGCAGATCTTTGCTGATAACGGCGTTGTCGTGGACATGATCAGCCAGAGTGCTCCCCACGGAACAACCATCGATTTCAGCTTTACCGCTTCCAGCAGCGACCTGTCGCTGGTGATGAAGGCAATCTCTGCTGCAAACCTGGACAAGGATGCCAAGGCTTCTCCCTTGATCAGCGTGGGCTATTCCAAGCTGAATCTTTTTGGCGAAGAGATGGTCACCAGCTGCGGCGTGGCAGCCCGGGCACTGAATGCTCTGGCAATGGCCGGCATTGAGGTGCTGCTGATCACCACCAGCGACCTTGATATTTCCCTGCTGGTTCATGCAGAGAATGAGGACGCCGCTTATGAGGCTTTGAAGAAAGCCTACGAACTCTGATCGTTCAGCTATAAATGAGACCCGGAACTGTACGTTCCGGGTCTCATTTTTGAGTGCAGATGCTGTTTTCTTTTTCAAACATCAAATCATAAAATTTCAGCCTGAAAAGGTCTGTTATTTTGATTCTGCTGTGTTAAAATAGTGCTGTAAAAGATAGACTGAGAGCGAGAGAGTGTATATGAGTAAATATGATGATCTGGCAAAAATCATCATCAAAAATGTAGGCGGCCGGTCGAACATCCTGTCTTTGACTCACTGCGCCACCCGGCTGCGCTTCAAACTGAAAGATGAAGGTAAGGCTGACACTGGCGCGCTGAACAGCGCCAGCGGTGTGGTGACCGTCATTCGGAGCGGCGGACAGTATATGGTCGTGATTGGCAGGCACGTTGTGAGTGTCTATGATGCCATTTGTTCTGCGCTGCAAAGCGGAAAGCAGGCTGGCAGCACAGAGCGTTCCGCTTTGTGCTGGCTGAAAAAGCTTTTTCATGTCAGCATGCACGAGCCCTTGGAGGAAGCGGACAAAAAGGCCATCATTTATGCTCCGGCGGCCGGAAAAGTCTGTTCTCTGAGCAAGATTGAGGATCCTGTTTTTTCCAGCGAAGCGCTGGGCCTTGGCTGCGCTATTGAACCTGAAAAAGGTGAAGTGTCCGCTCCTTTCGACGGTGTCATCACGCAGATCGCACAGACAAAACACGCTGTCAGCTTGCGCAGCGACAGTGGTGTTGAGCTTTTGATCCATGTGGGAATGGATACGGTTGAACTGAATGGAAAATGCTTCACTCCCCTCGTGCACACAGGTGAACCGGTGAAAAAGGGTCAGCTGCTTCTGAAATTTGATAAAAAGGCCATTTCCGAAGAGGGATACGATGTGACGATCCCTGTTGTTATCACAAATTCGGCAGATTTTTCTTCGATCGAAACGCTGGCAAATGGAACTATTGCCGAAGGGCGGCCGCTTCTGGCAGTTCGATGAAAGGCGTTTCTCCATTCAGAAAGGCTCAAAAAGATAAGCAAAAGGCCCGGCGCATTCTGATGTCAGAATGCGCCGGGCCTTGTTTTAGCTGTGTTCTATATTACAGGGTGACCTTGTGGTAGATTTTCTTGCCCTTCTTGATCACGATGCCCTTTGCCAGCTGATCTGTGGTAAAGCTGACAGTCGGGGCAGCGACCTTTTCACCATCCACCAGAACACCGCCCTGAACGACCAGACGGCGTGCCTCACCATTGGAAGCAGCCAGACCAGCTTTGACCATCAGGGTCAGGATGCCGATGGAGCCGTCAGTCAGGTCGGCTTCGGTCAGCTGCGTGGAAGGCATGTGCTCGGTATCCATTGCATTACCGCTGAACAGTGCACGGGCAGCATTCTGAGCCTTTTCGGCCTCTTCCTTGCCGTGAACCATGCTGGTCAGCTCGTAGGCCAGAATCTCCTTGGCCTCGTTCAGGCGCTGATCCTTCCAGGTGCTCATTTCGTCGATCTGCTCCAGCGGCAGGAAGGTCAGCATGCGGATGCACTTCATCACATCGGCATCACCGACATTGCGCCAGTACTGGTAGAACTCGAAGGGGCTGGTCTTGTTGGGATCAAGCCAGACGGCGTTGCCGGCAGTCTTGCCCATCTTCTTGCCCTGAGAGTCGGTCAGCAGAGTGATGGTCATGGCGTAAGCGTCCTTGCCCAGCTTGCGGCGGATCAGCTCGGTGCCGCCCAGCATGTTGCTCCACTGGTCATCGCCGCCGAACTGCATGTTGCAGCCGTAGTGCTGGAACATGTAGTAGAAGTCGTAGCTCTGCATGATCATGTAGTTGAATTC
>CAVKKE010000021.1:0-25774 GCA_963656875.1 Barnesiella intestinihominis | reverse complement strand
TGCTGGGCTGGGTGCAGATGGTGCCGGTCCAGCCGATGGTGATAAGGTTGGGCTTTTCCAGCCCGCCGCAGGAGACCAGCACCGGCGGTTCCGGGTTCAGCAGGGTGCTGCCCCGCCAGCTCTGTTTGCTCATCCGTGATACTTCCTTTCGTAGGGGGCCCAGGTGCGCTCACTGATGATATAGCGCGGACGGGCTTTGGTTTCCATATAAATTTTGCCGATATATTCGCCGATGACGCCAAGGCACACCAGCTGCACGCCGCCTACAAAACAGACAATGCAGATCGTAGAAGCCCAGCCAGCCACCACACTGCCCATGGCCGCTTCGATGATGGCCCAGATCACGCCGATAAAGCTGATCAGGCTGACCACGATGCCGGCCCCGGTGATGATGCGGATGGGTTTGTTGGAAAGGCTGGTGATGCCGTCGAAGGCCAGCGCCAGCATCTTGCTCAGCGGGTAGTGGCTCTCACCGGCCAGACGTTCGTGACGCTCATAGGTGACGACATCGCTCTTGAAACCCACCAGCGGCACCATGCCGCGCAGGAAGATATTGACCTCTTTGTAGTCCGCAAAGCTCTCCAGCACGCGGGTGCTGATGAGACGGTAGTCGGCGTGGTTGAACACGATGTCTGCGCCCAGAGCATTCATGACATGGTAAAAGCCCTCGGCGGTGAACCGCTTGAAAAAAGTGTCGGTGTCCCGGCGGCTGCGCACGCCATAGACCACCTCGGCACCATCCAGATATTTTTTGACCATCTCGTCCATGGCATTGATGTCATCCTGACCGTCGCAGTCGATGGAGATGGTGATGTCGCAGGTGCCGCTGTGCAGCGCCTCCATCAGGCCCGCCAGCACGGCGTTCTGGTGGCCGCGGTTGCGGCTTTGGGAGATGCCGATGAAGTGCTCGTCCTGGGCGGCAAAGCCCTGAATGAGCTCCCAGGTCTTATCCCGGGAGCCGTCGTTCACAAAAAGCACCCGGCTTTTTTCGCTCACCAGGCCCTGTGCGGACAGACTGTTGATCTTTTCCAGAAACATGGGTGCCGTGATGGGCAGCACCTGTTCCTCGTTGTAACAGGGGATCACGATCCAGAGAATCGGTTTGGACATGTTGAAAATGCTCCTTATAAAAACAGCAAAAATGATGCTGTTAAAATTACGGCCCTTCCCGTGAAAGAGAGTTTTAGAAAAATCCACAGATTTTTCTAAAACTCAAATATAAAAATAAAATTTGCCGCTGAGAATAGCCAAAGCGCACGCGGCGGCCATTTTAAATGGCCCAGGTCACTGCACCATCTGCTTCAGTGTGTCCGGCTCCAGCAGCTTGAAGCTGCTCTTGTAGGTGTCAAGCAGGCCGTCCCGCTGCATCTGGCTCAGCTCGCGGCTGAGGGCGCTGCGGTCACAGTTGAGGTAATCTGCCAGCTGGATGCGGGAGAACGGAATGCTGAAAGTCAGGCTTCCGGCCCGCTCGGCCTCGCTGAGCAGATAAGCGCACACCTTGGCCCGCAGGCTTTTGAGCACCAGCAGGTCGATGCGGCGGGAGAGCGAAAAATATTTGTCGCTGATGGTGCGCACAAGGTTCTGCAGTGCCCGCTGATGGGCGGGGCTGCCGTCCGAAAGCAGCAGCCGCTCATAAGGGATGAGCAGCACTTCGCAGGGCTCGGCAGCCAGCACCGTCACCGGGCTGGCAAGGCTGGAGCCGCCCAGAACGTCGCCAAACACACCACCCGGCTCCATGTGGGTGATGGGGATGCGCGCACCCTGCGGCCCAGGGCGGTAAGCTTCCAGCGCACCGGCCAGAACAACGCCCACCCGGCGGTTGGGTTCACCGGCCGTCACAAGGGCTTCGCCCTTGCCGTAGCTGCGCACGACGGCCCCCAGCTGAGAAAGAAGCGTCTGCAGCTCCTCGGCGGTGAGACCGGCAAAAAGAGAGGTGGATTGTAACAGCGGAAGATAACTTTTCATCGCAAATCCGTGGGAAAGACTCAGGCTCCCACAGTCCTCCTGCAATTCCGTTGCACACGCAACGGTATTTTTATCCTTATTATAGTAAACTTAGACCCGCAAAGCAAATGATTTTGAAAATTTGCTCTGTGAAATTTTGAAAAAGACCGACCCATCTGCCTGCGGGCGGGCCCCGGCG
This sequence comes from Barnesiella intestinihominis, assembly GCA_963656875.1. Lineage (GTDB taxonomy): Bacteria > Bacillota > Clostridia > Oscillospirales > Ruminococcaceae > Faecalibacterium. Next base: position 23,631 of record CAVKKE010000021.1, on the reverse strand, counting down.
GGGGAAGAGGGCGGTCTTGCGAGGAAAGAGGAAGGTACTCACACATGAAAAAGATCGTTTCTCTGCTGCTGGCGCTGACCATGGCGCTGAGCCTGGCTGCCTGCGGCGGCGCAGCATCCAGCTCCGTTGCATCCAGTGCGGCAGCTTTCAGCGAAGCTGCTTCTTCGGAGGTTGCTTCCAGCGAGGAAGCCAAGGAACTGTCCACCACCGATGCCCTGCGCATCGCCGGCTTGAAAGGCCCCACCACCATGGGTCTGGTCAACCTGCTCAGCATGGAGCAGGACGGCACTGCATCCATGGATTATGACCTGCAGCTCTACGGCGCTGCAGACGAGATCGTCCCCCTGCTGATGAAGGGTGAGCTGGACATGGCTGCCATCCCGGCCAACCTGGCAGCAACTCTCTACCAGAAGACGAACGGCTGCATTCAGGCAGTGGCCGTCAACACGCTGGGCGTGCTGTATGTGGTGGAAAAGGGCGGCGACACCGTCCAGTCCATGGCTGACCTGAAGGGCCGCACCATCCTGTCCACCGGCAAGGGCACCACGCCGGAGTATGTTCTGCGCTATCTGCTGACCCAGAACGGCATTGACCCGGACAAGGACGTGACCATTGAATATTACAGCGAGGCCACCGAGGTCACCGCACAGATGGCAAATGCTGAGAATACCATTGCTGTTCTGCCCCAGCCCTATGTGACCGCTGCCGGCCTGCAGGATGACACCCTGCGTGTGGCCCTGAACCTGACCGAAGAGTGGAACAAGGTCTGCGACACCCAGCTCATCACCGGTGTGACCGTGGTGCGCAAGGAGTACACCGAAGAGCACCCTGACGTGGTGGCCGCATTCCTGACCGACTACGCCAAGAGCGTGGACGCTGCCAACACCGATCTGGACGGCACTGCCGCTCTGTGCGAGGAGCAGGGTGTTGTGGCCAAGGCTGCCATCGCCAAGAAGGCTCTGCCCAACTGCAACATCGTCTGCCTGACCGGCGACGACCTGAAAGCCAACGCATCCGCTTATCTGCAGGTGCTGTATGATGCTGACCCCGCCGCTGTGGGCGGTGAGCTGCCCGGTGATGATTTCTACTGGACTGCTGAGTAACAACTGAAAAAGCCCATCTCTCCGGCCGCTGTGCGATTGGTACGCACAGCGGCCTTTTTGCTGTATAGAACGGCAGGCTGGCAGATAGCTGCATCTGCCCCGGCATCGACGCCGCCCACTCCGGCAGGCTGCACGACGCCATGTCTGAAAGTCGGGCTGGTACTATAATCGACGATGATTTCTTCCGGGGAGTGCGAGGGCTGCAGTGCGCTGGAGGTCTGGCGAGCGACAGCAGGACGGAGTGGACGGCGCCGATGCCCTCTTGCCTTTCCGTTCAAAAAAGGCTACAATAGCCCTAGTAAATCACAACAAACCGAAACGGAGGAAATAGATATGGCTTGTACGACGATTCTGGTCGGCAAAAATGCTTCTTACGACGGTTCCACCATGATCGCCCGCAACGACGATTCCGGTGCGGGCCACTTCACCGCGAAAAAGTTCGCTGTGGTGCATCCGGAAGAACTGCCCAAAACTTACCGCAGTGTGCTTTCTCATGTGGAAGTTCCCCTGCCCGAAGGGGCGCTGCGCTTCACCGCGATGCCCAATGCGGTGGAAGGCAAGGGCATCTGGGCGGCAGGCGGCGTGAATGCGGCCAATGTGGCCATGACAGCCACCGAGACCATCACCTCCAACTCCCGTGTGCTGGGTGCTGACCCGCTGGTGGAATACCACCCAGCAAAGGGCGAAATGCCCGAGGTGCCCGGCGGCATCGGCGAAGAGGACATCGTCTATCTGACTCTGCCTTACATCCACTCGGCCCGTGAGGGCGTGCAGCGGCTGGGCAGGCTGCTGGAAACCTACGGCACCTATGAGATGAACGGCATCGCATTCCAGGATGTGGATGAGATCTGGTGGCTGGAGACCATTGGCGGGCACCACTGGATGGCCCGCCGCGTGCCGGATGACAGCTATGTGGTCATGCCGAACCAGTTGGGCATCGACAGCTTTGATCTGGAAGATGCCCTCGGTGATCAGAAGGAGCATATGTGCTCCGCCGACCTGAAAGAGTTCGTTGAGAAGAATCACCTGAACCTTTCCATGGACGGCAGCCTGAACCCGCGGGATGCATTCGGCAGCCATGACGATGCCGACCATGTGTATAACACGCCCCGTGCATGGTGGATGCTGCGCCATCTGAACCCCACCACTTGGGTGTGGGATGGCCCGGACGCCGACTACGGCCCCCGTTCCGATGACCTGCCCTGGTGCATGGTTCCGGAGAAAAAGATCACCCCGGAAGAGGTGAAGTATGTGCTGTCCGGCCACTTCCAGGGCACGCCCTATGACCCCTACCTGACCTACGGCGACAAGAGCATGAAGGGCGCTTACCGCTCCATCGGCATCAATCGCAACGATTTCATGGCCCTGATGCAGATCCGCCCGGACATGCCGGAGCAGTTCCGCGCCATTGAGTGGATCGCCTACGCGTCCAACGCCTTCAACACCATGGTGCCCTTCTACGCCAATGTGGATTCCACGCCGGATTATCTGGCAAATACCACCGGCACTGTTTCCACCGACAACTTCTACTGGGTCAGCCGGATGATCGCCGCTATGACCGATGCTTCCTACAGCAAGTCGCTGATCCATATTGAACGCTACGCCGAGGCTGTTGTCTCCGCCGCCCGTGCGCTGGTGAATGAATATGACGCAAAGCTTGCCGCAGAGCAGGACGCTGAAAAGTCCGCCGCCCTGCGTGTGGAAGCCAACGACGCCATTGCCGCCATGCTGAAAGAAAAGGCTTCCGATACGTTGGACAAAGTTCTGTTTGAGTTGAGCTGCCAGATGAAGAACGCTTATTCCCGCTCGGATGCATAAATAATCAAAATCCGTCAAAAAAATGCCCGGTCAGAGCCTGCTCTGGCCGGGCATTTCTGCTTGTATCCCACATCTTGTGCTCTCTGCACAAAAATCAACGTGATTCTTTGTGAATGAAAATGACTAAAATTGATTGATTTTGACGGAAGATTTGCTATAATAAAGATGCAATCAACCAAAATGATTCATAAACGATCACAAATCGTCAAAGATAAACTACATCAAAGGAGAGGATGCAGATGCTGGCAGAAGAACGTTTCAGTCTGATCTTGGAACAGCTGAACCGTCAGCGCACCGTCACGGTGCAGGAGCTGTGCGAAGCGCTGAACACCAGCGAATCTACCATCCGCCGCGATCTGACCGAACTTGACCGGATGGGCAAGCTGAACAAAGTCCACGGCGGCGCGACTTTGCCGGACAGTCGCTTTCTGGCTGACGAGCCCACCATGGAAGCCAAGGAAACGCAGGCGGTGGAGCAGAAGCGCAGCATTGCGGCGGCGGCAGCACGGCTCATCAACGCCGATGATTTCGTCTTCATCGATGCCGGTTCCACCACGTTGGAACTGGTGCGGGCGTTGTTAGGGGATGCTCTCAAAGCCAGCTATGTGACCAACGGTGTGGCCCATGCTAGGGCGCTGGCGCAGAAGGGCTGCAGAGTGTATCTGCCCGGCGGGCTGCTGCGGCCCCAGACCGAAGCCATCGTGGGCGCGCCCACGGTAGGAAGCCTTCAGCAATATAACTTCACAAAGGCTTTTATGGGTGCCAACGGTGTGGCGCTGGAAGCAGGCTTCACGACTCCGGACCCCGAGGAAGCCGCCGTCAAGGCGACGGCAGTGCACCGGGCGAGGGAGGCCTGGTTCCTTGTGGATGACGCCAAGTTCGCCCGCATCTACCCGGCAGTGATCACCGACCTGCAGGGCGGGGCCATCCTCACCAACCGCTGCCCCAACCCGAAATATAAGCAATTCACACTGGTAAAGGAGACGGAACGATGATCTATACCGTAACATTCAATCCGGCTATCGATTATGTGGTGCGTCTGGACGCACCGCTGGAAGTGGGTGAAGTCAACCGGGCAAACGGTGAGGACTGTGTGCTGGGAGGCAAGGGCATCAATGTGTCCGGTGTTCTGGCACAGCTGGACTGCCCGAGCGTGGCGCTGGGCTTTGTGGCAGGTGAGACCGGCGCATGGCTCGAGCGCGGCCTTGCCGCACAGGGCCTGAAGACCGATTTCGTGCATCTGGAAAACGGCATGACCCGCATCAACGTGAAGATCAAGGCCGGGCAGGAGACTGAGCTGAACGGCGCAGGCCCGGATATCCCGGAAAGCGCCATGCAGCAGCTGGAAGCACAGCTGGATCAGCTGGGAGAAGACGATATTCTCATTCTGGCGGGCAGCATCCCCAAGAGTCTTTCGCAGGACACCTACGAGCGTCTGCTGGCCCGGCTGCAGGGCAAGGGCGTCCGGGCTGTGGTGGACGCCACCCGCGATCTGCTGGTGAATGTTCTGCAGTATCACCCCTTCCTCATCAAGCCCAATAACCACGAGCTGGGCGAGATCGTGGGCAGGGTGCTGAAAACGGATGATGAGATCATTGCCGCCGCCCGCACTCTGCAGGAAAAGGGTGCCCGGAATGTGCTGGTGAGCATGGCCGGGGACGGTGCATTGCTGGTGGATGAAAGCGGTGAAGTGCACCGTATCGGCTGTCCCAAGGGCAAAGTGGTCAACAGCGTGGGCGCAGGCGACAGCATGGTGGCCGGTTTCGTGGCCGGCTGGATGCAGACCCGGAGCTATGCCTTTGCACTGCGTCTGGGCACCGCCTGCGGCAGCGCCACGGCGTTCAGTCTGGGCCTTGCCACAAAAGAGAAAATCGACGAGCTGCTGAAGCAGATTTAAGGTGTAGCTTTTGAAGCCTTCCCCCTCGGGGGAAGGTGCTGAACGAAGTGAAGTGGATGAGGGGAAACAGTGGCTAGATGCCGCTTTATTGGAGCGGCTTCAGAAGATGACTGCCCCTCATCAGTCACCTGCGGTGACAGCTTCCCCCGAGGGGGGAAGCCTTATATAAGAAGGGAGCAAGATTATGCGTATCACGGAGTTATTCACCGCGCAGTCCATCGCACTGGACGAAGCTCTGGAAAATCAGGAGCAGATCATCAGCCGTCTGGTGGAACTGCAGGCCACTCACGGCAACATCACTGACAAGGACGCCTACAAAAAGGCCCTCTATGCCCGCGAAGCCGAAGGCTCCACCTATGTGGACAACGGCATTACAGTGCCCCATGCAAAGACCAATGTGGTCACCCGGCCCAGCCTGGCAGCTCTGCGGCTGACCAAGCCTGTGCAGTACAACGCCGAGGACGACGGCACCACCGACCTGCTGTTCGCCATCGCAGCCCCGGAAAACGGAAGCCTGCATGTGGACATGCTGGCCCGCATGATGCAGATGCTGATGAACGAAGACTTTGTGGCCAAGCTGAAAGCCGCCAAGACCCCGGCAGAGTTCCTCGACTGCATCGACGCACAGGAGGAAGCACAGTTCGGCGCTGAGAGCTTCACTCAGCAGGAGATCCCCCAGAACGGCTACCGCATTCTGGCCGTTACCGCCTGCGTCAACGGTATTGCCCACACCTATATGGCAGCAGAAGCCCTGACCAAGGCCGGTGACAAGCTGGGGTTGCCCACCAAGGTGGAGACCAACGGCTCCGACGGAGCAAAGAATATCCTCACCCGCGAAGAGATCGCAAACTGCGACGGCATTATCGTAGCGGCAGAGAAGAAAGTAGAGACTGCCCGCTTCGACGGCAAGCCGGTGCTGTTCACCCGCGTGGACGACGGCATCCACAAGCCCGAAGAACTCATCAAGAAGATCGTGCACGGCGAGGTGCCGGTCTACCACGCCGAAGGCGGCGCAGAAGCGGCTGATGATGCTTCCGGCAAGGACAGCGTGGGCCGCACCCTGTACAAGAACCTGATGAACGGCGTCTCCCACATGCTTCCCTTCGTGGTGGGCGGCGGCATCATGATCGCACTGGCCTTCCTGCTGGACGATTACACCATCGATCCCTCCAACTTCGGCATGAACACGCCTGTGGCTGCCTTCTTCAAGACGGTGGGCAACGCGGCCTTCGGCTACATGCTGCCCATCCTGTCCGCCTTCATCGCCATGTCCATTGCAGACCGTCCGGGTCTGGCTGTGGGCTTCGTGGGCGGTGTGCTGGCTATGAACGGCACCAACTTTGCAGGTATCGCAAACGGTGACACCACCGGCATCTCCGGCGGCTTCCTGGCAGCTCTGCTGGCCGGTTTCGCAGCGGGCTACATCGTCCAGTTCCTGAAAAAGATCACCGAAAAGCTTCCCGCCAGCCTGAACGGCATCCGTCCCATGCTCATTTACCCGCTGGGAGGCATGCTCATCATCGGCGCAGTGATGTGCGGCATCAACCCGGTCATGGGTATGATCAACACCGCCATGACCAACTGGCTGAACGCCATGGGCGGCACCTCCAAGGTGCTGCTGGGTGCCATCGTGGCCGGCATGATGAGCATCGATATGGGCGGCCCCTTCAACAAGGCAGCTTATGTCTTTGGCACTGCAGCCCTTGCCTCCGGCAACTATGAGGTCATGGCCGCTGTCATGGTGGGCGGCATGGTTCCTCCCATCGCCATCGCCCTGTCCACCACCTTCTGCCCCAAGAAGTGGACTGCCGACGAGCGCCGCAACGGCATCGTGAACTACGTCATGGGCCTGTGCTTCGTCACCGAGGGCGCCATTCCTTACGCTGCAGCTGACCCGCTGCGCGTGCTGCCCAGCTGCGTGGCAGGTGCAGCAGTGGCCGGTGCCCTGTCCATGACCTTCGGCTGTGCCCTGCGTGCACCGCACGGCGGCATCTTCGTTTTCCCTGTGGTCGACCACGCTCTGCTGTACTGTGTGGCTCTGGCCGTGGGCAGCGTGCTGGGTGCTGCGATCCTGAGCCTGCTCAAGAAGAACCGCACCGATGCCGAATAAAACGCCATTCCCTTCAATCTGAAGTGATACCATAAAGCCTGCAGAACCGCCCCGGAAAATCTCCGGGGCGGTTCTGCATTTTTTATACAATTTCGGCCCATTGCTGGCAAAACCATTGTTTTTGCGGGAAGATGGTTCCGATTTTTGTGAAAATGTGTTATGATGTAACTTGGAGTAAGAGAAAGAAAACTCTGCAGGGCGCGCCCGGCAGAGGGAAAGGAAAACGCATTCCATGCGAAAGAAAAGCTTCTGGAACAGCCGCTTTGCCCGTTCGAGGGTCCGGGCAGAGAAGGTGCAGCTGCCGGAAATGCTGTTCGGCTACATCCTCGGCCCCATGGGTGCCACGGTGTCCAGCAGCATCTTCACCAGCATCCTGCAGAGCTATTTCACCGATGTTCTGCGTCTGGATCTGCAGTTCCTCACCCGGCTGCAGCTGGTGTCCACGGTGCTCATTGTAGCGACGAACCTTGTGGTGGGCCAGCTCATCGAGCGCACCCGCGCTCTGGCAGGCAAGGCGCGGCCCTGGCTGCTGCTGTCGGCGTTCACGCTGTCGTCAGCCTGTGTGCTGATGTTCATCGTGCCTTTCAAGGGAACTGCACGGATGGTGTGGATCGCCATCGCCTACAACCTTTATTATGCGTTCGCGTCGCCCATCTACAGCACGGCCAGCAACATCATGATCCTTGTGTCCACCCGCGACAGCAAACAGCGCGGCGTGCTGGCATCCATCAGCAGCATGATGGGTCTGGGCGTGATGGGGGCCTGCAGCATGGTGTTCCCCATGCTGGTGTCCTTTGCCTTGAAAGACGATCTGCACCGGTGGTTCCTCACCATGCTGGGCATTGGCATTTTTACCGGCGTCACCATCTATCTGCAGTTTGCCTACACGCGGGAGCGCGTTACAGAGGAGCGGCAGATCATGGCGGGCCTGTACGGCCCGGAGGATGAGTTTGAAGCCGCAAAGGAACCGCCCGCAGTGCAGCCGGAGGCAAAAAAACAGTCGGTCAGCCTGCGGAAACAAATCAGAGCGGTGGTCACCGACCGCATGTGGTGGATCATCATGGTGTTTTACCTGTTGTTCCAGTGGAGCGGTTCGCTGAAAAACGGCACCATGACCTACTATTGCAAGTGGGTGGTGGACAACACCTTTCTGGGCAATGCCGGAGCCTGGGGTGCGTCGCAGTCGCTGCTGACCATGATGGGCGCGCTGCCCATGACGGCAGCGTCGGCTTTTCTGCTGCCGCTGGCAAACCGGTTTGGCAAACGCAGGGTGTGCGGTGTCTGCCTGCTGCTGGGTGCTGCAGGCGGCGTGGTGGCCGGGCTTGCGCAGGGGCGTATCGTCCCGGCGGCGGTGGGCATTGCCATCAAGTGCTTTGGCTCTGCGCCCACATGCTACCTGATCGTGGCCATGATCGCCGATGTCATTGACCATGTGGAGTACCGCACCGGCATCCGCACCGATGGCCTTACCATGTCGGTGTACAGTTCTCTGGGCGCGGCGAGCGCTCCTGTTGCGAATGCCATTTTCAGCGCTGCGCTGGCCCGCTCCGGCTATGACCAGTATGCAGATGTGGCTTTGGGCCGCGCTGCCCAGAGCCTGCCGGTGCAGCATGTGATCGCGGCAGGCTACATCTGGACAGAGACCATCTGCTATGTGATCGCTGGCGTCCTGCTGCTGGTGTTCTGGACGGTGGAAAAGAACCTTGCCAAAGAGCGGGAACAATTCGCGAAGCAGTGATTGACATAATAAGGTCAGCATCCTCGCCCTCTCAGTCAACCCCTTTGGGCTTGACAGCTCTCCCAAAGGGAGAGCCCTTGGCAAAACTGGAAACTTTGCCGTACTGCCAAAGCCTCTCACTTTGGGAGAGGTGGCATTGCGGAGCAATGACGGAGAGGGCGAGGACGCTAAAAAATAAACATCTGCATATCATTTAACTTTTTCAAAGTCAAAAATGATATGCAGATGTTTTTCGTTTTTATGAGATTAAAAAATCAGATGTAATCCGAGATATACGGGATCTTGTGGAACAGCACATCGTCCAGCCGTTCCACAGCTTCTTCCCGGCCCTCAATGCGCTCCAGCTCGTAAAGACGCTCTGCCGTCTTATAGCCCAGCAGCAGGGTGGAAAGGGTGCCGATGCCCATTTTCAGGTGATACTCGGCGGGGGAGTCGGTCAGCTCACAGCCGCCGTCGGCAAACCGGATGCGGAAGGTGCGGTCGTTCCAGGGCAGGAGAGTGTCCTCGATCTCCAGTTCGATGCACAGCTCGCCGCCGTCCGGGTCGCAGGGATAATCTTCCAGAAAGCTCTTCACATCCACGATGCGGCCCATGGCGTAGGGGCGGATGGTCTCCTTGATGTCGCCGTCGTCCATCTCAAAGGCGATGGGCTCACTGAAATAGGTGTTGCCGTGCACCTCGTCGATCATGGAATCGTGGGCGTGGATGTATTCCCAAAGGCCCTTCTGGGCTTCGCGGTTCAGGTAGATCATTTCCTTGATGTGCATGATGTCGTTTTTGATGAGGTACACCATGTAGCCGCAGGGCTTGTCTTTCACATTATAATAGACGGCCACATTGGTGTCGTCCTCATCCCAGCGCCAGTATTCCTCCCACGCCAGCGAGTTGCGGAACAGGCATCCGTGGGTGATGGATGCAAAGTGGGAGTGCAGCTCGTGGAACTCGGTGTTGTCCCAGCTCACGCGGCGCACATAGCCGGGCGCAGAAACTTTTGTCGGGATCTGCCGGTCCTTGATGTTGTAGGAGATCTTGTTGGAGATGATCTCCCAGCCCAGATGATGATACAGCGGGATGGAGTAAGGGTAGAGGAGGGCAAAGCTCTTGCCCTCCTTGTGCATCTGGGTCAGGCCCTGGATCATCAGCCGCTTCATGATGCCGTTGCCGGTGTATTCCGGATAGGTGCACACGCTGGTGACAAATCCAACGTGATACACGGCATCGTAGATGTTCATTTTCAGCGGGTAGACCGCGAACTGAGAGACAAGGCTCTTGCCGTCAAAGCAGCCCAGCACATCGGCGCGTTCCAGCACAGGGAACTTGGACTGCTTGATCTCGTCGTCCTTCCAGCCGGTGGCGGTGAGCTCTTCCTCGGTCACCTGAAAGGTATAGCGCAGCAGAGCGTTATACTGGTCGAGATCGTCTGTCTCAAGATAACGATATGTATAATCTTCGGCGGAATTCATGATGGACTTCCTCTCTTTTGGGTTAAAGCTTTTGCCGAACAGCTTCATTATACACCCGCGGCGGAAACTGGGGCAAGAACCATTTTCACAAAAAAAAGCCAGAACCGCTCTGCAAAACACTGCATTTGCTGGAAATGAAGTTCTGCGCTGTCTTTTGGATTGAACCCGGTTTTTGAGTGTGGTATACTATGCATGTTGTGTAAGAACCCGGCGCATCTGCGCGGGAAATGGCCAAGGGAAAAAGGAAGAAACAATGAAAATTGGATTTGACAACGACAAATATCTTTCGATGCAGTCCGAGCACATCCGCGAGCGCATCAAGAAGTTTGACAACAAGCTCTATCTGGAGTTTGGCGGCAAACTGTTCGACGACTACCATGCATCCCGCGTGCTGCCCGGCTTCCAGCCGGACTCCAAGCTGCAGATGCTGCTACAGCTGAAGGATCAGGCTGAGATCGTCATCGTCATCAGCGCTGAGGACATCGTCAGCAACAAGATCCGCGGTGACTACGGCATCACCTATGATCTGGACGTGCTGCGCCTGATCGACGCCTTCCAGGAAGTGGGCCTGTATGTGGGCAGCGTGTGTGTCACCAAGTACACCGCCGCCCCGGAAGTGGAAGCCTTTGAAAAGCGGCTCAACAGCCTGGGTATCCGCACCTTCCGCCACTACAAGATCCCCGGCTACCCCAACGATGTGGCCCGTATCGTCAGCGATGAGGGCTACGGCAAGAATGACTACATCGAGACGGAGCGCCCGCTGGTGGTCATCACGGCCCCCGGCCCAGGCAGCGGCAAAATGGCTACCTGCCTGTCCCAGTTGTACCACGAGCACAAGCGGGGCGTGAAGGCCGGTTACGCCAAGTTCGAGACCTTCCCCATCTGGAACATTCCCCTGAAGCACCCGGTGAACCTGGCCTATGAGGCCGCCACCGCCGACCTGAACGATGTGAACATGATCGACCCATTCCATCTGGAAGCCTACGGCGTGACCACGGTCAACTACAACCGCGACATCGAAATTTTCCCTGTGGTCAACGCCATGTTCCAGCTCATTGCGGGCAAGAGCCCCTACAAGAGCCCCACAGACATGGGCGTCAACATGGCAGGCAACTGCATCGTGGACGACGCGGTCTGCCGCGAAGCTTCCCGCAAGGAGATCCTCCGCCGCTACTTCAAGTGCCTGTGTGAGCAGAAGGTCACCGGCACTGTGAAGGAGAGCGAGCGCTACAAGCTGGAACTGCTGCTGAATCAGGCCGACCTGGCCGTGGGGCAGCGCGAGGTGGAAAAGCAGGCCCATGCCCGCAGCGAGAGCACCGGCGGTCTGCCCGCCGCAGCTATTGAGCTGAGCGACGGCACTGTCGTCACCGGCAAGACCGGCCCGCTGCTGGGCGCAGCGGCTTCCGCCCTGATGAACGCGCTGAAGGTGCTGGCCGGCATCCCGCAGGAGACCGACCTTGTGAGCGCTTCTGCCATTGAGCCCATCCAGACCCTGAAGACCAATTATCTGGGCGGCAGGAACCCCCGCCTGCACACCGACGAGATCCTGATCGCACTGTCCAGCTCTGCCGCCAGCAATGAGCTGGCTGCGGAGGCCATGCACCAGCTGCCCAGCCTCAAGGGCTGCGATGTGCACTCCACCGTGCTGCTGTCCAGCGTGGATACCAACACCCTGAACCGTCTGGGCATGTACCTCACCTGTGACCCTGTCTACGAGGAAGAGGATCGCAAGTACCACAAGCACTAAGTAAACATCTGATTTCTGTGGTCAGGAAGCGCCTGTGGGTGTTTCCTGACCATTTTTTGCTTTTGCGAGAAAAGGCCGGATTCTTGTATTTGTGTCAAACTTATGGTACACTAAACCTACTTGTGAATCGGTAAAAAGGATAGGAGTGTGCATTTTATGGAACAGCAGCATCCCAAGCGGAGCGCTTTTTCCGGAAAGATCGGTTTCGTTTTGTCGGCGGCGGGCGCGTCCGTGGGATTGGGAAACATCTGGCGTTTCCCATATCTGGCGGCAAAATACGGCGGCGGCATCTTTCTGCTGGTGTATATCGTGCTGGCCGTCACCTTCGGCTACACGATGATCATGGCGGAGACGGCGCTGGGCCGCATGACCAAGAAGAGCCCGGTGGGTGCGTTTCAGGCGTTTGGCAAAAAGAGCGGGCAGAAGTTCGGCGGCTGGATCAATGCCGTCATCCCCATCCTGATCGTGCCGTATTATTCGGTCATCGGCGGCTGGGTCATCCGCTATCTGTCGGAGTACGTCAGCGGCCACGGCAGTGAGCTGGCGCAGGACGGCTATTTCTCCGGCTTCATTTCCAGCGGCCTGTCAGCAGAGGTCTGTTTCGTGCTCTTCACGGTGTTCACGCTGGCCATCGTCTTTGCGGGTGTGCGCAACGGCGTGGAGCGGGTGTCCAAACTGATGATGCCGGTGCTGGTGGTGTTGTCGGTGGTCATTGCCGTCTACTCGGTCACCCGGCCGGGTGCGCTGGAGGGCGTGAAATATTTCCTGGTGCCGAACCCCTCCAACTTCTCCTGGATGACCGTGGTGACGGCCATGGGCCAGATGTTCTATTCACTGTCCATCGCCATGGGCATTCTGGTGACTTTCGGCTCCTACATGAAGGAGGATGTCTCCATTGAGGAGTCCACCGAGAATGTGGAAGTGTTCGATACGGCCATCGCTGTCATGGCGGGCCTGATGATCATCCCGGCGGTGTTCTCCTTCTCAGGCGGCGAACCCGACACCCTGCAGGCCGGTCCTGCTTTGATGTTCATCACCATCCCCAAGGTGTTCGAGAGCATGGGCTTCGGCCATGTGGTGGGCGTGCTGTTCTTCACGCTGGTGCTGTTTGCGGCCATCACGAGTTCCATTGCCCTGACCGAGAGCGCTGTTTCCACCTTTGAGGACGAGCTGGGCTGGAGCCGCCAGAAGGCCACCGCCATGATCGGCCTTATCATGATCGCGCTGGGCAGCCTGTCCGCACTGGGCTATGGCCCGTTGGCCAATGTGACCGTGTTCGGGATGCAGTTCCTGGATTTCTTCGACTTCCTGACCAACTCGGTGATGATGCCCATCGCGGCCATTGCCACCTGCCTGCTGGTGTCCCGTGTCATCGGCGTGGAAAAGATCGAGGCAGAGGTCACCCAGGGCGGCAAGCCTTTCCGCCGGAAGAAAATCTTCAACTTCATGATCCGGTATCTGTGCCCCATTTTTGCAGCCATCATCCTCATCAGCTCTGTGGCAAACACGCTGGGCTGGATCTCCATGTGAAAAATGAAAACGGCGGCGGCTTTCCCTCTGCGGAGAGCTGCCGCCGCTTTTTTGCGCAAAGGATGGATAAGATTCTCACAGTTTCGCGGGAAGTTGGGGGATTATCCTTTGACCAGAGAAGTGATTGGCGGTAAAATCTAAAAGTAAAATGGGGCGCTGTGCGGGATGCATGGCGCACCATGAAAACTGTTGCATTGCGGAAAAGCAGACTTGAAAAACAACAGAATAAAGGGGTATTAAAAGAATGTTGAAAAAATTCAAAGTCGCAGTTTCGATCCTTGCGATGTCGGCCGTTCTTCTGGCACCGGTTGCAAAGGCGGCAGAGCCCGCTGCAGCGGAGCAGACGGACGAGAACTGCATCGCGGAAATTCTGGAGTTCTTTGGCATGGATGCTGCCCAAAATCCCATGCGCAAGAATGGTTTTGAGGCGCAGGACGGCGAGCTCTATCACCACACCGCTGATCAGCTGGATGTTTACCAGCCGGGCTTCGTGGAAATCGATGACGGCATCTACCATATCTCGCAGGAAGGCAGCGTGATCGACGCTTATCCTGCTGGTTTCGTGACGGTGGACGGTGTGCTGTGCCATGTGTCGATCACGGGCAGCCACTTCGACATCTATCCGGCCGGTTTTGTGACCATTGACGGCAAGCTCTATCATGTCTCTCAGGAAGGCTATGTCATCGACAGCTATGCGCCGGGCCAGCATGAGATCGACGGCGGCTTATATTACGTCACGGAAGACGGCTCCTTCCTGACCAACGGTTCTGTGGGCCACCTGACCTTTGGTGCGGATGGCCGCTACACCTCGGGCAATGCCACGCTGGACAGCTATGTGGATCAGGCTCTGGCTTCGTGCACCAATTCCAGCATGACCCGCGCACAGAAGCTGCGTGCGGCCTATCTGTATGTCCGTGACCACGGTGCCTATCTGGCCCGCCCGCATCAGGCACGAGGCACCACGGCCTGGGCTGAGGAGAGCGCCCTGTTCATGTTCGAGCACAAGAAGGGCAACTGCTACTGCTTCGCAGGCCAGTTCCTCTATCTGGCCCGCCGTCTGGGCTATGACGCCTATGTGGTGTCCGGCGGCGTTGGCCACAAGAACTCCGACCATGCATGGGTCATGATCCCGGAGAACGGCCAGCAGTACATTTATGACGTGGAACTGGAATGGGGCTACCGCGTTGGTAAATACGGCAAGGCAGAATACAATATGTATAAGATGCCGCTGAACAAGACCGTGTTCAGCTATCAGTTCCCGTGATCGCCGAGGTAGCTGCAAAATGGTTTTCAGTTCGGTGATCTTTCTGTTCCTGTTCCTGCCGGTGGTGCTGGGGGTGTATTTCCTCTGCCCGAAGCGGGAGGCGAAAAACATCTGGCTCATCGCGGCCAGCCTGTTGTTCTATGCGTTCAGCGGGCTGTGGTATGTGCTGCTGTTGTTCTCGGTGCTCTGCAATTACATTGCGGGGCTGTTCGTCTCCGGGCGCAAGGGCGTGCTGTGCGCTGCCGTGGCGGTGAACCTGGGCATTCTGGGCGTGTTCAAATATCTGGGCTTTCTGGTGCAGACGGTGGATCACCTGCCCGGCGTGGCCATCCCGGTGCCGTCTATCGTGCTGCCGGTGGGCATTTCCTTCTTCACTTTTCAGGGCCTGAGCTATGTGATCGATGTCTACCGCAACGAGCGGCTGAAAAGCACGCACTTCCGGGATGTGCTGCTTTACATCGCGCTGTTCCCGCAGCTGGTGGCCGGCCCCATCGTGCGCTATGAGGACGTGGCGGACGAGATCCATTCCCGCCGCCACACGCTGGAACAGCTGGCCCGGGGCCTGCGCCGGTTCATTGTGGGCCTGAGCAAAAAGCTGCTCATTGCAGATGTCTGCGGCAGTGCTGTGGCGCTGATCTTTGGCGCAGACCGCGCAGTGCTGGACAGCCGGGCGGCGTGGCTGGGAGCTGTGTGCTATCTGCTGCAGATCTATTTCGATTTCAGCGGCTACAGCGACATGGCCATCGGCCTGGGCCTGTGCTTCGGGTTCCACTTCAAGGAAAACTTCAACTATCCCTACATTTCGGCCAGCATCAAGGAGTTCTGGCGCAGATGGCACATCTCGCTGTCCACCTGGTTCCGGGAGTATCTTTACATCCCGCTGGGCGGCAACCGCAAGGGCCAGAAAAAGACCTACCGCAATAAGCTGATCGTCTTTTTCTGCACCGGCCTGTGGCATGGCGCAAACTGGACCTTCATCGTCTGGGGCCTGTGGCATGGCTTCTTCATCATTGCAGAGGATGTGGTAGCAAAGCTGTTCCACACGGCAGAGCATGGCCGCAGCGCAGTGGGCAGCATCCTGAAGCACCTGTATACGCTGCTGGTGGTGCTGATCGGTTTTGTGATCTTCCGGGCAGACAACATGGCTCAGGCGCTGTCCATGGTGGGGGCGATGTTTTCCGGCATCAGCACCTCGGCCCAGACCAGCCTGCTGCTGGCACAATGCCTGACCCCGCTCACGGTGTGCGCACTGGTGCTGGGCATTGTGGGCAGCACACCGGTGCTGCCTGCGCTCCGCCGCCGTGCTGCTCTGCAGAGCCAGGGCGTGCAGCAGGGGATGCAGGTGCTGAGCTATGCGGGTGTGCTGGTGCTTCTGCTGGCGGACATCCTGCATCTGTCGGCTGCCTCCTATGTGCCGTTCATTTATTTTCAGTTCTGAGGAGGGTGGATGCAAGTGAAAAAACTGGGATATGCCCTCTTCGTGGGGGCTGTGGCAGGCATCTGCATCCTGCCCGCCGCTGTGATGCCGTGGCAGAATGAAAAAGCCGTGGGCAACGAAAAGCTGGCGGCGATGCCGGAACTTCTCGACGAAGACGGCGGCTTCAACACAAAGATACTGAACGATTTTTCGGATTATTTCTCGGATCATTTCGGTTTCCGGCATGAGATGATCACCCTCAATGATACCCTGACCGGCAAAACGCTGCAGACGCTGGACAGCAGCAGTGTGCTGCTGGGCCGGGACGGCTGGCTGTTCTATCAGAACACGGTGGGGGATTACACCGGCACGAACCTTTTCACGGCGCGGCAGAGCTATGCCGCGGCCCGGGTGCTGAGCCTGATGCAGGAATACTGCGAAAACAGCGGTATCCGGTTTGCCTTCACCATTGCGCCGAACAAAAATTCGCTCTACGGCAGCGAAATGCCCACCCGCTATGCGGCGGCGCAGACCCGCAATGTGCAATTGCTGAAAGAGCAGATGCAGCAGCAAAGCGTGCAGTATATCGATCTGTTCGGGGTGCTTGCCGGGTCGGAGACACAGCTGTATTACCGGCTGGACAGCCATTGGAACATGGAGGGTGCACAGCGCGCTGCCGAGGCCCTGCTGAAAGACCTGAAGGGCACGGAAACAGACTTTGATGTCCTCAAGACCGGAGACACGCAGCCCCACACGGGCGACCTTTATGAAATGGTCTACCCTGCGGGCAGCGAGACCGAACAGGACGCAGTGTATGACTTCGGCTACCAGTACGACGAAAAGTTCCGCTCGGCAGACGATATCACCATCCACACCACGAACGACGCTGCGGATGGCAGTATCTTTGTTTACCGCGACTCCTTCGGCATCAACCTGCACCCGTTCCTGGCGCAGAGCTTTGGCCGGGCCTGCTTCTCCCGCAATATGCCCTACAAGCTGGCGGCGGCAGCGGAGGAACAGCCGGACGTGCTGCTGGTGGAGCTGGTGGAGCGCAACCTGAGCTGGCTGGTGGAGCGTGCCCCCGTGATGCCCGCGCCGGAACGCGCGGAAGTGCGGGCTGCTGACACCGGAAGCAGCCTTACTGCACAGCGCCAGGACTGTGACCTGGAAGGGTATTTCTGCCTGACCGGAGATCTGGCCGGGCAGGCGGTGGACGATGACTCTCCGGTGTACCTTGTGACCGAACAGGGGGCCTATGAAGCGTCTCCCTGCGGAGAAGGGGAGCTGCCCTTCACGGCCTATCTCCCGCAAGAGCTTCGGGAGCAGAATATCCGTGTGGCATTCATGTCCGGCGGGGAGCTGGTCTCCTGCGCACTGACGGACTGAATCGATGAAATAAAAAGCAAGAATCGCAATTGAAAGAGGGATTTTTAAACATGAAAGCAAGTCGTAAACTGATCGGGATCGTTCTGTGCGGCACGATGCTTCTGGCATCCGGCTGCGGTGCAAAGACGGAGTCTGCTTCCTCGTCGGAGGCTGCTTCTGAGCCGGCATCTTCTGCGGTGTCGCAGGCGGCTTCTTCGGAAGCTGCAGAAAGCGAGGCCGTCTCTGAGGCAGCTTCTGCTGTGAGCGAAGCTGCTTCGGAAGCTGCTGCTGAAGAGAAGGAAGAGCCGAAGGCGGAGTCCAAAGCAGAATCGAAATCGGAATCCAAAGCCGAGTCCAAGGTAGAATCGAAGGCTGAGTCCAAGCAGGAAAAAGCTGCAGAACCGGCAGCTTCTTCCAAGCCTGCAGAGCAGGCCGCCCCGGCGGAAGCTGCAGCTCCCGCAGAGACCGCAAGCCTTGAGACTGCCCTGAAGTATGTGGGCAAGGATGTCTCCAAGCTGTACGCTGCCATTGGCAAGCCTGCCAGCTCGGAGTATGCTTCCAGCTGCATCGGCGACGGCGAAGATGGCCTTTTGTACTACGACGGCTTCACGGTGACCACTTACCGCGAAAACGGCAAGGAAACCGTGCAGGACGCATATTAAACACGAACTTCAGCCTCTGGCGCAAAACCGGAGGCTGAAATTTTACAATGGGAAGATGAGAATGAAACGCCAGAAAATCAAGCGATATCAGTTCAGCATCGCGCAGGGCACGCGGCGGAGACACACGTCTTCCCCGTTGAAAACAGCGGCCGTGGTGCTTCTGGGCTTCTGCGTGATCGCCGGAGCAGTGTATGGCATTGGCCGGGCGATGCGCAGTGTGTCCGGCTGGAGCGGCGAAGGGGCGCACAAATATTACACTTCGCCGGCCACCGGCCTCCGCGCCAAGGGCCTGTATGAGATCGACCACAAGCTCTATTACTTCGGCACCAGCGGCTTTGCAAAGATCGGCTGGGTGAGAGAGGACGGCTTTGTGGGCTATGCGTCGCAGGACGGCGTTCTCCTGCAGGGCGAGGCGGAAGTGGACGGCACTTCCTATTACTTCCAGCCCGGCACCGGCCAGCTTTACACCGGCTGGGTCACGCTGGACGGGGAGACCTACTGCTTTGATGACACCGGCCACCCGCGCACCGGGACCTATCAGGAAAACGGCTGTTCCTGGCAGCTGGATGAAAACGGCCGTGTGCAGCAGCGGCTGGACGGCTGGAAGAATGAGGACGGCGTCCTGAAATACTGCAACGAGGACGGCACCCCGGCACAGGGCTGGATGCAGCTTGGAGACAAGGACTATTACTTCGTGGACGGGGTCAGCCAGGCAGGCTGGGCACAGACTGACGAGGGCCTGCGGTATCTGGACGGCAATGGTTCCAAAGCCACGGGCTGGCAGGTCATCGACGGCCAGCCTACCGCCTTTGCGGAGGACGGAAGCCTGAAGCAGGGCTGGGATCATGCCCACGGAAAGAGCTATTACTTCGTAGATGGCATCAGCCAGTCCGGCGTTTTTCAGGAGGGCCAGACGAGCTATGATCTGGACGGCAGCGGCGGCGTGCAGCCCGCAGCGGAGGCGACGCCGGAAGAAGACCTCGCCGAGGATGCCGAGGGCGAGCCGCCGGAAGAGAGCCTGACCGAAGAACTGCCTTCCCAGCAGGAAGAAGCTGCCCCGGCAGCAGAACCTGCACAGCCGGAAGAAACACCGGCGCAGGAGCCGGAAGCGGCCCCCGCTGAGCCGGAGACTGCAGAGCCGCAGGAACAGGGAGAGGAGGCCGCAGCATGAGTGTGTCGAGACGAGACTTCCTGGCCCTCTCTGCAATGGCCTGCGCCTGGCTGCTGACCGGCTGCAGGCAGACTGTGGAAGAACAGGCTGTCAGCTGGCAGCAGCCCGGATGCAGAACTTCTGCCGGGGCAGAGCGCCCTGCTGGACGATGGCGCTGTTCTGCGGGACGGCATCCGCATCCCGCAGAACTTCGAGCTCCCGCTGGAAGGCTCCACCGGCTTTGTGGGGGCTGTGATGCTGCCACTGTACGAAAAGCCTGATGAGAATGCGGCTGTCCTGCGCCGGCTTGCGGCGGGCGACATGTTCTATATCTGCGCGGAGTCCGGGACTTTTTGGCAGGTCTGCCTGCTGGATGGCACCACGGGCTGGCTGCAGAGTGATCTTTGCATGATCAACCTGCCGGACGTGCTGCCCTCCATCGTGTATGAAAACCCCAACGCAGTGGCGTCGGTGTTCGTCACCTGCGGTGAGGACATCGAGGGCATCACCGGACAGAAGCTCTATGACGGCCTGTTCTATAACCAGAGGCTTGGCCGGGAAGAGTTCGTGATGCCGGTGAACTACCAGATGGCGAAAAAGGTGGGCGCAGCCCAGAAGAGCGCTCTGCAGGCCGGAGACTGCCTGAAGATCGTGGAGACTTTCCGTCCCTACGAGGTGCAGATGCAGGTCAAGGATGCCGTGTATGCCATGGCCCGGGCGGACCGGGAACTGATGGCTGCGCTGAATGCAGGCTCGTGGAACATCGGGTGGTTCATTGCCACTTCGCTGTCCAATCACCAGCGGGGCGTGGCCATGGACACGACCCTCCTGCGGGTGACCGGGCAGACGGAACACCGCATGGCGGGGTGCCCGTTCGTGCAGGTGACCGGCGAGGAATATGAGATGCCGTCGGCCATGCATGAGCTGAGCAGCGCAGCGGCCTGCTTTACCGGGCCGGTGGATTCGGGCTCGGCCACGGCATGGAAAAAGGCAAAGGCAGCGGCGACCATGACGGAGGGCGCGCTTCGGCTGCAGGGGTATTGCACCGATGCGGGCATGACGCCGCTGGCATCTGAGTGGTGGCACTTCAACGATCTGGATGCGAAGAACATTGTGCACACCACATCGGGCAACGGAAAATTCTGGCTTGACGGCTGTGTCAGCTGGAAAATGTTTGAGGTATAAACACAAAAAGACTGGAGGAATCCCCAAATGAAACAATGGCAAAGAGTAAAAAGCGGCATCCGGTGCCTGCTTCTGCTCATGGCTGCAACAATGCTGTTCACGGCCTGCGCGTCCAAAGCAGAAAAGGCACAGGCGAAAGTGGAGCTGGGCCAGAAGTATCTGACCGAGCAGAACTACACCGAGGCTGTGGCGTCCTTCACCGAAGCCATCGGTCTGGATGCGGAAAATATCCCGGCGTATATGGGCCGTGCGGAAGCATACACTGCGCTGGAACAGTATGACGAAGCAAAGGCGGACTACACCACTGCAATCGAGAAAACTGCAGAGCAGCCTTATACCCAGGCGGAAGCCTACATTGGCCGCGCCGAAGTAAATGAAACGACCACGGACAATGAGGACGCGCTGAATGACTATCAGTCTGCTTCCACGGCGCTGGACAAGGTGGACGTGGAAAAGATCACCGACCTCACGGAGCAGGCACTGGAAGCTTTGAAGATCAAAGTTTACAACGCCTGCGCCCGGCTGAGCGCATTCTTCGGCCAGAACGAAGCCGCAGCGGCAGAATACACCAACGCGTTGAACAGCCTTGCAAAGCTGCCGGACGACACGGATGTTCTGGACGTGACGGAAAACAAGATCAATGCCTACACCGGCCGTGCCGATGCAAACAATGCGCTGGAAAATTATGATGCGGTTCTGCCGGACTATGACGCTCTGATTGAGCTGGGCACCGACAAGACCGCAGAGCGCGACACCCTGCTTGCGGCTATGAGCCTTGCCAAAAGCAAGGCGGGCGACCTGAATGCTTCGGACAGCTGGCTGGACGAGGTGAACCATGCAGAGTACGCGGAGGATATCCAGCTGACCGAAGCACAGAATGTGCTGGGTCAGGCCGCAGCCGCCGCACAGACCGACGGCACCAAGGCCTACGACAAGGTGAAAGAGCTGCTGACCACTGACGCCGCAAAGGCTGCTATGCAGAACCTGCTGGCCTGGGGTTACCAGCTGCGCTATTATGATGCAAATGGCAAGATGCTGGCTGTCTATGCGGGCGGCACGGCATGGGCGGACGTGAACGAGACGGAAAACGGCATCGTCACCGCGGACGCACTGGAAGCTGTGGCACAGCCCACCGCTGAAGAAGTGAGCGGCGTGTCCCTCTCCAAGCTGTATGTCTATTATGGTGCCTGCGAGGGCCACAGCCGTGAGGGCGAGGGTGTGTGGTTCATCCTGAACCCTGCCAAGACCGACCTGACCGCAGAAACTTACACCTGGAAAAACGATAAGCCCGAAAACGGCTTCAAGCAGAAGGAAGAGACGAAGCCTGTAGCGGCAGCTCCGGCTCAGACGGCAGCCCCGGCGGCAAGTATACCGACGACCACCTACAGCGCTTCCCAGGCGCTCGACGACGAGGGCTTTTATAGAAGTGTATCATGTTGGGGGCTGATGTGCAAGACGCGGAAAAAGTAAAACAGCGGCAGTTTTCCAGATCGGAAAGCTGTCGCTGTTTATGTATAGGGGCTTATAAGTTCTTTGCAAGATTTTTAATGAGTGCAGCCATAGAGGGGTCAGCCAGCAGCTTGGCAAGTGCTGCTGCCACATCGGTATCGACTTCACTGGCTTCGGGAGCAGACTGTTCTGCGTGATGGGGCATTTCAGGCTCTGCACCATGATGCTGATAGAAGAAATCGTCAAATCGCTGTGCGTTCAGACGCCGATCATCATCCAGAATGTGTGCATACTGCTCGGTGACCATCGAAGCCTGTGCGTGACCGGAGTCACCTTGCACAGCTTTGATATCGCCGCCATTCAGTTTAAGTTTGTATGTAATGCTGGAGTGTCGGAAGCTATGAAAGACTACTTTGGGAAGAACATTTTTCTCAATCAGCTTCTTCAATGCACCGTTGATGGTGGACTGTTCGGTCGGCATTCCCAGTGGGCCAGCAACCACGAGATTATAGTCCGTGTATTCCGCACCCAGTGCTTCTCTGGTCATATCCTGCTCGGCTTTATACTTGGCAAGCATTTCAGCAACCGTTTTGGGGAGAAAGATGGTTCGGATGCTGCTGTCTGTTTTGGGACTTTTCAGAACCTGAACCGTAGTACAGCGGGAACTCAGCGATGGAAAACGGGTGATAACATTCTTATCTTCCAAGGCGTTCAGCGAAGCGATGTCTACACGCTGCAACTCCTTATTTATGTAAATGGAGGCTCGCCCGGCTTCAATGCTTTCGGGGGAGATGTCTACACAATCCCAAGTCAGACCGAGCAGTTCGCCCAAACGCAGAGAACAGGAGAACAAGAGGTTGATGCAAAGACGGAGCCGTGGATTATCGCAGACTTCCAAGGCATGGAACAAAGTTTCGGCAGTCCAGATGTCGCGCTTTTTTGCAGTGTACTTGGGCAAGGTGGCATAAATGCAAGGGTTCTTTTCCATAAGTTCCCACTTTACCGCCTGCTCAAAGGCACTCCTCAAAATTTTGTGAACCGAACGAACCGTGCCAGGAGAAACATATTGATGTTTCCTCTTTCCACACATAGGGTCAACAGCTTCGTATTTGAGCAGCCGCTGGTAATATCCCTCAATCACGCGAGTGGTAATATCCTGCAGCTTCATTGAGCCGATGAGCGGTGTTATGTAGTTGGAAATCAGTGCAGTGTTTGACTGATAGGTCGAAAGTGCCCATTTTGTTTTTCCGTACAGGGTGACATATTCTGTAAGCAGGTCATTCAGAGTTCGGCACTGGGGTGCAACAAAGGTGCCGATGGATTCTTTATATTCGACTTCTTTTTTGCGATTTTTGGCATCTGCAAGGTCGTTAAAGGTTTCCCATTTCTGCTTTTGGGTTCCATCAGGACGTTTGTATGCGTAGACAACGCAGTAGTTGTTATTACGTTTGACAATGCTTGCCATTATGATTCCTCCTCTACTTTACGTTTGGATTTCAGAACATCATCGAACGCATCTTTTTGGATACGTTTTACCTGCCCCACCTCAATTGTTGGAATGCCTTCTTTGCGAATCCAAGCATTGAGTGTCGGGCGGCTGATACCGTAGAAAGCCTGAATCTCCTGAAAACTGTAATATTTGCCACTCTTGGGACATTGCAGTTTCAGCGGCGGTTCCTCGTGCACTTCTTTTTCGGGCTTTTGAAGTTGGTATGTAGATTGACTTTTAAGCC
>CAVKKE010000020.1:0-26268 GCA_963656875.1 Barnesiella intestinihominis | reverse complement strand
ATGGTGGGCAGCACTGTGCGCACCCCGGACGGCCTTGGCACTGTGCTGGAGGTGAACCCTGTCTCCGGCTACCTGCGGGTGCGCTGCGGCACCGAGAGCCTGTCGCCCCGCTACTATAAGGTAGGCCAGTGCGAGTATATCAGCGGCGGCAAGCGTGCACCCCGCCGCCCGGACCCGGACGACGATTATTCCGGCGTGCGCAACCCCGCCCCGGTGGTGGCATCTTCCGACGATGAGGGCAAGCGCTGCCCCGGCTGCGCCCGGAAGCGCACCGCTGAAAAGGAATGAAAGCAGTGGGAAAATCTCCAGACGGTTAGTCTGTTAAAGCTAACCAAACTTCGTGATTTTTGCCGAAAATCTCCTGCAAATTTGGCTATAAGTTAGCCCATGCTTTTGTGCAACCCAACAAAAAGTAATCATTCTCCTTTTATGCCGCACGGTTAGTCTTGCCTTTTCAATCCGGCTTTGTTAAAATGCAGGCAAGGATACGATTTCCGGAGAAACGCACACAGCCGTGCCAACGTGCGCTTCTTCATACATTACAGTGGGCACGGGGATAAAAGGAGAGTTTATTATGGCACACAAGGTTTCTGACGCATGTGTTGGCTGCGGCGCTTGCGAGGGCGCTTGCCCGGTTGGTGCAGTCGCCATTGACGGCGGCGTGGCAGTTGTGAATGCAGACGCCTGCATCGATTGCGGCGCTTGCGAGGGCGCTTGCCCCACTGGTGCAATCACCGCTGAATAATCTCAGCTGATTGCCTGAAAAACGCATCAAAAGCAGCAGACCTGTTCAAAGCGGGTCTGCTGCTTTTTGTTTTTGCACAAATTCGGGGAGTAATTCCCCTGATATTTTTGAGAGGAAACGGTACACTTCTCTATGGAACATTCTACCGAAGTCTTGTATAATAGAACCAGTGTATACTGCACCCCGGCCCACCGGTTCGGGTCGGACGCGCTGCTGCTGGCCCGTTTCTGTGAGCCGAAGCGCACACAGAAAGCCGCAGACCTGTGTTCTGGCTGCGGCATCGTGGCGCTGGAATGGCACGATCGCGGCCACCGCGGCCCCTGCGTCGGGCTGGAACTGCAGCCCGACGGCAGCGCTTTGCTGGCGGCAGCAGTGGAAGAGCAGGGCATCGGCCACATCGAGCCTTTGTGCGCTGACCTGCGCACCTTCCGGGAGGGTGAGGGAAGTTTTGACGTGTGCGCGTGCAATCCGCCTTATTTTACGGACGGCCCCCAGAGCCAGAACGCTGCCCATGCCATTGCCCGGCACGAGAACACCTGCACGCTGGACGATGTGTGCGCCTGCGCGTTCCGTCTGCTGAAGGATGGCGGGCGGTTCTCCATGTGCCACCGGCCGGAACGTCTGGCAGAGGTTCTGGCCGTGCTGCGGGCCCACCGGCTGGAGCCAAAGCGCCTGGCCTTCGTGAAGAACCGCGCCGACAGTGCCCCGTGGCTTTTCCTCGTGGAAGCTCAGAAGAACCGCAAGACCGGCCTGCGGGTGGAGCCGGATGTGTTGATCAGCGCCGGAGCGGCGTTATATGGGAGGTAAACTATGGCAGGAACTCTTTATATCGTGGCAACGCCCATCGGCAACCTGGACGACATGCCGCCCCGGGTGGCGGCCACCTTCGGCGCGGCAGACTTCATTGCTGCCGAGGACACCCGCGTGACCATGAAACTGCTGAACTATCTGGGCCTGAAAAAGCCCATGGTCAGCTATTATGAGCACGCTTTGCAGAAGGGCGACGCCATCCTGCGCCGCATTGAAGCAGGGGAGAGCTGCGCGCTGTGCTCCGACGCCGGTATGCCCTGCGTATCCGACCCGGGCGAGGTCATCGTGCGGGATGCGCTGGCTCTTGGAATCAAAGTGGTGCCGGTCCCGGCTGCATCCGCCTGCGTCACGGCACTGGCCGTGTCCGGTCAGGACACCTCCCGCTGGGTGTTCGAGGGCTTTCTGCCCGTGAACCGCAAGCAGAAAAAAGAGCGTCTGGCCGAACTTCTGCACGAAAAGCGCACCACCATCTTCTACGAAGCGCCCCACAAGCTGCGCACCACGCTGGACGACCTGACCAACGCCTTTGGTGCCGACCGCAGCATCACCCTGTGCCGGGAGCTGACCAAGCTCCACGAGGACATCTGGAAAACTACCCTCGGCGAAGCCGTAGAACACTATAAAAACAACGAGCCCCGGGGCGAATACGTTCTGGTCATGGCAGGTGCACCGGAATCCGCCGACCCCGAGCAGGAGCTGACGCTGGAGCAGGCAGCGCAGCGGGCACTGGAACTGACCGGGCAGGGCTTCGGCCCCACGGCAGCAGCCAAGGCGGCAGCGCAGGGCACGCCTTACTCCAAGAGCGAAGTGTACAAACAGCTGCTGATTTTGCAGCAGGCTGGTGAATGATAAGATTTCTGGTAAATGGTAAATAGAGGAGGACCCTTTTCGTGACAAAACTTCTGGTTCTGAGCGACAGCCACGGCGGACGCGCCGCGATCGAGCGTGTGCTGATGAAGGAGAGCAAAAACATCGACGCACTGATCTTTCTGGGCGACGGCCTGCGGGATCTGGAACTGGCGCTGACCCTGTACCCCAAGCTGCGGGCTTATTCTGTGGCGGGCAACTGCGATTACGGCGCACTGGAGCCCACCGACGGCCTGGCCGCCTTTGACGGCGTGGTGATCTTCTACACTCACGGTCATATGTACGGCGTAAAATACGATCTGGATACGTTGGCGGACGCCGCATCCGCCCGGGGCGCTGAAGTGGCTCTGTTCGGCCACACCCACATCCCCCATGCGGAGACCCGGAGCGGTGTGTTCCTGTTCAACCCCGGCTCCTGCGGCCGGTGCTACACTGGTGCCGACACCTACGGCATCCTGACGCTGGACAACGGCAAAGTGGCCGCTTATGAACACAAAGAGGTACCGAAACAATGAGCTTCAATGAGGTGCGCTATCTGCCGGAATGCGGCAGCACCAACGCTTATGTAAAGGAACATTTTGAAGAATTCGGCCCTGTGGGCGCGGTGTACACCGAAAACCAGACCGCAGGCCGAGGCCGTCTGGGCCGCAGCTGGGTGAACGCTGAGGGCAAAGCCCTGTATTATACGGTGGCCATCCGGGAACCGCTGGCCCAGCCTGCCACTCTGCCGCTGCTGGCAAGCCTGGCGGTGCGCACCCAGCTGAAGCTGCGCTACGGCGTAGACTGCCAGATCAAGTGGCCCAACGATCTGCTGCTCAACGGCAAAAAGATCGTGGGCATCCTGTGTGAGGGCGTGAGCTACGGCTACCAGCAGCAGGGCAGGGGCATCCTGTGCGGCATCGGCATCAATCTGGCCCAGCCCCAGAGTTATTTTGATGCGGCCGATCTGCCCAACGGCACCTCGCTGGCGCTGCAGGGAGCAAAGGTGGATCTTTCCACCGACCCCGCATGGCTGGCCGAGGGGCTGACCGACTTCGGTTTTGACCGCAATATGTATGTATTTGCCCGGGACGGCTTCGCTCCCTTCCGGGAGGAGTACAAGGCAGCCTGCGTCAATCTGGGCCGCCGGGTCACCTTCGATCTGCCGGACGGCGGGCAGGGTGCCGGTGAAGCCGTGGATGTGGACGAAGAGGGCCGTCTCGTGGTGCGCACCGACAGCGGCGAAGTGCACGTTTTCACCGGTGAAGTGTCGGTGCACGGCATCTACGGAGCCGTGTAAGTTTTCAATAGTTGTACGCTCCACGCGGACAGTTTTGTGTCCGCATGGACTTTTTTTGCACACTTTTGCCTGATTTTTCCGCAAAATACTTGATTTCACGAACTTTTTGTAAGTTTATTGTGTACATTTCCAGTTGCCAATTAAGTCATACTTTAGTATAATGGAGTATGTGCCAGTGTATCCCATGGTAGGGGGTGCGCGTGTTTTAGGAAATAGGAAAACAGCCAACACAAGCGTCCTGCTTTTCGGGGCAGGACGCTTGTGTTGGCGCAAGGAGATGCAAGCATGAAAGATCAAGAATCCTTCAAGCCGTACATTCCTGCGGAAAAAGTCACCGCAGAAATGACGGTCACTTCTGTGATCATGGGCATTATTCTGTCCGTGGTCTTCGGCGCTGCAAACGCCTATCTGGGCCTGCGCGTCGGCATGACTGTTTCTGCCTCCATTCCGGCAGCAGTCATTTCCATGGGCGTCATCCGCGTCCTGCTCAAGAAAAACTCCATTCTGGAGAGCAACATGGTGCAGACCATCGGCTCCGCAGGCGAATCCCTGGCAGCCGGTGCCATCTTCACCATGCCCGCACTGTTCCTGTGGGCAAAAGAGGGTCTGTGCGACAAGCCCAGCATCCTGGAGATTACCCTGATCGCTCTGTGCGGCGGTATCCTGGGCGTTCTGTTCATGGTGCCCCTGCGCAACGCGCTGATCGTCAAGGAACATGCGACCCTGCTGTACCCGGAAGGCACTGCCTGCGCAGATGTCCTGCTGGCTGGCGAAGAGGGCGGCGCAAACGCTTCCACCGTCTTCTCCGGCATGGGTCTGGCAGCTGTCTTCAAGTTCATCGTTGATGGCCTGAAGGTGATTCCCTCCGACATTGCCCTGGCATTCCAGTCCTTCAAGGGTGCCATCGGCATGGAAGTATACCCGGCTCTGCTGGGCGTGGGCTACATCGTCGGCCCCAAGACCGCTTCCTACATGTTCGCCGGCTCTCTGGTTGGCTGGATGGTCATCATCCCGCTGATCTGCCTGTTTGGTGCGAACATTTCTCTGTACCCCGCTGCAGCCGGCACTACCATTGCTGACCTGTACGCAGCCGGCGGCGCAGACGCTATCTGGTCCAACTATGTCAAGTATATCGGCGCTGGCGCCATCGCCACCGGCGGTATCATCTCGCTGATCAAGAGCCTGCCTCTGATCGCATCCACCTTCCGTGATGCCATGAAGAGCATGAAGGGCGGCAGTGCTGCTGGCACCGCCCGTACCGAGAAGGACATCCCCATGCCCATCATTCTGGTGAGCATCCTGGTCATCATCCTCATTATCTGGCTGGCTCCGGCCATCCCCGTCAGCCCGCTGGGTGCTCTGCTGATCGTTGTGTTCGGCTTCTTCTTCTCCACCGTCTCTGCCCGCATGGTGGGCATGATCGGCAGCTCCAACAACCCCGTTTCCGGCATGACCATCGCTACCCTGCTGATCGCCACCATGGTCCTGAAGGCCACCGGCAATGTCGGCATTGAGGGCATGATCGGCTCCATGGCCATCGCTTCCGTCATCTGCATCTGCGCTGCGATCGCAGCCGACACCTCTCAGGACCTGAAGACCGGCTACCTGCTGGGCGCAACCCCCATCAAGCAGCAGATCGGCGAGCTGATCGGTGTCATCGCTTCCGGCCTTGCCATTGGCGGCGTGCTGTACCTGCTGGACAGCGCCTGGGGCTACGGCGGCGCTGAGGTGCCCGCACCTCAGGCCACCCTGATGAAGATGATTGTCGAGGGCATCATGGGCGGCAACCTGCCCTGGAACCTGGTGTTCACCGGCGTGTTCCTGGCTATCGCCCTGGAAGTCCTGCGCATCCCCGTGATGCCGTTCGCCATCGGCCTGTACCTGCCCATCTACCTGAACGCTTCCATCATGATCGGCGGCGGCGTGCGCTGGTTCATGGACAGCCGCAAGAATGTTGACGCCAAGACCAAGGAAGAGCAGACCACCAACGGCACCCTGTTCTGCGCCGGCATGATCGCAGGCGAGGGCCTGGTGGGCATCCTGCTGGCCGTGTTTGCCGTGTTTGGCGTAAACACTGCCCTGAGCGTTGATTTGGGCAATGTGGGCGGCGTCGTGCTGATGATCGTCATGATCGCATGCCTGCTGGCGTTTTCCCTCAAGAAAAAGAAGAACTGATGAGTAAAATGAAACAATCCGTCAACTATCCGGACTTGATCCCGCAGCGTGCTGAGAACCTACGCTGGCACACAGACGAAGCCACCGGCATCATCACCCTTGAGGTCGAGAACACCGGCTTCTTCAACACGATCGCGCAAAAAGTGTTTCACAAACCGCGCATCACGCAGGTGCATCTGGACGAGACCGGCAGCTACCTCTGGCCGCTGCTCGATGGAAAGATGACCGTTGCGGAGCTTGCTGAGCGCATGAAAGAGCACTTTGGCGAAAAAGCCGAACCGCTTTATCCACGCATCATCAAGTATTTCCAGATCGTTGAGTCCTACCACTTCATTCAGTTTCTGAACAAGTAAAAAGAAGCGGCACATCGGGCCTTGGAACAAGGCTTGATGTGCCGCTTCTTTTGTTATAGAATAAGGTTATCTTCTCCGCTTTCTGCGCTTGAAGTTCAGTGAACCGCCGCAGGCTGCGGTAAGCACCATCAGAATTCCGATAATGAACACCAGTGCACACAGCAGGAGCAGGGTGGATTTGGTGTCGGTGCGGAAATCCGAGACATACTCTTTGTGGGTCACAAGATCCACCGTGCCCACCTCATAGCCGTCCAGATAGACCGTGGCAGTGCCGACCGTCTGGCCGTTCTTCACAGTTGCCGAGATACTTTCCGGCAGATCGAAGGAATAGGTCACCCGGTCGTCCTCATGGCCGTAACCGCTGACCGGAGCCGCCGCATAAAGCTCTGCGGCAGGTTCTGCCCGGCACTTGGTCAGATCAATGGTGGTCAGGACAGTCTGGGTGTCCACCAGAGGACGGTCTGCGAAGCTCTCAAATGCCCAGTCAAACAGCTGGTCACACTCGGTGTAAAGGCTGTTTGTGTCCGAATGCAGGATCACAAGGCCGTAGGTGTGGCCGTCCTGCTCCGCAAAAGCCACGGCGCAGCGGCCTGCCAGAGTGGTGAAACCGCCCTTGACGCACTTGATGTAGCTGCGGTAAACTTCGCTGCCGGAGTCGGTGAGGGGATTGGAGGACGTGATGCTGCGCTCATTCTGATGCAGGTTGGTGGCAGGCAGAGTATAAGCCGCTGTGCTGGAGATCTGCACGAAGGTGGGGTTTTTGTAGCATTCTGCCGCGATCTTTGCAATGTCCTGGGCTGTGGACACATTGCCGTAATCAAACAGACCGTGAGCGCAGGTGAAGTTGGTGCCGGTGCAGCCCAGTTCTTCGGCGCGGGTGTTCATCTGCTTGACAAAGTCCAGCACGCTGCCGCTCACATCGTAGGCAATGACGCTGGCAGCGTCGTTGGCGCTGGACACCAGCAGGGCATACAGCAGGTCGATGCGGCGCACTGTCTCACCAATGCGCAGGCCCATGGTGGTGCCGTTGGCGTTCTGGATGTCCTTGAACTCCTGGGTCATTGCCGTGGGCACGGTGACCTCGCCGTTCAGGTCCTTGCCGCTTTCCAGCAGCAGCAGGGCCGTCATGAGCTTGGTCAGGCTGGCAACGTACTGCTGCTGGTCGGCATTTTGGTTCAGGATGGTCTTGCCGGTGTCCGCGTTGAACAGATACACTGTTTCTGCCTCACTGGCGGTCTGGATGGGCATGGGGTATGCGGCCAGGCCCGGCAGCGCCGCCGAGATGGCAACTGCCGCCGTCAGCACCAGCGCCGCGGCACGGCGGAAGAACGTGTTTTGAAACATGAGCTTGCCCCCTTCATCAACTTCCCGACAGAGTGCCGGAAATTTTCGCATTCTATCTTAAAGAATACCATAAATCAAACAAAAGCGAAAGAGAGAAAGGCGGTTTTTAACAATGTTCCTGTCCTTTTGTGGAAAATTTCCCCGTGATGAGGGAGCTGCTTTCGTGGCCCCCAACGCCACAGTGCAGGGTGATGTGGTGCTGAAGCCCGGCTCCACGGTCTGGTATGGGGCCGTGCTGCGGGGCGACGACGGCACGCTGACCATCGGTGAAAACTCCAATGTGCAGGACAATGCCGTGCTGCACTGCGATGTGGGCGGAGCCGTGACCCTGGGCAAAAACGTCACCGTGGGCCACAGCGCCCTCGTGCACGGTTGCACAGTGGGGGACGGCAGCCTCATCGGAATGCACGCCACACTGCTCAATCACTGCGTCGTGGGGAAAAACTGCATCATCGGTGCGGGGGCTCTGGTGCCGGAGGGCATGGTCATCCCGGACAACTCGGTGGCCGTGGGCGTGCCTGCAAAGGTCATCAAGCAGGTGACCGAAGCACAGGCCGAAGCCAGCCTGCGCAACGCCGCCCACTATGTGGAGCACGGAAAACTCCACGCTGCAGAGCTGGCAAAAGGCTGAGCGCACCGCCGGGCATTTTTTCGGCGTTCTGGCCAACGTGAGCGTTCCTTTTTCATTTTTCTGCCCAAAATCCTGCAAACGAATTGCTTTCCGGCCGGAGAACTGTTATAGTAAAACCATGGAGTCCGAAGTTTTCTGAACTGCTTTTTGTGAGCGGAAGAGTGTGAAACTTTCGTCATGTCACATTTTTTCACAAAAATGTAATGACTTTTCACTTAAAATCGGGTATACTATATCTTGCAGGGACGATGGGGCCGCAACCATCCCTCTGCACATGATTCCTCCTCACACCAAAGCAATACCCCAAACAGAAACTCCCTCCAGTGTACCGCAAGCGCTGGAGGGAGTTTCTGTTTGGTTTCCGCTTCCGTGATTTCCGGGTGTTCCGCCCGGTTCGAGATCAAAAAGGAGAGTTTTATCATGTCTGAACCGATCAGCCGCCGCGTTTTTCTCAAGGCTTCCGGCCTTGCCGCCCTGTCCCTTGCTGCCGCAGGCACTCTGGGCGGATGTGCAAATCTGAGCCCCCTGCCGGGCAGTGTGACCCTGCCGTCGCCGGATGACAACAGCTACCGCACCGTCACCTGCCTCAATAACTACGAGATCGCCTTTACCTCCTTTTCTGACCAGTGGGACTCCCTGTCCATCTATGAAAAGGACGGCAAGGCCCACCGCTATCTTTATGCCGGGCTTTATATCAAGGGGTCTTTCGACAAGTTTACACTGAACACTTCCAACATCAAATGCACCATTGGTGACAACTCGATCAAAGTCGCCGGTCTGGGCAATGTCAAGCTGAACAAGGAAGCGACATATTACGAGTTCCCGTCTTCCTTTGAAGTCGCTGCCGGTGCCACGAAGGGCATCCCGCTTTATCTCGACCTGGGTGAACACTCCCGTTCCTCGCTGTTTGGCAGCAACGCCGTGATCACCCTGAAAACCTACGGCGCGACCGTGACCGTGGTCTACTCCACGCTCGGCGATTCCAACCCCAGCATCACCGTGAGCTAAATCCATCGACGAAATCCCCCGGCAAAACGAGCTTATGCCCGCTCTGCCGGGGAATCTTTTTGCATTCTTACAGGCTCCGGAGCTTTGCTGCAAATACCGTGAGCACGATCTTCGGGTTCACCTGAGCGCCAAGCTGCCGGATCGCGTCTTCTGCCAGCCGCAGTGTCTGCTGGGCAGCAGCGCATTGCACCGGAGCCCGGGGGCTCTGCCGCAGGCCCGCAGCCGCCACGGCGCGCAGGTCAGTCAGCAGGGCGGCAGCGCCGGCCTTGTCCTTCTCATAGGGGGCCAGTAGAACGGCAGCAGCATAGCTGTCCCGGTCGGCAGCAGCTTTGGCCAGCTGGAGGGCCTTTTCCACCTGTGCAGTGCGGGCTTCATCCTGCGCTGCCGCCAGCACCGTGCCGATGTGGCCATCGAACAGCTCACTGTAGAGGGCCGCAGTTTTTTTGTTCACCCCCTGCGCCGCACAGTAACGGGTGCACTGTTCCGGCGGCACAGGGGCCACTGCAAAGCTCACGCAGCGGCTGCGGATGGTGGGCAGCACGCTGGCCAGAGAATCCGCCGTGAGCAGGAAAAGCACCCCTTCCGGCGGCTCTTCCATGACCTTCAGCAGGGCATTGGCGGATTCCTCGTTCATCCGCTCCACATGATAAAGCAGCACCGCGCGGCCCTCAGCGGAAAGGCTCGTGTTGAAGATCTCGCTGCGCATGGCCGTGACCTGGCCGACCAGATATTTTCCGCCGCTGCCCATGCCGGTGACGGAAATAGCTTCGCGCACGATGCCCGTTTCCACCTGGCCGCTGTCGCGCTTGCCCGCCTTCGCCACTGCACGGCAGCATTCGCCCCTCAGAAGGGCCTCAGCGGGCGCTCCGCCTGCGGGATAAAGATAATCGGCCGCGATGCAGCGGGCCGCAAAACCGGCCCCCAGGCCCTCTTCGCCCACCAGCAGAATGCTGTGGGTCAGGCGCCGGGACGCCAGCATCAGCTGAACACTCTTTTTCAGTTCTGTATTGCCTTCCATGCGGTCCAGCATCATGGTGTGGTTCTCCCTTTGTGTTGACGATTTAGAATGCCCTCCGCTTTGCTCTGGGCATATTCAGCGGAAATCTTATTTTTATATTTACAGCACCGGAAAATCTGCGGATTTTCCGGTGCTGCTTTTTCACAGATCTGGCCGCAGCGAGAAACGGCATCTGCCGTTTACGGCTCGACCTCATGCACCTTTCGGTTTCAGCTCTTCCGGTGAAAATGTGAATCGAAATTAAATTTCTATTTCCGCTATTCATGGCCAGAGTGAAACGGCGGCCATTTTAAATTATTTTTATCTCCGGTTCTTCCGCTTCCACTGTTCCCGGCGGATCCACGCACGGATGGAGCGGTAGCCCATGGGGCCGAAGAACAGCCACACATTCGCCATGCTGAGCAGCAGGCTCAGCTTTTCCGGCAGCGGAGCCCCCAGGAAGCTGAGCACCCACAGGATGGCGGCAAAAAAGCCGAAATATTTCACCCGGATGGGGATCACGAAAAACAGCATCAGCTGCACCTCGGGGTACAGCATGGCAAAGGCCAGCAGCAGCGACAGGCTCAGGCAGTAGGTGCTGGCGGTGACGCCAGTGAGCAGGCAGGCCAGCACCGTGCCCAGCATCCCGGAAAGCAGATAGACCGTGTAGCGGAAATCGCCCCACTCCCGTTCCAGTGCTGTGCCGATGAACCAGGTGAAGTAGATGCCCAGCACCGCGCTGAGGATGCTGCCGCCGGAGAAGGGAATGAACACAAAGGTGACAGCGCGCCAAATCTGCCCGTGCAGCAGGAAATAGCGGCTCAGCGCCAGCCAGACCGTCACCGTCTGGTTGACGAACAGCTCAATGGCCAGCACAAGGATCTGCCCGCCCACCAGAATATTGGTCAGGCTCGGGATGCCAAAACGCCCGTATTTGCGTTCCAGCTGGTTCAGCCAATTGTTCATGAAGGTCGCCTCCAATGTTGATCTCACAGATCTCTTTTGATTTTGCCGCAGTTTTCTGCTGTTATTGTACCATGATTGGCCGGGGCATTCAAGGAAATCCCCCTCGGTTGAAAACTGCCGGGCGGAAAACCGAAAAATACAGCTGGAATGCGGCTTTTCGGCACCTTAAATACAACAGAAAAGTGTATGGATTTTCCGAGCCGGAATCAACTTTTCACTTTTTCCACCGGGTTTTCCACCGTTTTTGTGAAGAAAAAGGGGAGTTTTCCATGAGGTTTTCCACTTTTTCCACCGGGTTTTCCACAATTGAAATGGATCACCCGTATACGCGGCGTAATCCAGCACCCTGTTTTCTGGTAACTTTTGGGCAAAAATGAGGACATTCTGCCTTTTATAAAAAAGAAAGTCGAAGCATTTTCTTTGTTTTTTACAAAGCGTTCCGGTTCACAGGTTTTCATTTTTCCAATCTGGAATGCATCCGGCCCAAGTTTTCAACACTGGCGGATGCCGCTTTCCACCCTGTGGAAAATGCGGGGAAAAGCACAGTTTTCCACAGCACTGCTGTGCCGCAGAAAGCCGCTCCACATCTTGTGTTTTTACGCTGCCTGTGCTACAATCTGAGCCGCAGAAATTGGAGCATTTTCAAGATAAGAGGGGATCCGAAATGAACATTGTCATCCGTGAATATACCGAAAAAGACCTGCCCGCCATGGTGGAGATCTGGAACCAGGTGGTGGAAGACGGCGTAGCATTCCCGCAGGAGGACGCGCTGACGCTGGACACCGACCGGGAATTTTTTGCCACCCAGACCTATGACGCCGTAGCCGAGGACACCGACACCGGCAGAGTGCTGGGGCTTTACATCCTGCACCCGAACAACATCGGCCGCTGCGGCCACATCGCCAACGCCAGCTATGCCGTCCATCGGGAGGCCCGGGGCCTGCACATCGGCGAAAAGCTGGTGAGCGACTGTCTGGCGCAGGGCAAGGCACACGGTTTCCGGGTGATGCAGTTCAACGCCGTGGTGGCCTGCAACATCCACGCCCGGCATCTGTATGAGCGGCTGGGCTTTGTGCAGCTGGGCACGATCCCGGGCGGCTTCCGCATGAAAGACGGGCATTATGAGGATATCTGCCCGTATTACCATACGCTGTGAACGATTTAAATAAACAATTTGAAATTGTCTCCGCTTTGCTCTGACAGTATCAGAGGAAATATATTTTTGATATTGCAAATCGGCCAGACCTGCGGGTCTGGCCGATTTGCTTTTTCACAGGTAGGGTCGTAGAGGGAAGCGGCATGAAAAAGTAAAGAGGTCGTAATGGCAAACCAAAACTTTGATAGCAGGGCAGCGGAACACAAAAAATCCTTTTATTGAAGCAGCTCATCTCTGTAAAAAAGTAAATCCGAAACGACCGCAGTCGTTTCGGATTTACAAACTATAAATGCAAACTCACATCATATTGCGGAACACCAGCTGTGCGATCTGGAAGTACAGGATCAAGCTGCAGGCATCCACGATAGTGGTGATGAAAGGCGTTGCCATGATGGCCGGGTCGGCGCCCAGCTTCTTGGCGGCCAGCGGCAGCATACCGCCCACCAGCTTTGCCAGAATAACACTGAAGAACAGCGATACGCTGACGACCACGGCGTAGCCCATGACGTTGGCGTACTGGCCGGGGAAGAGGAAGGTGTACATCAGGTAGATGCGCAGACCGTTAACGATGCCCAGCACTGCGCCCACAATGGCGGAAACCCGCAGTTCCTTGCTCAGCACCTTCAGGAAGTCACTGGGCTCCACTTCGCCCAGAGCCAGACCGCGCACCATCAGGGTGCTGATCTGGTTGCCGCAGTTGCCGGCAGTGTCCATCAGCATGGGCATGAAGGACACCAGCAGAGGCAGGCTGACAAAGGCTTCCTCATAGTGGGTGGTGACCATGCCGGTGAAGGTGGCGGACAGCATCAGGATCAGCAGCCAGGGGATGCGCTGTTTGGCGTGGGTCCAGACGCTGGTGCCAAAATAGGTCGTTGCATCGTCGTCCGGTAGAATAGCAGCCATCTTCTGCATATCCTCGGTGCTCTCGTCGGTCAGAACATCGATAGCATCATCGATGGTGATGATGCCCACGAACATGCCCTCGTTGTCCAGAACGGGCATGGCCGTGAAGTCATAGCGCTGCATCTCACGGGCCACATATTCCTGGTCGTCGGTGACCTTCACGGTGACCACGTTGTCATCCATAATTTCAGAAATGGGGGTGCTCATATCCGACAGCAGCAGGCTGCGGGCCGACACAACACCCATCAGACGGTTGCGCTCCACCACATAGCAGGTGTAGACAGTCTCAGCGTTCTCGCCCTGCTTGCGGATGGCATCAAATGCCTGCGCCACGGTCATGTCCTCACGCAGGCGGACATATTCGGGGGTCATCAGGCTGCCGGCAGAACTCTCGGGGTAGTTCAGCAGCTTGTTCAGGCTCTCACGGGTCTGCTTGGAGGACTTTTCCAGCACGCGCTTCACGACGCCGGCGGGCATATCTTCCAGCAGGTCGGCGGCGTCATCCAGGCTCATTTCCTCGATGGCACCCACCAGCTCCACATCCGAGAAGGCGTTGACCAGATCATCGCGGGCTTCATCGGACATATAGGCGAAAGCTTCGGTGGCCACTTCCTTTTTCAGCAGGCGGAACACCACCAGACGGTTGTTCTCGTCCAGCTCTTCCAGCAGCTCAGCCAGGTCGGCGGGCTGCTCTTCCTCGGTGACCTCGCGCAGCTTGACGTACTGCTTCTTGATGAGCAGCTTCAGCAGGCGGCTCTTGGTAAGCATTTCGGGATTGGCCTTGACTTCTTCGTCGTTGGCTTCCTCTTTTTCGGCCTCGCGCATATCCTGCTTGAGGTCTTCGGTGGCTTCCTCGTTCAGGTCTTCTTCCAGTTTTTGGCGGACTTCGGCGGGGATATCAGCCGGCAGCTCCTGCACAGGCAGAGCCTGTTCTGCAGCTTCGTGCTGCTTTTTTTCTTCCAGTTCCATTGGGCGTACCTCCTCATTTTTTACGGCGCAGGAGTTTCTCCTGCCCGGAGGACGCAGCAGATCGGGGAACAAAAAATGCGCCGCTCTGCCGCACGGAAATGCCGTTTCCATGCGCACAAAACCGCGCCTTCCTCTGCTGTTTTTACGGAAGGATGCACCTCAAAAAGGCACCCTGCCCGCTCTGTTCAGCGAAAAAGGCGAATGTCGGGGTAAACGCAGCTGTTTTTGTTTCCCGATCCACCGCGCCGGTGGATCTACTTCGACTATGATCCGGATCCATTGTCCTGCGTTCACCTCCAAATTCTCATGTTCTTTTTTATTATAGCGCCGCAAAAAAAGGCGGTCAACCCTTATCCAGTGATTTACCGGAATTTTTATTTTGCGATACAAAAACAAAACGCCCCTTCCGGCATTGCGGCATACCGGAAGGGGCGTTTTGTTTGGATATTGCCTTGGTGTGAGGAGGAATCATGTTACTTGGGGAACGGTTGCGGCCCCGCTTCCCATGGCAAAAGTATATCAGCTTTCACATTTGATTTCATGAAGAAGCTATGAAGAAACTGTAAAAAGGGAAAGGTATATTCTGGAAATTTTTGTGATAGATATTTTTATTGACGTTCCAATTTCCTCATGCTAAAATGAAAACAGATTCAAAGCGGCAGGAGGGAATATTATGAATGACTGTGCATTTTTGAGCAGCGAAGGCAGCTTCACCTCCTTCTCTTATGGCGAAAAAACAATTCGTTTCCGTACTTCTCCAGCCTTGGAACGATACACCGATATCATTGAATGGGATCACGGCTATCTGGTAGTCATGGCAAAATACAAAAATCAACCCGCTGAAGAGGAATACATTGACCTTGCACCAATTTTAGACAACTTGTATATCGATTCCAAAACTTTCCTCAGCCCGATCAAGAAAGTGAGCTTAAAATATGCCTGATATTCTGAAAGTTGCCGATTCTGCCGACCTTATTGTAAACGGTTATGCTTTTTCAAAAAGCAGCAACATCTTCCGTGTCCTGAACTTAAACCGACCCGACTGTGCCTGCGTTCTTTCGTCGGATGGCTCCGTTTTGGAAACAACGATGGATGATATTGAGCTTTCCATCGTGCAGGATTATTATACCCGCAATCGAAAGTATTTGGAGGATATCTGATGCCAAAATATTACGATTTCAAGATCTGCGGGTATTATCTCTATTTTACAGCTCATTGCATCATCGAATGTATGCATGTACACGCCAGTGACCGCCGGTTGACAGAAGCGGGTTCGGCCAAGTTCTTCGTCAAAAGCAACGGCGACACCGTCGTCCAGAACCGCGGTGTTCTGACAGATCGTGAACTTGCTAAAATTCAGGATTTCATCAAAGACAATTACAAAGAGATGTACCTGAAATGGTCTTCCATGAGCGAAAACGGATATTACGGCAACAAAAACTGATTTTTTCGAAGCGGAACAGCTAACCGGCTGTGCCGCTTCTTTTGTTTTTACACAAAAATACGCCCCGCTCACCAGATGGTGAACGGGGCGCTAAAAACGATATCCGTTTTTCACTGCGGCAAGATGCCTGCAAAGCAGGTCTTATGCAGCAGGCGGAACAAGGTATCTGCAGGCAGACCTTATGCTCCTGACACACGCGGGGTGTGCTTTCAAGGACCCTCGCGGGCGCTTTGGTATCTCATATCCCGCAGCCGTGCTCTGCACGGAACAGAGCACAGCGGCAGAGAAGTGAAATCAGGTTTTGACCGTTTTGTCAGGCCTTTGGCCGGACGTTCAGATGTTCTTCTATAAAGCAGGACACATTTGTCACAGGTTCGCACCGCTGCATTGCGCAGTAACCGCCGGCGCGGGGCTGCCGCTCTCCACTCAGGGCAGAGCAGGGGCCGCTGTTTCATGGCCGCTTACATATAGTTAAACGCTTACTTGTACAGCTCAACCAGACGGGTCAGGTGCTCGTAGCGGTCGTTTGCAACTTCCTGGTTGCGTGCGAACAGCTCCTTAGCACGGTCGGGGAATGCACGAGTCAGGCGGCTGTAACGGGTCTCGTTAGCCAGCAGTGCCTGATACTTCTCGTTATCCACAGCCTTGGAGGTCAGAGTGAACGGATTCTTGCCCTGAGCCTTGTTAGCCGGGTTGAAGGTGAACAGGTTCCAGTAACCGGCCTCAACTGCCTTCTTCATCTCGTTCTGGCAGTTGGTCATGCCGCCCTTAACACCGTGCAGCTCGCAGGGAGCGTAGCCGATGATCAGAGACGGGCCGGGGTAAGCCTCAGCCTCAGCGATTGCCTTGACAGCCTGGTTCATGTTAGCGCCCAGAGCGATCTGAGCAACGTAGATGTAACCATAGGTCATTGCAATCTCAGACAGGCTCTTCTTGCTGATTTCCTTACCAGCAGCAGCGAACTGGCAGACTTCACCGATGTTGGAAGCCTTGGATGCCTGTCCGCCGGTGTTGGAGTACATCTCAGTATCGAAGACCATGACGTTGACATCCTCGCCGGAAGCCAGGACGTGATCCAGGCCGCCGAAGCCGATGTCGTATGCCCAGCCATCGCCGCCGAAGATCCACACGGACTTCTTGGCAATGTACTGCTTGCTCTTCAGGATCTCTGCAGACTTCTCGCAGCCAGCGGCAGCAGCCTTCTCCAGCTCAGCGATCAGGGCCTTTGCAGGCTCATCGTTGGCCTTGGTGTTGTTCTTGGTTGCCATGAACTGCTCGAAAGCAGCCTTCAGCTCTGCAGATGCCTTGTCGGAACCAGCAACCTCTGCGATCTCCTTGATCAGGTTCTCGCGGATGGTCTTCTGGCCGATGTACAGGCCCAGACCATGCTCTGCGTTATCCTCGAACAGGGAGTTGCACCATGCAGGACCATGGCCGCTGTCCTTGTTGACGGTGTACGGAGAGATGGAAGCGGTGCCGCCCCAGATGGAGGAGCAGCCGGTAGCGTTGGAGATGTACATCTTCTCGCCGAACAGCTGAGTGATCAGGCGAGCGTAAGAAGTCTCGGCACAGCCTGCGCAGGAGCCAGAGAACTCCAGCAGCGGCTGGTTGAACTGAGAACCGATAACGGTGTCATCAGCAAACTTGGAAGGCTTCTTGGAGATGTTGGCCACGCAGTAGTCGAAGACTGCCTGCTGGTCAGCCTGGCTGTCCTGAGGAACCATCTGGATAGCCTTGGTGGGGCAGACGGTGACACACTCGCCGCAGCCCATGCAGTCCAGAGGAGACACTGCCATGACAAACTTGTACTCGTTTGCCGGGCGGTTGTCGCGGCTCTTGGTCTGAGCAGGAGCAGCTGCCAGCTCGTCAGCGGTCAACTGGAAGGGACGGATGGTAGCATGAGAGCACACGAATGCGCACTGGTTACAGCCAACGCACTTCGCAGCATCCCACTCGGGGACGTTGACAGCGGTGCCGCGCTTCTCGTATGCAGAAGCGCCCTGCTCCCACTCGCCGTTTGCATTTGCCACGAAGGAGGAAACAGGCAGGCTGTCGCCGTCCATACGGGCAATGGGCTCCATGACCTCGCGGATCTGCTTGACCAGTTCCGGACGGCCGGTGAGAGCCTTGGGTGCGGGATCAGCTTCGGGGTTGGACCAGGATGCGGGCACGTCCACCTTGTGGATGGCGTCAACGCCGGCATCAATGGCCTTCCAGTTCATCTCAACGACGTCCTGGCCCTTCTTGCCGTAGCTCTTCTGAGCTGCCTGCTTCATGAAGTTGACGGCGTCCTCGATGGGCATAACGTCAGCCAGCTTGAAGAATGCAGACTGCAGAATGGTGTTGGTGCGCTTGCCCATGCCGATCTCGATAGCCTTATCGATAGCATTGATGGTATACAGCTGGATGTTGTTGTCAGCGATATACTTCTTTGCCTCGGCGTTCAGGTGCTGGCCCAGCTCCTCATCAGACCACTGGCAGTTGATCATGAACACGCCGCCGGGCTTGACATCCTGAACCATCTTCATGCCCATGTGGATGTAAGCGGGGTTGTGGCAAGCCACGAAGTCTGCCTGGTTGATGTAGTAGGGGCTGCGGATGGGCTTGTCGCCGAAACGCAGGTGGCTGATGGTCACGCCGCCGGTCTTCTTGGAGTCATACTGGAAGTATGCCTGAACATACTTGTCGGTATGGTCGCCGATGATCTTGACGGAGTTCTTGTTAGCACCGACAGTACCGTCGCCGCCCAGACCCCAGAACTTGCACTCCTTGGTGCCAGCAGCTGCGGTGATGGGAGCGGGCTTGACTTCCGGCAGAGACAGGAAGGTGACGTCGTCGGTGATGCCCAGGGTGAAACGCTCCTTGGGCTGATCCTTCTCCAGCTCCTTGAACAGAGCGAAGATTGAGGACGGCGGGGTGTCCTTGCTGCCCAGACCGTAGCGGCCGCCGGTCAGAACGACATCGTTCATGCCAGCTTCACGCAGGGTAGCGGCAACATCCAGGTACAGGGGCTCGCCCAGTGCGCCCGGCTCCTTGGTGCGGTCCAGCACAGCCACCTTCTTGGCGGTCTTGGGCAGGACCTTCAGCAGGGAAGCGGAGACCCAGGGACGATACAGGCGGACCTTGATGATACCGACCTTCTCGCCGCGGGCATTCAGGTAGTCGATGACCTCATCAGCAACATCGCAGATGGAGCCCATAGCCACGATCACACGGTCAGCATCGGGTGCGCCGTAGTAGTTGAACAGATCGTAGTTGGTGCCCAGCTTCTCGTTGATCTTGGCCATGTACTTCTCAACAACAGCAGGCAGAGCGTTGTAGACGCTGTTGCATGCTTCACGATGCTGGAAGAACACGTCGCCGTTCTCGTGGGAGCCGCGCATCTTGGGGTTCTCGGGGTTCAGAGCCTTCTTGCGGAACTCCTCGACAGCCTCCATGTTGCACATTTCCTTCAGATCGGCGTAATCCCACTTCTCGATCTTCTGGTACTCGTGAGAAGTACGGAAGCCATCGAAGAAGTTCAGGAAGGGAACCTTGCCCTCAATAGCTGCCAGGTGGGCAACAGGGGACAGATCCATGACTTCCTGCACGCTGCTCTCGACCAGCATTGCAAAACCGGTCTGGCGGCATGCCATGACGTCGCTGTGATCACCGAAGATGTTCAGAGACTGGGTAGCAACGGTACGAGCCGAAACATCGAACACGCAGGGCAGCTGCTCAGCAGCGATCTTGTACATGTTGGGGATCATCAGCAGCAGGCCCTGAGAAGCGGTGAAGGTGGTGGTGACAGCACCTGCACCCAGAGAGCCGTGCACGGCGCCGGCAGCGCCTGCCTCAGATTCCATCTCGACGACCTTGACCTGGTTGCCGAAGATGTTCTTCTGGCCAGCTGCGGACCACTGGTCCACAGAGTCAGCCATCGGAGAAGACGGGGTAATGGGGTAGATGGCAGCCACGTCCGTGTAGGCATACGCTACATGGGCGGCAGCGGTATTGCCATCCATAGTTTGCTTTGCTCTAGGCATTTTTCTTCCTCCATTATTCAGAATTTGGTACCTTTTGCGCGGGGCAATATGCCCCACATGGGACCGGAGAACCCCATAAAGGCACTATTGCTTGTATACTATAATAGCAAATTCCGGCCGTAAAGTAAACGCAAACCGCCCAACAAACGCACCAAAAATAAAAAAAAATTTTTAGCGGTTTTGTACGTCTTTAGCGCATTAAAGTGAGCAATGGCGCGGATTTTCCGGTTTTGGGCAGGTTTGTTTTTACTGCCTTTCCAGAATTTGCAAAATCCCCATCTTATTATTGACAACAAACCGCTTTTTGCCGTAAACTGAAACCAGAAAACCGGCGCTGGGCCGGGACAAAGGGGTAAAGTTAAATGAGTACAGTACATTACGAAAAAACACTGACCAGTGAGACCCTCTTTGAGGGCCGGGTCATCACCCTGACCAAGGACACTGCCCTGCTGGAAAATGGCAAGACCGCCACCCGCGAGGTGGTGCATCACCACGGCGGCGCCTGCATCGTGCCGTATTTTGCCGACGGCACTATCTGCATGGTGCGCCAGTTCCGCTATGCCATGCAGCAGGAACTGTGGGAGCTGCCCGCCGGCAAGCTGGAAAAGGGCGAAGACCCCTTCGAAGCCGCCAAGCGTGAGCTGGAAGAGGAATGCGGCCTGACCGCCGATAATTACGTCTCTTTGGGGCAGTTTTTCCCCACGGTGGGCTACGATACCGAGATCATTTACACCTGGGTGGCCACTGGCCTGCACGAGACCCACATGCACCTGGATGACGACGAATTCCTGACCCCTGACCGTGTGCCGCTGGACAAGGCATACGAGATGGTCATGAGCGGCGAGATCAAGGACGGCAAGACCATTGCAGGCATCCTGAAACTCAAGGCCCTGATCGCCGAGGGCAAGCTGTGAACATCCTGTACGAAGACGCTTCCATCGTCGTGCTGGACAAGCCCGCCGGCCTGACCAGTGAAGAGGGCGTGCCTGCGGCCCTGCGGGAGCACTGGAACGCCCCGGACGCCTTCGTGGGCGTGGTGCATCGGCTGGACACCGGTGTGTCCGGCCTGATGGTCTTTGCAAAGACGCAGAAAGCCGCAGCAGAACTGAGCCGCCAGATCACCCAGA
This sequence comes from Barnesiella intestinihominis, assembly GCA_963656875.1. GTDB lineage: Bacteria > Bacillota > Clostridia > Oscillospirales > Ruminococcaceae > Faecalibacterium. Next base: position 5,469 of record CAVKKE010000020.1, on the reverse strand, counting down.
GCCAGAACGCCTATGCCGTGCAGGACGGCCGGGCCGAAGGCAGGCCGGAAGCTCCGCAGTTCATCAAGCGGTATCGGGCCGTCATCGCAGGCGGGCCGGACGATGCCCTGCCCGCCGAGGGCATTCTGCGGGACTACCTGTTCAAGGACAGCCGAAAGGGCCGGGTGTTTCCGGTCAGCCGCCCCCGCAAGGGCGTGCGGGAAGCCGTGCTGGAATACCGCATCGTGAAAGCAGCAGGGGATACAAGCCTTGCCGAGATCACCCTGCATACAGGCCGCACCCATCAGATCCGGGTGCAGTTTGCCTCCCGGAAGCATCCTCTTTCCGGCGACGGCAAATACGGCAGCAGAGTGAAAGGAAACATCGCCTTGCAGAGCTGCGGCCTGCAGTTCCGGCACCCGGACACGGGGAACCCCATGGAGTTTGCCCTGCCCCTGCCGGAAGGGGACGCGTGGAAGCCTTTTTCCGAATGAACCGATTTGTTGGTGAGAGGTATGGAACAATATAAGACCGACACTGAAATTTATACTGTGCTGGAACGGGAGATCATCGACCTGACCATCCGCCCCGGCTCTTCACTGAGCGAAAACCCGGTGTGTGCCCGGTTCGGTGCGCCCCGCACCCTGATCCGCGTGGTGCTGCAGAAGCTGCAGGAAAACGGGCTGGTGAAGATCGTGCCCTACAAAGGCACCACCGTCACCCGGCTGAACCGCCGCATCGTGGACGAGCTGATCTATGAGCGCACCGCTGTGGAGGCCCGCGTTCTGCGGGATTTTGCCCCCAAGTGCACCCCGGAGCAGCGGGTGCTGATCCAGGAGCGGGCCGACGCCTACGCCGCCCTTGCCAGGGCAGAGCACCCGGACTTCAACCGGCTGTACGAAGTTGACCGGAAGCTTCACGAAACATGGTTTGCTGCCATGGACAAAATGTATCTGTGGCGCACGCTGCAGAACGCCCACGCCGACTACAGCCGGTTCCGTATGCTGGACACCATGACCAGCGGCGGGCTGACCGAGGTGATCGAAGAGCACCAGAGCCTGCTGGACGCCATCGAGCGGTGCGACCTTGCGGCCTTTGAGCCGCTGGTGGAGCGGCATCTCTACGGCGGCATCCGGCGGCTGGGCTCAAAGCTCACCGAAGAATATGCTGACTATTTCGAGCCAGAAAAATAACCTTTGATTGTTCTATGTGGAACATTTTTTAAGGAAAAGGAGACTGTGCCCATGAGCATCACTATGAACCTTTACTATACCGGCACAAACGGAAGCGCCCGGAAGTTTGCCGAGGAGATGATCTCCAGTGGCACTGTGGACGCCATCCGCGCGGAGCCGGGCAGCCTGCGGTATGAGTATTTCTTCCCGATGAATGACCCGGAAACTGTCCTGCTCATCGACAGCTGGGCCGATCAGTCCGCCATTGACGCCCACCATGCATCGCCCATGATGCAGACCATCGCCAACCTGCGCAGCAAATATGACCTGCACATGCGGGCAGAGCGGTATGTTTCAGACGAAGGCGGCGTGCCGGAGAAAGACCAGGCGTTTATCCGGAAATAAATCACAGCAAAAGAAAAGCCATCTATAATCTCATCGCTCCGATTTTTAAAATCCAGCAGGGATTACAGATGGCTTTCCTTTGTGGTTCACTGGCTCGCCCTCTCCGTCATTGCTAACGCAATGCCACCTCTCCCAAAGTGAGAGGCTTTGGCAGTCCATGCAAAGTTTCCGTTTTCGCCAGAGGCTCTCCCTTTGGGAGAGCTGTCGAGCGAAAGCGAGACTGAGAGGGCGAGGATGCTAATCTTTTAGTTTATTCAATTCATCAGAACACATTGGAAATGAAAATTTCCAGACCAATGCCGATCAGGATGACTCCGCCCAGAATGGACGCCTTTCCGGATAGCTTGGTGCCGAACTTTTTGCCAATGCGCAGGCCCGCCATGCAGATGAAAAAGGTAACCGTCGCAATGATGAGGGATGCCACAAGAGCCATCAGCCAGCCGTATTCCGAGATGGTGAAGCCCACCGAAAGTGCATCGATGCTGGTAGCCACGCCCTGCATGAACAGGGCACCGGCGCTGAGCTCGGCGGCTTCCTCAGCTTCCTCGCCCTTGATGCCTTCCACCAGCATTTTGCCGCCAATGTAGCCCAGCAGGATCAGCGCGATCCACGGGATGAACTTTTCAAAGGACGAGAACAGCTCCACGATGGTGTGGACACACACCCAGCCGGTCATGGGCATCACAGCCTGAAAAATGCCAAAGGTGCCCGCGATCTTGACCATGGTGCCTTTGCCCATGTGCGGGTCGTGCAGGCCGTTTGCCATGGACACCGAAAATGCATCCATTGCAAGGCCCACGCCCAGCAGGGCACTGTTGAGGAAAAATACAAAACTCCATTCCATATTGTCTGCCTCCTGTTGCTTAAACCAGAATTTGGGGCAATACAAAACCCGGTCCGGGCGCGTGCACGTCCGAACCGGGTCAATTTTTCATCATCGACTCCATGTGTACGGGTGCAGAAACTGCGCCAAAAAACACATGAGTCTCGCATATTAAAGCAAGCCAGACCGGAACCAACGGTCATTATGTTGACTTGCTGCGCCCTGCAAAAGCGCTTGCTACTCCCCCACGGGTGTTTGTGATTGTTTGATTATCTTATCACAAATTTTTTGAGAAGTCCAGACAAACTCACGCTTTTCTGCAAAAATTCGTTTCACAGCATATTCTACGCACAAAAACACCCCCGCAGACCGGCAAAATCGTCAGCCCGAGGGGGTGTTTTGTTATTCAGAATATTTATCCAGGCAGCTTTTATTCTTCCGGGTCTGCCTCCGGTGCCTCGGTAACGGCAGCTGCATCGGCAGCTTCCATCTCGGCCAGCTGCTCGGCGGTGGGTTCGTCCTCAGCCTCTGCGGCATCGATCTTCTCGGTCTGTGCCTCGTCATCGTGGTCGGTGCGGGCCAGAACCATGACCTTATCGTTCTCACCCAGACGCATTACACGGACGCCGGAGCCGTAACGGCTCTGCAGCGGGATCTCGTTGGCATGCAGACGGATGATGATGCCCTCCTGACTGCTCAGCAGGATATCATCCACATCGTCCACGATCTTCACCGCAGCCACCTTGTCCTTGGAGGCATCGTAGTTGCGGATGCCCTTGCCGCCGCGGGCGGTGATGCGGTAAGTGTCGATATCAGAACGGCGGCCCTTGCCGTTTTCGGTGACAGTCAGCACCGTGCCGCCCTCGCGGCAGATGCACACGCCGACCACCTCATCGCCCTCAGTCAACTTGATGGCGCGCACGCCGTGGCCGCTGCGGCCCATGGGACGGGCATCCTCTTCGTTGAAGCGGATTGCCTGACCGTTGCGGGTTGCAACGATGAGCATATCATGGCCGGAGGTCAGGCGGGTCCATGCCAGTGCGTCGCCCTCGTTCAGGGCAATGCCTATCAGGCCGGACTTGCGGATGTTGGCGTACTGCTCCAGCGGGGTGCGCTTGATGAGGCCCTGCTTCGTGACCATGGTCACAAAGCCGCCCTCATTGTCTGCGTCCTTCGACTGGCAGATCATGTTGGTGACCTTTTCGCCCTCGGCCAGCTGCAAGAGGTTCACGATGTTGCTGCCCTTGCTGGTGCGGCTGCCCTCGGCGATGGTGTAGCCCTTGATGCGGAACAGACGGCCCTTGTCGGTGACAAACAGCACATAATCGTGGGTGGAGCCGACAAACATCTCCTGCACGATGTCCTCTTCCTTGCGGGTCATGCCGGAAATGCCGCGGCCGCCGCGCTTCTGGGCCTGATAGGTGGCCTTGAGCTGGCGCTTGATATAGCCGGCCTCGGTCAGGGTGTAAACACACTGCTCCTCAGCGATCAGATCCTCAATATCCACCTCACCGGTGACAGACTGGATCTCGGTGCGGCGCTCGTCGCCGAAGCGCTTCTTCATGTCCAGCAGCTCTTCCTTGACGATGGCAAGCACGCGGGCGTCATCAGCCAGAATGGCTTCCCAGTTCTCGATCTTGGCGTGCAGGCCGTTGAGTTCTTCCTCGATCTTGAGGATCTCAAGGCCGGCCAGACGACCCAGCTGCAGCTTGACAATGGCGTCTGCCTGCGGGTCGTCGAAGCCGAACTTTTCCATGATGGCAGCCTTGGCTTCCGCCATGCCGCCCTTGCAGGCGCGGATGGTGGCGATCAACTCGTCCACGATGTCGGTGGCCTTTTTCAAGCCTTCCAGAATGTGGGCGCGCTCCTTGGCCTTTTTCAGGTCGTACTGAGTGCGGCGGCGCACCACTTCGTCCTGGAACTCGACGTACTTCTGCAGCATCTGCTTCAGGGTCAGGACTTTCGGCACCTTGTGGTCGATGGCCAGCATGATGACGCCCACGGTGTCCTGCAGCTGAGTGTACTGGTACAGCTGGTTCAGGATGACCTGTGCGTTGGCGTCCTTGCGCACATCCACCACGATGCGCATACCCTTGCGGTTGGTCTCATCGTTCAGGCCGGTGATGCCCTCGATGCGCTTTTCCTTGACGAGGTCGGCCATGTTCTCAATCAGACGGGCCTTGTTGACCATATACGGAATTTCCGTAATGACGATCTGGGTGCGGCCGTTCTTGGTCTCCTCAATGGTGGCGCGGCCGCGCAGGGTGATCTTGCCGCGGCCGGTAGCATAGGCGGCACGGATGCCGCTGCGACCCATGATGATGCCGGCAGTGGGGAAATCCGGGCCCTTGATGTATTCCATCAGGCCGGGAAGGTCGATGTCCGGGTTGTCGATATAGGCCACACAGCCGTCAATGACCTCGCTCAGGTTGTGGGGAGGGATGTTGGTGGCCATGCCGACTGCGATACCCTGACTGCCGTTGACCAGCAGGTTCGGGAAGCGGCAGGGCAGAACGCTGGGCTCCTTCTTCGTTTCATCGAAGTTGGGGTCCCAGTCGATGGTATCTTTTTCAATGTCGGTCAGCATTTCCACCGCCATGCGGCTCATGCGGGCCTCGGTGTAACGGTAAGCAGCCGGGGGGTCGCCGTCCACAGAACCGAAGTTACCCTGACCATCCACCAGCGGGTAGCGCAGGGAGAAATCCTGTGCCAGACGGACCATGGCATCGTAGACCGATGCGTCGCCGTGGGGGTGGTAAGAACCCAGCACGGCACCGACGGTGTCGGCAGACTTGCGGTAGGGATGGCTGGGGTCGTTGCCGCGCTCATGCATGGTGTAAAGGATGCGGCGGTGGACAGGCTTCAGGCCGTCGCGCACATCGGGCAGGGCGCGGGACACGATGACCGACATGGAGTAGTCCAGGAATGCGGTCTCGATCTCCTTTTTGACATCGCGGATGATCTTTTTGGTTCCGCTGCCCGGTATCATCACATAATCTTCTTCCATTGTTTCCTCCGTAGGTTAAACGTCCAGATTTGCGTACTGGGCGTTGGTCTCGATAAAGCGGCGGCGGGGCTCCACCTGGTCGC
>CAVKKE010000019.1:0-26971 GCA_963656875.1 Barnesiella intestinihominis | reverse complement strand
ACCCTTTTCTGGGAAACCTATCTCATTTTTTCTGGCTGTTTTGCAACAGCCCCTTTGTCGTTCATTCGGTCTCCAGCAGGGTCTTTTTGACGCTCAGCAGATTCTGGGGGCTCACCGAGAAGCTGCGCAGGCCCAGTTCCAGATACTGCACCGTGTTGGCCGGGTTGCCCACCGCAAGGCCGCAGATGGTCACCGGTACGTTCTTCACCTTTGCAGCATCCATCACCATGGTGATGAGCTTTTTCATGGCCGTGCTGGCCGGGCGGTAATAGCGCTCTGCGCTGGCCAGTTCCCGGTCGGCGGCGTGGGTGTACTGGGTCAGGTCATTGGTGCCGATGACGAGAAAATCGCACCCGTGGGCCACAAATTCCTCCGCCGTCAGGCAGGCGGCAGGCACGCTGAGCATCACGCCGAATTTGGTGTCCTCGTTGAAGGGCACGCCCCGTTCTTTCAGGTGCTCCCGGCAGCGCTCCACCACGCGCATGGCGGCGTCCCAGTCCTCCACGTCGGTTACCATAGGGAACATCACCTGCAGCGGTCCCCGGACGGAAGCCCGGAGCAGCGCACAGATCTGGGTCTCGAACTGGTGGGGCTGGCGCAGGCTGTTGCGGATGCCCCGCAGGCCCAGCTTGGAGGACTGCAGGCCCTGATAGGCGTCGGCCATGGTGCGGTCCGCGCCGAAGTCGAAGGTGCGCACCGTCACGGGATAGCCCTTGGCGGCGGCAAGGCAGGAGCAATAGAAAAAATACTGCTCCTGTTCGTCGAGGATGCGGCCCGGCAGCATCATGTAGCTGCTGCGCAGCAGGCCCACGCCCCGGGCGCCGGACTGCATGGCGGTGTCGATGTCCTCAGGGCCGAAGCAGTTGGCCAGCAACTCAAAAGGCTGGCCGTCCATGGTGCGGTTGGGCAGGCTGCTCAGCTTGCGCATTTCCTCATTTTCCCGCTGCAGTTCGCAGATGCGGGTCTCTGCCTGCTGGCGGGCGGCGGCGTCCGGGTCCAGGACACATTCACCCTTGTCTGCGTCCAGAATGACGGCCCGGCCGTCACAGTCGTCCAGAAAGTCCCGGCCCACCTGCACAAGGCCCGGGATGTTCATTGCCCGGGCAATGATGGCGGCGTGGCTCTGGCCGCTGCCCTCGGCGGTGATGATGCCGAGGATCATGCCGGAGGGCACGCTGAACAGGTCGGTGGGCATGAGGCGGTCGGCGGCAAGGATCACCGGGTGGTCCAGTGCCAGCCACATGCGGGGGCGGTTGGTCAATATGTTGATGACCCGGCGGGTGGCATCGAGGATATCCACGCTGCGCAGCTGCATGTAGGGGTTATCCTTCATGTTGGCCAGCTGGTCGGCGTAGCGCTGGCCCACCTGATTCATGGCCGCTGCTGCGCCGATGCCTGCATTGATGCAGAACCGCACCTCGTTCATCATGCCCTCATCTTCCAGCATTATGCTCTGGAACTGGAAGATGGCCTGTTCGCTGGGCGCGGCGCGGTCTGCCATGGATTCCAGCTCTGCCTGTGCGGTGTGGATGGCGTCGGTGAGCATCTGCAGCTCACGGGCCGGGTTGAAAGGCCCGGCTGTGGTGGTCTCCACATGATGTTCCAGCCGGCTGACCTGGCCGAGAACAAGGCCGGGCGAAGCGGAAGAGCCTTTATACACCTTCATGATCTGTCACCTCTGGCAGTGTGATCGTTTCGGTCGGCGCGGTCAGGGTGTACCAGACCAGCGCCTGCAGGAATGTGTTGGGCACCAGTGCCGCCAGCGCGGCCTGCGCGGCGGTGCTGCTGCCCTCAAACAACGGGGCGAAGCTTTGCATCCGTGCCTGATCGCACTTGGCAAGGAAAGCATCCCCCAGCGTGTGAGTCGTGTAGTATTTCGCCGGGTCCACGCCTGCATCCTCGGCGGCGGTTTCCAGCGGGGCAAGGTCGGCGTCCTTCATCTTGGCCAGAAGCAGGGCGGCGTCTGCCGTCAGGGTGACGGGATATTTCTCCCGCACAATCTTCTGCACGGCTTCGAATTTCACCCGGAATGCGGCGGCGTCCATGCTGCTTTCCGGGCCGTTGTCCACAGCGTAGGCACAGCCCCGGATGCGGCCGAAGGCCCGCAGGGTGTCGTAATAGCCCAGCTCAATGTTGCGGCGGGCGGTGTCCGGGTCAAAGTGGAGGATGTCCCCCAGCTCCCAATAGCTGCGCACCATGACGGTGGGCAGGCCGGTGAGGTTCGGGCGGGTGATGCCCACGCCTTCCAGATCAACGCACACCAGCTCTTCTGCGCCCATCTTTTTGGCAAGGCCGGTGGGCATGTTGTCGCTGTAGCCGCCGTCCAGGAACTTCACTCCGTCGATGTCCCGGGCCCGCAGGGCCGGGAAGCAGGCGGCGGAGGCCATGAGATAGTCCTTCACTCTGCCCTGCGGGATTTCGTCCAGCGTCAGTTCCCGGGCTTTCAGGCCCCGCTGTTCCACCGTCACCAGCCCGAAGCGGATGGGCACGGCCCGCAGGGCGTCTTCGTCCAGCACCCGCCCCACGATATCTTCCAGCGGGGACACATCCATGCCGCCGGCCTTCACCACACTGTGCAGGAACTGGTGCAAGGCCGAAAGGTCTGCGTCCTGTTCCGGCAGCTCCATCACGTCCCGGCTGCGGATGGTCAGCCACATATCCCGGGCGGTCTCGTAGAGATCCAGCACGAACATGGCGCCGTTCAGGCTGCCCACACTGGTGCCCGTGATGATCTGCGGGTGCCAGTCCAGCTCCATCAATGCGCGCCATACGCCGACCTGATAGCTGCCGCGGGCACCGCCGCCTGCCAGCACCAGCGCTTTCTGCCGTTGTTCCATGTGTTCCGCCTCCCTTGTGAATGCTTCCGGTTTTGTTCAGATTATAGCATATTTCCCGCAAAAATTCTTCCGGTTTTTGTAAATAAACCGCTTTCTCCCGGCTAAGAAACATGATATACTTATTGGGATATTTTTAAGGAGGCATTCCCATGCGCTGCAAGCAATGGATCTTTGATATGGACGGCACCCTGACCGACAGCATGACCGTGGTGTGGGAGGGCGCACCCGACGCCCTGCTGCGCCGTTATGGCCGCACACCGAAGGAGAACCTGCGCTCTGCTCTGCTGACCATGGGGATGCAGGAGGGCGCACAGTATCTCATCCGGGAATATGACCTGCCGCTGGATGAGAGCAGCTATTATGATGTGATGCGGGATGTCATTGCGGAACTGTATGAGACGGTGGAGCTCAAGCCCGGCGTGCGGGAAATGCTGGCAAAGCTCAAGGCCGAGGGGGCCCGCATCTGCCTGTGCTCCAACACCTGGGCCGACCAGTGCCGGACGGTGCTGGGGCGGCTGGGCGTGCTGGACTGTTTCGAGTTCATCGTGGAGGCGCAGGGCGTGCTACACAAGAGCCGCCCGGAGGTCTTTCATGAGTGCATGAGCCGCCTGGGCGGGGCTGACCCCGCCGCCTGCGCTGTGTGCGAGGACGCAATTTATGCGGCTTCCACTGCCCACAAGGCCGGGTACTATGTCATCGGCATTGCCGACCGCGCTTCTGCTGCCGATGAGCCGGAGATGCGCCGCACCTGCGACCAGTTTGTTCACAGCTGGAAACAGCTGGACTGGGACAAGGTCTGACAGGCTTTACTCCTGGTTAAGAACAGATGAAAAATACAGGAAAAAGAGCCGACGAGCGCGGTTCTTTTTTCATCTGCGCAGATTCCGGCCCTTGCTTTTTGCTCGCGAAGAGAGTATGATGTTATAAATAAGACTGCCCCAAGGGAGCAGTGTCTGAATTTTCAGCCAACCCCGCATGATGCGTTTTTGATAGATAGAAAAGCCAAAAGAGGAGACCCCCGTCATGAACAACCCGCTCGTCAGCATTATCGTGCCGATTTATAATGCGCAGAATAGTGTTGCCCGCTGCCTGGAGAGCATCTGTGCACAGACGTGGAAAAATATTGAGATCATCCTGATCAACGACGGCTCCAAAGACGAAAGCTATTCGATCTGCGATGGGTTCCGCGCAAAGGACCCCCGGATCGTTCTGGTGGACAAGGAAAATTCCGGTGTGTCCGATACCCGCAACTACGGCATGACCCTTGCAAAGGGTGAATATGTGCAGTTTGTGGACAGCGATGACTACATGGAGCCGGATTTCACCGAGAATCTGGTCACTGCGGCAGAAGAAAACCATGCCGATCTGGTCATTTCGCCTTATTGGATGGTGATCCCGGCCAACTCCACCAAAATGGGCTATGCCATGGAGAACCTGCAGGAGAACCTTGGCATCGAGGCGGAAAAGAAGCCGGATGAAATCCGCGAATACGGCTTCCTGCCTGAGGGCGTCTATGACCGCGACACCTTTGCCCGCCGCCTGATGGATATGCCGGCGTCCTTCTTCTACAGCGTGCTGTGGAACAAGCTCTACCGCCGCGATCTTCTGATCGACAATCATCTGCAGTTCACCCGTGAGGTGCGCTGGGCCGAAGATCTGGTGTTCAATCTGGACTACATCCTGTGCGCGAAGGTGTTCGTGTCTATTTCCACTCCGGGCTATCACTATGTGCAGAACCCGCTGAGCATCTGCCACACCCAGATCAATGCGGCCACCATCGTGCAGAACAAGCTGCAGGTGTTCCATTATTATAAAGAGATGTACACAAAGCTCGGCATGTATGAGGAGATCCAGCCCAAGCTCTACCGCTTCCTGATCGCATTCTCCGAGAGCGCCTATCCCTCCGGCACGCTGCAGAGCATGCTGGCAGATGTGTCCCGGAAGTGGATGCTCAGCGCCACCGACGGCAAAAAGAAAAAAGCAAAGGCCAGCCCCAAGAAGCCTGAAAAGGAAAACTGACCTTTGAAAAGATGCAAAAAAGAGCCGCTTTATGCGGCTCTTTTTGCATTTGGGGGAACAGCTCAGCGGTACCATGCGCGGATGGCTTCCCGCACGGCTCCTTCTCTTCCCCGGGGAATGGGCACCCGGGCACCGCTGGTCATCTGCAGCTCTCCGGCGGTCAGCTGACGCACGGCGGGCAGGCTGACCACATAGGAGCGGTGGGGCTGCAGGAAACGCCCGTCTTCCAGCAGCGGCTTTGCGACCTGCGAAAACGACACCCGCAGTGACAGCGAGGGCACATCCTCGCCGCTGAGCAGGTGGAAGTGCACGATGTGGTGGGTGCACTCCAGATATTCGATCTCGGCATAGGCCAGCACCCGCAGCCCGTCGGCAGTGTTCACGGTGAGGGCCGGGCCGTACTCCGGCTCTGTGGCCCGGGTGAGCAGGGCGGAAAGCTCCTGCTGGTGCACCGGCAGCAGCAGATACTGCATGGCATCCACCTTAAAGGCGTTGTAGGCGTGGGCTGGGGTGCGCGCTGCAAAAGCGATGGGGGCACGGCGGCCCCGGCGGCGAAGCTCTGCCGCCGCTTTCAGGCCGTCCGGCTCTGCCACAGCGGCCAGCTCAATGAGATAGAGGTCGAACCGGCTGCCCTCGGCGTCCTTCCGCAGCAAAGCTTCCGGGTCGGCCAGCTGCTGCACGATGCAGGCGTCCTCCCGCCGGGCGAAGTATTCCATGCACTGGCGTTCCAGCCCGCTGCGCAGGCCCGCATCCGGGCTGCACACCACAATGTGAAAGATCATTGCAAAACCTCTTCCTCCCTCTGCACGCCCGCTTGCTTTTTGGCGGCGGGGCGTGTATGATAAAAACAAAACAACACCGCAAAGGAGATTTTCCATGGAAAAGCCGCTTGTCAGCGTGATCGTCCCTGCCTACAATGCGCAGAGCACCCTCCGCCGCTGCATGGACAGCATCTGCAGCCAGTCTTACCCGAACCTCGAGATCATTCTGCTGAACGATGGCTCCAAAGATGACACGCTGGCCGTCTGCCGGGAGCTTGCAGCTGCCGACCCCCGCATCCGGGTGGTGGACAAGCCCAATTCCGGCGCAGCGGACACCCGCAACCAAGGCATCGAACTGGCACGGGGAACATACATCCAGTTCTCGGACAGCGACGACTATCTCCTGCCCGGCTTCACGGCTCACCTGGTGGAAGCGGCAGAGAAATATCACGCTGCGCTGGTGGTGGCACCTTATCGGATGATGGTGCCCCGGAAAGACGGCGGCTATGACACCCGGGAATACAGCCTGCTGCCGGCAGGAGCCTACGGCAAGACGGAATATCTGCGCCAGGTCATCCGCCAGCCCGCCAGCTTTTACTTCGGCAGCCCCTGCAACAAGCTCTACCGCCGGGAGATCATCCGGGCCGGGTTCCTGCGCTTTCCTCACGCCACGTTTGCCGAAGACCAGCAGTTCAACACGGCGTATCTTGACTGTGCGCAGGGGAACTTTGCGGCCATTGACGAGGCAGGCTACTGCTATCTGCAGAACCCCCAGAGCGTCTGCCACACCAAGGTGAGCGTGGCGGATATGCTGGAGCACCGCCGCCGGATGTGCCGCACCTATAAGGCGCTGTGCATCCGCATGGGCATTTACCCGGAAATGCGGCTGCAGCTCTGCGGCATCTATGCCAGCCTGTTCGAAAGCCCGCTGCCCAGCGGGCCGCTGCAGAAGCTTTCCGACACGGTGGCCCGCACCCCGGCCCGCAGGCTCTGACTCAGAAAAAGCACCCGGACACTGCCGGGAGCCCTTTGGCTCCTGCTGCGCCCGGGTGCTTCTTTTATGCAGTTCAGCAGCCGATGGCGGCGCACTTCTCGGCCAGCCAGACCCGCTCCTCGTCGTTCAGGTGCGGGGCAAGCTTTGTGAACACCTGACGGTGGTAGTCGTTCAGCCAGGCGATCTCGTCCTTGTCCAGCACGCCGGGCATGATGGGCGAAGTGGCAATGGGCACGAACATCAGCGGCTCAAAGCCCAAGAAGGTGCCGTACTGGTTGTCTGCCTTGTGGACGCACACCAGCTCATTCTCGATGCGGATGCCCACGAGGTCGGTCTCGTAGACGCCGGGCTCGTCGGTGACCACCATGCCCGGGCGCATCAGCACGGAGTTTGTGCCGCGCAGGCTGTGGGGGCCTTCGTGGACGTTGCCCACGAAGCTGACGCTGTGGCCGGTGCCGCAGCGGTAGTTGATGAGATGACGCCACAGCGGTTCACGGGCGATGGTGTCGATCATCTTGCACTCGCAGTAGTCCAGCCAGACAGCCTTTGCAAGGTCGATGTGGCTCTGCAGCGTCCAGGTGTAGAACAGGCGCTCGTCATCGGTCAGCTCACCCAGCGGATAGGTACGGGTGATGTCGGTGGTGCCGTCCATATAGGTGGCACCGCTGTCCACCAGCAGAAAGCCCTTCTTTTCCAGCACGGCGTGGCTCTCCGGGGTGGCATGGTAGTGCATCATGGCTGCGTTGCCGCCGTAGGCTGCAATGGTGCCGAAGCTCTCCACGATGAACTTGTCGGTGCTGCCGCGGTATTTGTGCAGGATCTCGTCCACAGTCAGCTCGGTCAGGGTCTCACCGGCGGCGAGGCGCTGCTCCAGCTCGATCTGGAACCGCACCATGGCCACGGCGTCCCGGATGTGGGCTTCCTTGATGTGAGCGATCTCGGTTTCGTTCTTCACGCCCTTCATCATCAGCAGCGGGTCGGTGCCGTCCTTCACGGTGAGGGCAGGGTTCTGTTCCAGCACCTGATACACGGCGTAGTTGACGGTGGCGCACTCGGCCAGCACAGTCTGGGGCTCGGTCTCAGCGGCAAGGAATTTCAGCACGTCGTCGTACTCGGCCAGCGTTACACCGTTGGCTTCCAGCTCTGCTTTTGCCTCCGGGGTCACGCGGGCGGTGTTGATGAACAGCACAGCGCGGTCCGGGGTGACGTAGCAGTAGGCCATGGCGTAAGGGGTGCACTCGATGTCCATGGCGCGGAGATTCAGCAGCCAGGCGAGGTTGTCCAGCTTGCCCACGAACTGCGCAGTGCAGCCCAGCTCTTTCAGCTTGCCGCGCAGCTGATCCAGCTTTTCGGCCGGAGAGAAGCCCGCATATTCCTTCGGAAGGATCCATGCCGGGGTGTCAGGCAGGGCGGGACGGCCCTCCGTCCACAACTCGTCCTCAAGGTTCAGAGTCTTGATGGAAGCGCCCTTCTTTTCCAGTGCCTTTTTCAGGTTGTTGACGAGGGCGGTGTTGGCGGTCAGGCCGCACAGGCCCAGCACTTCGCCCTCATTCAGGGCATTGGCACAGTATTCCTCCACGGTGGGCACACCCGGTTCACCTATGCGCTGCAGCTTGATTTCGGTGCCGGCAATTTCCTTTTCGGCCTGTACGAAGTAGCGGCCGTCGGCCCACAGGGCGCTCTCGGTGCGGGTGACAACGAAGTTGGAGTTCTCGCCGTGGAAGCCGGAAAAGTAGGTCAGGCTGGTGTAGTGGTAGGGCAGGTATTCGCTGGCGTGGGGGTCGCCCACAGGGATCAGGTAAACGGACACGCCGTTTGCGGCCATGGCAGCGCGCAGTGCAGCCAGACGCTCGGGAACGGTATTCATGCTCATATCGATTTGCTTCCTTTTCTCGCCGCCGGAAAGACCGACAGCGGTCATTTTTTGTCTGGCTTTATTGTATCATTCCGGGGGAAAGATTGCAATGTAGTACAAACTGATGCATAAGGTCAGCATCCTCGCCCTCTCCGTCACCTACGGTGCCACCTCTCCCAAAGGGAGAGGCCTTGGCATAAAGATAAAGTTTGCATAGATTGCCAAAGGCTCCCACTTTGGGGGAAGCTGGCAGACCCAAAGGGGCTGACTGAGAGGGCGAGCTCGCTAAAAAGAAGTCATTTTCTTCTTTTTCCCCGAAAACGCAACTTTATTGCAAAAAATGTTACAAATTTTTCTTGAAAAAGGCCGTTTTACCATTGACAGCCTTGTTATAATAGGAGTGTAAGATTTTTGAGCCAGCACTCTGCGGCTCTGTGTGCTTGAGAAGTCACTTTCACAACCATTGCACACCGTCTGAACAGCCTCGGAGCTTAAATACATCGTTGCCTTTCCGTAGCAATCCGTCAAGGATTGCTACGGAAAGTCGCCTTGTCTTTAAGTTCAGATTTCTGCTCATCCGGCGCACTCTGATTGTGAAAGCAACTTCCAAAAAGAAAGAGGCATTTGAATCATGACCCAAATTGATATTTTCTCCGGCTTCCTTGGTGCCGGTAAGACCACCCTTATCAAAAAGCTCATCAAAGAGGCTTTTGCAGGCCAGCAGGTCGTGCTGATCGAGAACGAGTTCGGCGAGATCGGCATTGACGGCGGCTTCCTGAAAGAGTCCGGCATCCAGATCAACGAGCTGAACGCCGGCTGCATCTGCTGCTCTCTGGTGGGCGATTTCCGCGCCGCCCTGCAGCAGGTGGTCGAGCAGTACCACCCCGACCGCATCGTGATTGAGCCGTCCGGCGTCGGCAAGCTGTCCGACGTGACCCGCGCCGTGGAGGGCGTGGCCGAACATCTGGCTGTTCAGCTGAACAGCTTTGTCACCGTCGCCGACGTGAACAAGGTCAAGATGTATATGAAGAACTTCGGCGAGTTCTACGACGACCAGATCAGCCACGCAAGCTGCATCCTGCTGAGCCGCACCCAGACCGCCAGCGAAGAGAAGATCGCCGCTGCCGTGGCCATGCTGCGCGAGAAGAACCCCACCGCTACCATCGTGACCACCGCATGGGACGACCTGACCGGTGAGCAGATCCTGAAGGCCATGTCCACCAAGGACGACTTCAAGGCAGAGCTGATCGCTATGGCAGCCAAGGCCAACGAAGAGCACGCCCACGAGGACGAGGAAGAAGAGCATCATCACCACCATCATCACTACGATGAGAACGGCGTGTGCACCTGCGGCCATCATCATGATGACGATGATGAGGATGAACACGAGCATCACCATCACCACGATCATGACGAAGATCATGACCACGACGAGCACGACCATGAGCATCATCACGATCATGATGATGACGACGATCATTGCTGCTGCGGCCACCATCACGACCACGATGATGACGAGGATGAGCACGAGCATCATCACCACCACGACCACGACGAAGACCATGATCATGATGAGCATGACCACGAGCACGGCGACCACTGCTGCTGCGGCCATCATCACCATCATCATGACCACGACGCCGACGAGGTGTTCACCAGCTGGGGCGTCGAGACTGCCCGCAAGTTCACCAAGGCTGAAGTTGAGCACGCCCTCACCGAGCTGGACACCGGCAATTACGGCATGATCCTGCGCAGCAAGGGCATCGTGGACGGCGGCGCAGACGGCTGGCTGGAGTTCGACTATGTGCCCGGCGAGTGGGAAGTGCGTGCCCGCGGTGCCGACGTGGGCGGCAAGCTGGTCGTGATCGGCTCCAAGCTGAACGAGAAGGCCATTGCAGAGCTGTTTGGCTGCTGAGCTGTAAAATAAAAAGGAGAAACCATTTCTATGGCAAAAGAAATTCCGGTCTACCTGTTTGTCGGCTTCCTCGAAAGCGGCAAGACCAAGTTCATTCAGGAGACCTTTGAGGACCCCAACTTCGACTCCGGCGACAAGACCCTGCTGCTGATCTGCGAAGAGGGCGAAGAAGAGTATAACCCCAAGAAGTTCGCCTTCCCCGGCGTGACCGTCAAGGTCATTGAGGACAAGGCCGAGCTGAACCCGCAGAACCTGCTCAAGATGGAGAAAGAGTCTGATGCAGGCCGCGTGGTGATCGAATACAACGGTATGTGGCTGCTGCAGGATCTGGCTGAGGCCCTGCCCGAAAGCTGGATCGTTTACCAGTGCATCGCCACTGCCGACGGCACCACCGCCCTCACCTATGCCCGCGACAATTCCATGCGCAGCCTGCTGCTGGACAAGATCGCCCGCAGTGAGCTGATCGTGTTCAACCGCGCTGAGGCTGTGAACAACGACGCCGCCCGTCAGGAACTGCACAAGCTGGTGCGTCAGGCATCCCGCAAGTGCGACATCGCCTACGAGTTCAAGGACGGCAGCGTGGCCTACGATGACATCCCCGATCCCCTGCCCTTTGACGTCAACGCAGACGTCATCGAGATCCAGGACGACGACTTCGGCATTTGGTATATGGACTGCCAGGATGAGCCCCAGAAGTACACCGGCAAGACCGTGAAGTTCCTGGCTCAGGTCTGCCAGACCAACCGCGCCGGCAAGAACAGCTTTGTTCCGGGCCGCTTCGCCATGACCTGCTGCGTGCAGGACATCCAGTTCGTGGGCTTCCCCTGCAGCTACGATGGCTACAAAGCTCTGGAGCAGCGCGCCTGGGTGCGCGTGACCGCCAAGGTCAACTACAAGTTCCACAACATCTACCGCGGCAAGGGCCCGGTGCTCACCGCTCTGTCGGTGGAGCCCGCCGAAAAGCCGCTGAACGATGTGGTAACATTCTCTTAACCTGATTTTTCAAGGAGGTTCTGGCATGAAAACACTGTATCGTATTCTGGGTACGGCTCTGGCCGTTGCCGCCACCGGTGCTGCTATCGTGGTGCTGGACAAGATCCTGAACGAGAAGAGCCCTCTCCATGTGGAGGAGGTCGAGTTCCCCGAAGAAGCCGAGCGGGACGCCGAAGAGGCTGCAAAGACTGCTGAGGCCTATGCTGAGGGTGAGGCCAAGGCGGCAGACGCAGCCAACGAAAAGGCTGCGGAAGAATCTGCGCCGGAAGCTCCTGCCGAAGAAAAGACCCCCGCAGAGCCTGCAGCGGAAGAACCTGCCGCCCCGGCGGAAAACGAGCCGGTGATCCTGCCCGCACAGGATGGTGAGAAGCCGGTCTGTGACCCGGATGCACCGAACCCGAACCCTGTGGAAGCCGGCCCCGCCGTCGCCCCGAAGGACGAGAACGGCAAGTTCGACGCTACCAAAATTGCCGAAGCAAGTGACTTCGGCGACTGGGAAGAACAGGGCTGCAAAGGTTAAAGACTGATATACAAAAAAGCGGACGATGCATTGCATCGCCCGCTTTTTTACTGTCCCCTTGCCAGCTGCTGTATTTTTTTCTTATCCAGCACCTGCACGCCGCCGCGGAACAGCCGCACCCAGCCCTCCTGTGCGAAATATTTGAGCATCCGGCTCACCACCTCGCGGGCGGAGCCCATGTACTTTGCGATCTGGTCGTGGGTCATGCGCACTTCGTCGCCGCCGGTCTTGGCCAGTTCGTCGGTGAGAAAGATCGCAAGCCGCCGGTCGGCGCTCATGAAAAGCACCTGCTGCATGGTCCACATGCTGTCGGAGAATCGCTCTGCGGTCATCTGGTAGGCGTAGCAGCGCACATACACATTCTGCTGCATCAGCTTGCGGAAAATGCCCGCGCTGATGCAGTAGGCTTCGGTATCCTCTTCGGCGTCGATGTACAGGTCGATGTTCACCGAGTCCATCACGCAGGACGCCGACAGGATGCACACCTCGCTGCCGAACAGCCGGTAGAGGGTCACGTCCCGGCCGTCCTCCGAGAGCAGATAGGCCCGCAGCTGGCCGCTGCGCAAAAGCAGGATGCCCACGCAGTTTTCCAGCGGGCTGTGAACCCGGGCGCCTTTTGCGTATTTCACGGGCCGGGTGTAGCGGCAGAGCATGTCCTGCTCCTCCGGCGTCAGGTTGTCCCAGAAGGGAAAGCCGCAGGCCAGACAATCCCGGCGGCCGGTCGTTTTTTCTTCCATGTTGTTCATCCTTTCCGCAGGGTTTTGACCGCTTCGGTGGCAGCCTGTGCGCCCTCATACACGGCTTTTGCCACCTGCAGAAGCCCGCCGGTGCAGTCGCCTGCCGCGTACAGGCCGGGCACGGTGGTCTGCATATTGGCGTCCACCACGATGCGGTTCCCGTCCACTTCTGCGCCGATCTTCCGGGCCAGCGCGGTGCTGCCCGCCACACCCAGCGCCACGAACACGCCGCTCACCGAAAGCGTCTCGCCGCCGGACAGCTGCACGCCGGTGACGGCCTTTTCACCGAGGATGGCGTCCACCTTCTGCGGATAGACATTCACTTCGGGCGGGAACTGCGCCGTCAGCGGGGAGCTGTTTGTCAGCAGGGTGACGCTCTTCGCTACCGGCAGAAGGGCCTGCACCTCGTGCAGGGCGTATTCGCTGCTGCCCAGCACTGCCACATCTTTGCCGCGGTAGAAAAAAGCGTCGCAGGCGGCGCACCAGCTCACGCCGTGGCCTTCCAGCCCGGCAAGGCCCGGCACCCGGGGTGCCGCCCGGGAAGCGCCTGTGGCTAAAATTACAGCGTCCGCTGGGTAATCTTCGGCAAGGGTTTCTACGGTGAGTTTATCAGTATAGGTCAGCCCCACAGCTTCGGCAGTGACGAACTTCACCCCAAGGCGCTTTGCGTTCTCAATGCTGCGGCGTTCCAGCTCCGCGCCGGAGACGGGCTCGGCGAAGCCGTAGTAATTTTCGATTTTTTCGGCGCGGTCAAGGGCACCGGGGCCTTTGGTGATGATGGTGGTGTCCGCACCGGCGCGGACGGCATACAGCGCGGCGGAGATGCCCGCCGGGCCGGAACCGATGATAACGATGTTGGGCATATTTTTCTCCTTCGCAGGTTTGACGATTTAGAATTGTCTCCGCTTCGCTCTGACAATATTAGCGGAAATATTATTTTTATATTTTGCAATTACCAAAAGCCTGCGGGCTTTTGGTAATTGCTTTTTCACGGGAAAGGTCGTAACGGTAAATGGCATCTTGCCAAACTCCCCCTGTCTGCTTCGCAGACAGCGACAGGTTGCGGCTCCCAGCATCTGCTTCGGTCCTTGAGCGGGCCTTGCATCTTGCTGGCCGCGGCCCCAACAGCAATTCCCTGTTTCTGCCGCAGGCAGCGGTTATTGCTGTTGCCCTCGGGGATGGGGCCTCTGGCGAAACGGCAAACTTTTCGTTTTTGCCAAAGGCTTTGACTGAAGGAGTTCGTCTCCCTTAGTATACACCAAAACGCTCCAAACTTCTGTGACCGGGTCGCAAAAAGATATTTCTGCTTTTTGGATACTTTTCAAGCGAAAAAGAGTGTGTTATACTGAATCGGTTATCTGATTTTCTGCCACGGAGGGCTTTATCTTTATGACCAAACAACGCATTCTTTTCATCACCACCGGCGGCACCATCGCCAGCGTGCGCACCCAGCAGGGCTTAAAGCCGGTGCTGACCAGCGAAG
This sequence comes from Barnesiella intestinihominis, assembly GCA_963656875.1. Taxonomy (GTDB): domain Bacteria; phylum Bacillota; class Clostridia; order Oscillospirales; family Ruminococcaceae; genus Faecalibacterium. The sequence goes on along the minus strand of CAVKKE010000019.1, from coordinate 12,857 downwards.
AGCTGCTGGCTCACCTGCCGGAGCTCAACGACCTGTGCATCCCTGAGACGCTGGCTCTGTGCAGCATCGACAGCACCGACCTGGGCCAGGAGCACTGGCTCATGATGGCCAAGGCCGTGCAGGAAAACTATGCCCTGTACGACGGCTTTATCATCTGCCACGGCACCGACACGCTGGCCTATTCGGCAGCGGCGCTGTCCTATCTCATCCAGAACGCGGACAAGCCCATCATCCTCACCGGTGCACAGCAGCCCATCTCCAACGAGATCACCGACGCAAAGAAGAACCTGCGCGACAGCGTGATCTGCGCACTGGATCAGGGCAGCCGCGGCGTCATGGTGGTGTTTGGCGGCCATGTCATCGCGGGCACCCGCGCCAAGAAGAACAAGACCATCAGCTACGATGCCTTTGCGTCGGTCAACTTTCCGGAGCTGGCCCTCGTGCAGGGCGACCGTCTGGTGCGCTATATCCCCTCCCCCTGGCCCACCGGCCCGGTGGAGTTCAGCCGCGTGCTGGACCCGAAAGTGTTTCTGCTCAAGCTGACCCCCGGCATGAGCCCCGACCTCATCCCGGAAATTTTCCGTCTGTACGACTGCGTTATCGTGGAGAGCTTTGGTGTGGGCGGTATTCCCCAGCGGCTCATGGACGCTTTTGCCGAGGGCCTGGGCGACTACGACCAGACCCACAAGGTGCTCATCATGACCACACAGGTCACCTACGAGGGCAGCGATGTGGGCGTCTATGAGGTGGGCAAGCGCGTGAAGAACCGCTTCCGCTTCCTCGAGGCCCACGACATGACCATTGAAGCCGTCGTCACCAAGAGTATGTGGCTGCTGGCGCAGAACTGCGAGAGCTTTGACCAGCTGCAGCAGCGGTTCTACCGTCAGGTGAACTTTGACACCTTCTATCATTGACAGAACGGCATTGACAAGATGGTTTGTTTCTGCTAACATGGTAGCATGAAAGAGACACAGACAAAAAAGAAACAGACCGAAGCGCGCCTGCTGCATGCCGCAAAGCAGGAGTTTTTGAAAAGTGGCTATGCCAAGGCGAATCTCCGCGCCATCTGCAGGGCAGCGGGGGTGACCACCGGCGCGTTTTACTTTTCCTTCCCCAGCAAGGAAGCACTGCTTTCTGCCATTCTGGACCCGCTCATTGCCGAATATCAGGCCATGACGCGGGCACTGGCCCTGCGGGAAGAGCAGGCTCCCGACACGGCGGACGAAAATGAAATTGCCATCATTCAGTTTTACGCGGCCCACCGGGAAGAAGCCATCATCCTGCTGGAAAAATCCGACGGAAGCCGCTATGCAAACTTCCGCGACACGCTGGAAGCTCAGATGAGGGAAGTGTTCCGCAGCTATTATGCCCGGTATCTGGGCGAAGACCCTGACCCGGAGCTGATCCGCATCCTTGCGGCCATGCGGCTGCAGGGCTATCTGGAAATTCTAAAAGGGGATTATTCCATGGAAAAGCGCATGGAACTTGCGCGGGCGGTCGGCGTCCACGCGGATGCCGGCACCCGGCAGCTGATCGAATATCTTGCAGCAAAAAATGCTCACCGTTGATTCGGTGGGCATTTTTTAATATCAAAACATAACAAACCAAACGGTTGTTATAAAATTTCAGGGAGGTATCTTTATGAATGCACAAACTAACTACGGCAACTGGGTCCCGGAAAAAATGTTCCCGCCCCTCTTCGGCGGCGGAGCTGTGCTGTTGGCTGCAGGGCTGGTCTGCGGGCTGGGCCTGCACAAGACCGTTCCGGCGGTGGTGCTGGCAGTTCTGGGCATCATCCTGCTGGCCTACGGCGCTTACATGTACCGCTGCCATGAGGAGTTCGCTTTCGGCAAGGGCAACATGATGGCAAAAATCCACGAGCACCTTGTGCAGCATCTGGACTGGGACGGCAAAGGCAGGCTGCTGGACATCGGCTGTGGTGCGGGCGCGCTGACCATCCGCTGTGCCAAGGCCTTCCCGGAAGCGCAGCTCACGGGCATGGACTACTGGGGCGTCGAGTGGAACTACGCCAAGGAGCAGTGCGAACAAAACGCCAAGGCCGAGGGAGTGGCGGGCCGTGTCCAGTTCGAAAAAGGTGACGCAGCCCATCTGGCCTACCCGGACGAGAGCTTTGATGCAGTTGTCTCCAACTTCGTGTTCCACGAAGTGCGCACCGCCAAAAACAAGCGCGATGTGGTGCGCGAAGCTCTGCGCGTTGTGAAAAAGGGCGGCGCATTCTCCTTGCAGGATCTGTTCTCCCAGAAGGGCCTTTACGGCGACATGGACGCTTTTGTGGAGGAGCTGAAAGCCGAGGGCATTTCCGAGATCCACTTCATCGGTGATCTGGAGCAGAAGCTGGACTTTGTGCCCGGCTACGTCCGCGCCCCGTGGATGATCTCCGGCGTGGGCATCATTTATGGGCGCAAATGAGTCTTTGAAGTTCAGCGGGCTCGCCCTCTCAGTCTCGCATTCGCTCGACAGCTCCCCCAAAGTGGGAGCCTTTGGCAGTCCACACAAGCAATATCTTTATGCCAAGGCCTCTCACTTTGGGAGAGGTGGCATTGCGGAGCAATGACGGAGAGGGCGAGGACGCTAAACGAAAAGGGACAGCTGTGTTAAACATACACAACTGTCCCTTTTGCGTTTTTAAAACACCATCTGCACCAGCAGCACATAGCAGAGTGTTCCGCCTGCCACGCTGAGCAAAGTCTCGTGCTTCCACTTGTGCAGGCCGATGGTCACCAGCAGGGCAATGGCTTCCGGGATGCCGTGGCTCCCGGCCAGCGGGGTGACGCTTTTCAGACAGTAAACGATCAGCATCCCGAAGATGGCGGCGGGCAGCACCCGGCCCAGATAGCGCACCACTTCCGGTGGCTGCTGATCCTTGGAAGAGAACACCACAAAGGGCAGAAAGCGGGTGATCATGGTGGCGGCGGTGCACACCGCAATGGTCAGGCCCATCTGAACAGCGGTCATGCGCCCACCTCCTCGTTTTTCTTGTCAGTGGTTTCAGCTTCGGGGCCCTCGGCCTTTTCAATGGGCTTGCGCAGAGCAAGTAGCAGCACCAGAATGCAGGCCATGGAGGGCAGCAGGAAGCTGCCGGAACCGAAGATAGCAAGGCACACCAGCGGTGCGGCAAGGCCGATGAAAGCACTGTAGTGCTGCTTGCTCTTCTCCCACTGATTCAGGAAGATGACCGTGAACATGGCGGTCATCACGAAGTCCACGCCTTCGGTGCTGAAAGGCAGGACAGAGCCCACCGCCGCACCCAGGCCCGCGCTGGCCACCCAATAGATTTGATCCAGCAGGGTGATGAAGAACATGAACCAGCCTTTGTCCACGCCCTCCGGCGGCTCTGCAGAGCAGGTGATGGAGAAAGTCTCGTCGCTCATGGCGAAGATCATATAAAAGCTGCGCAGGCCGTAGACCTTGTAGCGTTCCAGCATGGCAAGGCCGTAGAACAGGTGGCGGGCCTGGATCATCAGGGCCATCAGGAAGGCCGACAGCGGTGAGAATGCGCTGAGCAGCAGGCTTGCCAGCACAAATTCCAGCGAGCCGCCGTAGACCACGGTGCCCATGAGCATGGGCATCCACACCGGCAGGCCCAGCGACTGCACATAGATGCCGTAGCCCATACCCAGCACAAAATAGCCCGCCAGCACCGGAATGGTCTGCGGCGCGGCGGCACGCAGGGCCCGGAGCACCGGGCTCTGCTGTTTTGTCAGATTCAGTTCTTTTGCATGTTCCATTAGAGCTTCCCTCAAGATATCAGATAGGTTTTTTGCATTAAACCCACATCTTCGATATGAAATAGTGACTTTATTATAACAGGTTTCTCTGCTTTTGCAAGCATTTCACCGCATTGTTTTCGTCAGAACGACAGAAAATTCACCGCTGATTTGTGCAAGTTTCAACGGATGCAAAGTATCTGGCAATCATTGCTTTATTATTTTAATGCGGTAAAGAGTTCTGTCTGCCTTTTCGGCCTGAAAAATGTGCTAAAAGAGCTCCGGGCTTTAGTCGTACTTATTTGACAGAACGTTATTTTTTCGATATTCTGTCCCCATCGCAAAGACGGCGGGCCCAAAACACCCGCCTTTTTTCGTTCGTGTATCTGTATGAGGGGGAATTTCTATGGCAACTATGAAAGATATTATCCAGAGCCCGCTTCTGCTGGCGCTGGTCATCGGCGGTCTTTTGTACATTGCGGCATTCTCGCTGGTGTACCTGAAAAAGGCCTATGACCACTGTTTGGAGCTGGGCATCACCCGCAAGGAACTGAGCAACGTCATCAAGTCCAGTCTGGTGTTTTCCATCGTGCCCAGCCTGTCCATCGTGGTGGGCCTGTTCGTGCTCATTGCGGTGCTGGGCAGTGTGTGGGCATGGTGGCGGCTGTCGGTCATCGGCTCGCTGTCCTACGAGACCATGATCTCCAGCTCCATCGCGCAGGTGCTGGGCTATGCGTCCTCGGCGGAAATGCTGGAAAGCGCCACCGGACGGCAGTTCGGCGTGGTGATGATCCTGATGAGCGTGGGTATGCTGAGCGGCTTTCTCATTCTGCTGCCCTTCGGCAAAAAGCTGTGCAAAAGCGTGGACCGCTCCGCAGCCGACAACGGCGGCAGCACTTGGAAAAACGTTCTGTCCGGCGTGTTCATGCTGGTGATGTTCTCGGTGTACATCCCCATTCTGTTGTTTACGGATAATGTGCAGGCTGCGGTGATGATCACCGGCCTGGTCATTGCCATCGGCGTGGGTGTGCTGGCAAAGCGCCCGGGCCTTGCATGGCTGAACAATTTCGTTATGGCGTTTTCCATGCTGGGCGGACTGATCTCGTCGCTGGCATGGGTGCACATTTTCGGGTAAGGAGGGCACAGACATGAGCAAGGCAAAGACTGAAACCAAAATGGATTCCTTCCAGAGCTGGGCCCACCGCTGGGGCCGTGTGGGCACCCTGATCGCGCTGATCTATATGATCGCTCTGCCCTTCATCGTGCTGGGCGTTTACGACTGCATCCCGTCTCTGGGCGAGGTGTTCAACGTGAGCACCTTTTCCATCCTGCTGATCTACATTCCGGTGGGCTTTTCAGAAGCTCTGAGCTACACCCCCATTCTGGGCTGCTCGGCCTATCTGGCCTTCATCACCGGCAACATTATGAACCTGAAACTGCCCGTTGCAGCCAACGCCATGAATCTGACCAAGAAGCAGCCCAACACCCCGGAGGGCGAAGCCATTGCATCGGTGGCTGTGGCGGTGTCCTCCCTCATGACCATTGCCATCCTGACGCTGGCGGCGGTGTGCGCTTCCTTCATCAGCCCGGTGTTTGAGCTGCCCGCCGTCAAGACGGCTTCCGGCTATCTGCTTCCGGCTCTGTTCGGCTCCATGGCGCTGGGCCTGTTCGCCAGCTCTTCCAGCGGCAGCAAGGTGGTCAAAGGCGGAATCAAGGGCGTGCTTCCGGTGCTTGTCATCATGACCGTGCTGTCCCTCGCCGCACGCCTTGCAGGCTATGGCACGGTGCTGGGCGGCCTTGTGGGCATCTTTATCATCGTGATGCTGCCCATCGGCATCCTGACTTCCTATGTGCTGTGGAAGAAGGGCAAGATTCAGGTCGTGGACAAAGAGCAGAAGTAAGCTTTGAAAGAGTGGGCGTAGGGAACGCATTTATGCGTTCCGCCATGTGCCTATAGAAGTTGTCTGCCTGCGGAGCGGATGAATCCGCTCCCTACAAAACTGGGGATATTACACGATGAAAAAGCCGCTGTACATCGGTTTGTACAGCGGCTTTTCTGCATGGTCGTATTATTCGAGATTTCCCGTCAGGGTCATCACGGCGGACAGCACCGCCAGCGGGGCCGTCTCGCACCGCAGGATGCGGGGGCCGAGCCCCACGGTCTTTGCCCCGGCCTTTGCGGCCATTTCAGCTTCCTCGGCGGCGAAGCCGCCCTCTGCTCCGGTGACGATGGCGATTTTCAGCTTCTGCCCGTCGGCGGGTTTTGCTGCGGCCAGCAGGTCGCGCAGCGGTGCGCCGCCGCATTCGTAGCAGAACAATACAAGGTCGTACTGGTCAAAGGTGCGGCACACGGCCCCGAAGTTCGGCAGCGGAAGGGCCACATCCGGCAGAACGCCCCGGCCGCACTGCTTGGCGGCTTCCAGCGCGATGCGGTTGTAGCGCTCGTTTTTCTGTTCTTCCTTCTTGGGTGCAGCCACGCAGTAGCGGCTGAAGAAAGGCACGATGTGAGCCGCGCCCAGCTCCACGCCGTGCTTGATGATCTGTTCCAGCTTGTCCTGCTTGGGGTAGCCTGCCAGCAGGGTGACCTCCACGCTGGGTTCGGCGGCGCTGGGGTAGCCCGGCTCCACGCTGAACTCCACGCAGTCGTCGCCGAATCCGGTGACGGTGGCGGTGTATTCCACGGCATTGCCGTCGCACAGGATGACGGTGTCACCCATGCGGGCCCGCATCACCCGGGCCAGATGGTGGGCATCCGCGCCCCGCAGGGTGGCGGTGCCGTCAGAAATTTCGGTGGTAAAATAACGGTGCGGCATAGTGGTTCTCCTTGAACATCCTCGCCCTCTCAGTCTCGCGTTGCTCGACAGCTCTCCCAAAGGGAGAGCCCTTGGCAAAACTGGTAACTTTGCCGTACTGCCAAAGCCTCTCACTTTGGGAGAGGTGGCATTGCGTTAGCAATGACGGAGAGGGCGAGCCAGCTAAAAGAAATAATAAAGGTACCTGTAATTACGCTTTTTTACAAATAATGCACTCCCAGCCGCGCTTTTCCTTCACTTCCACGATGGCAAGCCCGGCCTTTTCCAGCCCGGCAATGACTTCGTCCTTGCGGCTGTCGATGATGCCGCTGGCAATGAAGGTGGCACCCTCGGCCATCAGGCCGGGCACAGCCGGGGCAAGAGACAGAATGGCGTTGGCCACGATGTTGGCAGTGATGATGTCGTATTTGCCGCTGGCCTTGTCGGACAGATCGCCCACCAGAACGGTCAGCTTGTCCTGCACGCCGTTCAGGGCGGCGTTCTCGCCTGCGGTGCGCACGGCCACGGGGTCAATGTCCACGCCCTCGGCCACAGCGGCACCCAGTTTCAGGGTCGCAATGGCAAGGATGCCGCTGCCGGTGCCGATGTCCAGCACCCGCTCGCCGCCCTTGACCCGCTCGTCCAGAGCTTCCATGCACAGGCTGGTGGTCTCGTGGCCGCCGGTGCCGAAGGCAAGGCCCGGGTCAAGGATCAGCTTCACGCGGTCGGTGTCGTACTCCTGCCAGGAGGGCACCACGGCCAGCCGTTTGCCGATCTCCATGGGGTGGTAATATTTGCGCCAGCCGTTCTGCCAGTCTTCCTGCTCCACGCCCTCGGTCTCCACGGTGTAGGCGATGCCGGCGGCTTCCATGCGGGCGGCGATGAGGGCCAGCGTCTCCACGGGGGAAGCGCCTGGCTCCAGATACATATGAATGATAACGGTATCGCGGGGCTTGTCCAGCAGCTCCTGCTCGATCAGGTCAACATGGGCGATCTCGGCCACCTGCTGCTCGATGTCGCTGTAATCTTCGATATAGATGCCGCCTTCGGCGATCATGGTGGCAACGGCTTCGGCGTTGTCGGCGTCGGCCTTGGCCACGGTGAGGCGGATGTCAGTCCATTCCATAAAAAGAAACCTCCTTCGTTTTTTGCTTTCCTGATAAGAGTATAGTACCCGATTCTGCGGTGGGATGCAAGCATTTGCGGCGTTTTTGCGTTCTGATGAGGAGTGTGCTATACTTTATTTATTAATTTATTAGAAAACAGCGCGGCGCACCCTGCCGCCGGGAGGAGAACAGTATGAGCAAAGTGTACAGCTGGCGGAAGCTGAACGAAAAAGAGCTGACGCGGGTCTATCTGGATGAGATGCGCCGGGACTTCCCGCTTACGGAGCTCAAGCCCCTGAGCATGATCCTGAACAGCGAAGCCGATGGCACCGCCCACACCTGGGGCGTGTTCGACGGGGACACACTGGCGGCGTATCTGCTCATGGTGCGCCCGGCGGGCAGCAAGGTGAGCCAGCTGGATTACTTTGCGGTGCTGCCTGCCTACCGCGCCGACGGCCTTGGCGCAAAGCTTCTGGCACAGCTGCCGGAGTATGAAAAGGGCGCGGAGGTCATCATCATTGAGTCCGAGTGCCCGGACAAGGCTGAGGACGAGGCCATGGCAGTGCGGCGGCTGGGCTTTTATGCCCGGTGCGGAGCCCGGGACACCGGCTTCACTGAGCACTTGTTCGATGCATGGTTCCGAATTCTGGTGCTGCCCTGCCCGGGCACCGGCACCTTTGCCGACCAGCAGGCGGTGGACGACCTTGTGGACTGCTACCGCCGCGCCATCAGCGAGACCGAATGGCAGAAGTACGTGCAGTTCTACTGCTCGGACGGCTCGAAATACTGCTGAGAGTTTCCCTCTGTGCAGGTTCTGTGCGCAGAGGGATTTTTTTGTCGGATTTTGGTTGACAGAAAACGGAAATGTGGTACGCTAAGGGTGTGATCAAAATACAAAAAAGAGGAGGGCTTTTTATGGCAGAAAAAATGACCCGCCGCACCTTTCTGAAGGGCACGGCAGCGGCGGCAATTGCGGTTTCCCTGTCCGGCGTGCTGGCCGGATGCGGAGAGGACAACGGCTATGACGTGGGTGAGTTCCGCGTTTACTTCAATGGCAGCCCGGTCTATGGCTGGCTGGACAGCGAGGAATATGGCTTTGTGCAGTTCGACATTGGCCTCAAGGGCGTGCAGAACGGCGTTACCTTCAATAAAAAGTACAGCGAGATCTTTGCAGCAGAAGGAAACGAAGATCAGAAGTTCGACCTGCAGAATGGGGAGACCGGCATCATGTGGCAGGGCTCCACGACAAAGTGCTCTCCGTATTTCATCGTAAGTGATAAAACTGTTTACGAGTCCCTTCTGAAGGGTGAGCAGCCGCTGCAGCTGACGATCACGCTGTCTACGGTTTCCAGAAGCTTTGTGTTCGACCTGAAGAACAAGACCATGACGGCACAGTAATTTATAAAAACACCGGCCGCCGGGCATTCTCTGCTGAGAGTGTCCGGCGGCTTTTTTGTCACCCTGTCCAGCACAAGAACCATATTTTCGGCACTTTTCCGGTCTGTGTAAAATCTGGGTACAGGCTTTTCATCCCGGTTTTACCAAAAGATAACACAGCGGAAAAACCATGTGCGAAAGATTTACCTCCATTTTGCGCGGCCGTGGTCGCGGCGAATGCGGCAGCGCGGTACAATAAAGCCGTTCCCAAGGAAAACACAGAAAAAGGCTTGCCGGAGATTGATACCGGCTTTTATTGGAGGAAAAAGGGTTATGAAAAAGATCACGCGTCGTTCGTTTCTGGCTGTCTGCGGTGCTGCTGGCGCAGCTCTGGCACTGACCGCATGCGGCGGTTCCGCATCTTCCACCGTGGCATCTTCTGCCACAGAGTCCACCGCTTCTTCCGCTGCTGAGAGCACTGCCGCTGCAGGCACCCTGTCCGGTAATGTGGCCACCGGCGGTTCCACTTCCATGAAGAATGTCATCGCCGCTCTGACCGAGGGCTTTGCCGAAGTCGAACCGGGCGTCACCATCAGCTATGACCCCACCGGTTCCGGCGCAGGCATCACCGGCGCTACCGATAAGACTCTGGACATCGGCCTGTCCTCCCGCGCCCTGAAGGACGACGAGAAGAACGATGTGGACGGCACCACTGTGGCTCTGGACGGTATCGCCATCATCGTGAACAAGGACAGCAAGGTGGCTGACCTGAGCGTTGATCAGCTCAAGCAGATGTTCACCGGCGAGATCACCGACTGGGCAGATGTGGGCGGCGACGCAGGCGAGATCGTTCTGATCGGCCGCGAGGCTGGTTCCGGCACCCGTGACGGCTTCGAGAGCATCGTGGACGTGAAGGACAGCTGCAAGTACGCACAGGAGCTGACCGCCACCGGCGCTGTCATCAGCGCTGTGGAGGCTAACCCTCTGGCCATCGGCTACGCTTCCCTGTCCGCTGTGGGCGACACCGTGGCAATGGTCACTGTGGAAGGCGTGGAGTGCAGCGAGGACACCGTCAAGGACGGCACCTACAAGATCCAGCGTCCCTTCGTGTTCGTCACCAACAAGAGTGTGGCCCTGTCTGAGCAGGCACAGGCCTTTGTGGACTTCGCCACCAGCAAGGACGCTGCAGACCTCATCCGCACCGCAGGCGCTGTGCCGGTGAACGAGTAAAAGATGATGGTAAAAGCCTTCCCCCTTGGGGGAAGGTGGCGAGTTTACGAGCCGGATGAGGGGCAGCTGTGTGAGATGCCGCTTTTAATGGCCGGAATCTGACGGTTACTTCCCCTCATCAGTCACCTTCGGTGACAGCTTCCCCCGAGGGGGAAGCCTTATCAAAAACCATTCCGCCGCGTCGGCCTGCCGTTTCTGCGGGTCGGCGCGGTTTTGCGAAAGGCTGAACTATGAGTAAAAGATCCTCTTATCTGCGCCGGGTGCGCCTGCCCCGCACCCCTGCCGAATGGCTGGAAGCTGTGATGAACTTCATCTTCTTCCTCTGCGGTATGCTGGCCGTGGGCTGCGTGGTGCTCATCTCGGTGTATATGGTCATTTCCGGCGTGCCGGCGATCCATAAGATCGGGTTGTTCAAGTTTTTGTTCGGCACTCAGTGGGCTTCCACGGCGGCAGACCCGAAATTCGGCATCCTGCCCTTCATCCTGTCCAGCATCTACGGCACTCTGGGCGCCACCCTCATCGGCGTGCCCATCGGCCTGCTGACAGCAGTGTTCCTTTCCAAGGCCGCAGATCCCCGGGTGCGCACTGTGGTGGTGACCGCCATCGAGCTGCTTTCCGGCATCCCCAGCGTGGTGTTCGGCCTGCTGGGTATGCAGGTGCTGGTGCCCGCTGTGGCCAAGACCTTTGGCAAAGCCTCCGGTGCCTGCCTGCTGTCGGCCATCGTGGTTTTGTCCATCATGATCCTGCCCAGCATTGTCTCCGTGTCGGTGACGACCCTGAACGCCGTCCCGCCTGAGTATGAGCAGGGCAGTCTGGCGCTGGGCGCTACCGACACCGAGACCTGGTTCAAGATCAGCATCCCGGCGGCGAAAAGCGGCATTGCAGCAGGCATCGTGCTGGGCATCGGCCGCGCCATCGGTGAAGCCATGGCTGTCATGATGGTGGCTGGCAACAGCCCCAACATGCCGGACAGTCTGTTCCGCAGCGTCACCTTCCTGACCACGGCTATCGCCAAGGAAATGAGCTACGCCAGCGGCCTGCAGCGTCAGGCACTGTTCAGCATTGCACTGGTGCTGTTCGTCTTCATCATGATCATCAATATCGTGCTGAATGTTGTCCTGAAGGGAGGCGGCCGCGATGAATAAGGGCTTTTCTTCCTCCCGCAAGGCGTGGAACCGCGTGATGAACGCGCTGGTCTGGGCCGCGGCTGTGCTGGTCATGGTTCTGGTGGCAGGCATCATCCTCATGGTGCTGGTGCGCGGCATCCCGCACATCAGCTGGAAATTCCTCACCACTACCGCCAGCGTGCTGAAAGGCACTGACGGCATCCTGCCCGCAATTCTCAACACACTGTATGTCATCCTGCTCACATTGCTGATCGTACTGCCTCTGGGCGTAGGCGCGGCGGTTTACCTGACCGAATACGCTTCCAACCGCAGGCTGATCGAGATCATCGAATTCACCAACGAAACGCTGGCGGGCATCCCCAGCATCATCTATGGTCTGGTAGGTATGCTGGTGTTCAGTCAGGCGCTGGGGTTCCAGACCTGCCTGCTGTCCGGCAGCCTGACGCTGGTGGTCATGAATCTGCCCACCATCATCCGCACGACCCAGGAGTCCCTGAAAACGGTTCCGCAGGGCTACCGTGAAGGCGCACTGGGTCTGGGTGCGGGCAAGTGGCACATCATCCGCACCATCGTGCTGCCCTGCAGCATCGACGGCATCGTCACCGGCTGTATCCTGGCTGTGGGCCGCATCGTGGGCGAAAGCGCTGCCCTGCTGTTCACCGCCGGTGCCGCGGAGGTCATTGCCAAGGGTGTGGTCAAAGCCTACACCTCCAACGGCGCGACCCTCTCGGTGCTGCTGTATCTGCGTGCCTTTGAGGACGGCGACTTTGCCTCCGCATGGGCCATCGGCGCAGTGCTGCTGGTGCTGGTGCTGATCATCAACCTTGCGGCACGGCTGGCAAAGACGAAGCTGAAACAGAAACAGTAAACAATGAGGTACTCTATGGAAAACACGAACACGCTGGTCATTTCGGCGAAAGATCTGAACCTCTGGTACGGCGACTTCAGGGCGCTGAAAAATATCTCGCTGGATGTGGGCGAGCGGGAGATCACCGCTCTGATCGGCCCCTCCGGCTGCGGCAAATCCACCTTTCTGAAAACGCTCAACCGCATGAATGACCTCGTGCCCAATGTGCGCATCGAGGGTGATGTGCGGCTCAAGGGCGAGGACATCTTCGCCCGGGAGATGCAGCTCACCGACCTGCGCCGCCGGGTGGGTATGGTGTTCCAGAAAGCGAATCCCTTCCCCATGAGCATCTATGACAATATCACCTATGGCCCCAAGCTCCACGGCGTGCGCAATAAAGCCGAGCTGGACGAGCTGGTGGAAAGCTCCCTGCGGGGCGCAGCCCTCTGGGACGAGGTGAAAGACCGCCTGAAAAAGAGCGCGCTGGGCCTGTCCGGCGGCCAGCAGCAGCGTCTGTGCATTGCCCGTGCGCTGGCCGTGAAACCGGAAGTGCTGCTGATGGACGAACCCACCAGCGCACTGGACCCCGGCTCCACCATGAAGGTGGAAGAGCTGATGAGCGAGCTGAAAAAGAACTACACCGTGGTCAT
>CAVKKE010000018.1:0-27035 GCA_963656875.1 Barnesiella intestinihominis | reverse complement strand
TGTCGGCATCGCCGGCCTCGATCATCTGAGCAGCCATGTTGACGCAGTTCAGACCGGAACCGCAGACCACGTTGACGGTGACAGCCGGGGTCTCGATGGGCAGGCCAGCCTTCAGAGCTGCCTGACGGGCGACGTTCTGGCCCAGACCAGCCTGGATGACACAGCCCATGTAAACATGATCGACCTGCTCGGGAGCGACGTTTGCACGGTTCAGAGCTTCCTTGATGACGATGGAGCCCAGCTCAGCTGCGGGAACGTTTGCCAGGGTGCCGCCGAACTTGCCAATAGCGGTACGGCATGCAGATGCGATAACGATCTTTTTCATGTGAATAGCCTCCTGAATTGTGTATGTGTTACTTTTCGTAAGCCATTTTTATTAAAACGCCGGTAAGCGTTTTTTCGAATTTAGATTTCGGGGTCTTTCCCCTGCCGGATCAGCGCGTACTTTTCGTTGACCGCCTTTTCCACATTGGGGGTCACGAACTTGCTGATGTCGCTGCCGTAGTAAGCCGCCTCTTTTACAATGGTGGAAGAGAGATAGCTCCACTTGATGCTGGTGGCAAGGAACATCGTTTCAATGCCGGGCATCAGTGCGTGATTTGTCTGCGCGAGCTGGATCTCGTTTTCAAAGTCCGTCACCGCCCGCAGGCCCCGCACCATCACGGAAGCGTGCCGCTTCTTGGCAAACTCCACGGTCAGGCCGTCGAAGCTTTCCACGGAGACGTTCGGGATTCCCTTGCAGCACTCCTTTAAAAGCTCCACGCGTTCCTCCACGGTGAAGAGCGGATGCTTCGCGCTGTTGATCAGCACCGCCACGATGAGGTGGTCGTTGATCTTTGCCGCACGCTTGATGATGTCGAGATGACCTTTTGTGACCGGATCGAACGAACCGGGATAAACTGCTGTTGCCATCGATTGGTTTCCTCCTTGGGCGCTGTGAAAAGCGCGTTTTGGTTCTGCCATGATAGCACTTTCCAGACTCGGGTGCAAGTTTTTGTGCAAGCCGTACGTTTTATCGTTAAATTTTAGACAATCAACTCTGCACTGCTCGGCAGCTGCTTGCTACGCTATTAGTAAACCACATCGTCAAAATTTTATCAAGTCTTTTTGCAAAGATTTTTGGTTTCCACGCACCAAACAATTGTCCAGAATCGCTACAAATTTTGTCTATGTTGCCAGTCGGCAAAAAATTTCGCGTAAATCTATTGATTCTGCACATTGTTAATGTTATAACTAAGTTGTGCAGAGTCCCGGCTGGCTTCAGCACGTCTGCCCGCTGTCTGTCAGGATAGCAGGCGATTGTGTCAGCTTCGTGTCGGAATGGGAAACAACTGGTAAATATTCTGCAAAGATTTGTCCGTGCAGGAGAGGTAAATGATAAATTTACAATTCCTTTATGTTATTACAGGAGAGGATGGTTTATAATGGATTTTACGGAACTGTATGCTCAGAAAAAAATGACCGCCGCTCAGGCTGCCGCACTGGTCAAAAGCGGTGACTGGGTGGACTACGGCTGGGCTGTGAACACCCCCGTGGCGGTGGACGCTGAGATCGCAAAGCGCCTGCCCGAGCTGGAGGGCGTCAACTTCCGCGGCGGCATCCTGATGTGGGTGCCCGAAATTTTCCAGATCGACGACCCCGCCGCACACATGACCTGGAACAGCTGGCACATGGGCGGCATTGAGCGCAAGGCCATTGCGCAGGGCTTCTCCTTCTACTGCCCCATCCGCTACTCCGAGCTGCCCCGCTACTACCGCGAGAGCCCGGACCCGCTGGATGTGGCTGTGTTCCAGGTGACCCCCATGGACGAGCACGGCTACTTCAACTTCGGCCCCAGCGCATCTCATCTGGGCGCTGTGTGCGAGAAGGCCAAGAAGATCATCGTTGAGGTCAACAAGAACATGCCCCGCTGCCTTGGCGGCATGGAAAACTGCATCCATATTTCTCAGGTCACCGGCATCGTGGAGGGCGACAACCCGCCCATCGGCCAGATGGCTGCTCCCGGCGCTGCAACTGAGGTCGATCTGAAGGTAGCAAACCTGATCGTTCCGCAGATCCCCAACGGTGCCTGCCTGCAGCTGGGCATCGGCGGCATGCCCAACGCCATCGGCAGCCTGATCGCACAGAGCGACCTGAAGGATCTGGGCGTGCACACTGAAATGTATGTGGACGCTTTCGTGGATATCGCCAAGGCCGGCAAGATCACCGGTGCCCGCAAGCAGCTGGACAAGGGCCGTCAGGTCTACGCCTTCGGTGCCGGCACCCAGAAGATGTACGACTACCTGAACGACAATCCTGAGTGCATGTCTGCCCCCGTGGACTACACCAACGACATCCGCAGCATCTCCGCACTGGACAACTTCATCTCCATCAACAACGCGGTGGATATCGACCTGTTCGGTCAGGTGAACGCCGAGACTGCAGGCATCAAGCAGATCTCCGGTGCAGGCGGCCAGCTGGATTTCGTGCTGGGCGCATACCTTTCCAAGGGCGGCAAGAGCTTCATCTGCCTGTCCTCCACCTTTTTTAATAAGAAGACCGGCCAGCTGGAAAGCCGCATCCGTCCCACTCTGGAAAACGGCAGCGTCGTCACCGACACCCGTGCCAACATCCACTATCTGTGCACCGAGTACGGCTGCGTGAACCTGAAGGGCCTGACCACCTGGGAAAAGGCCGAAGCCTTGATCAATGTGGCACATCCCGACTTCCGCGAAGATCTGATCAAGGAAGCCGAAAAGATGCACATCTGGCGCAGGAGCAACAAAATCTGATAAGTGCCGCGGGGATTCCTGCTGCCCGCGGCAGGAATGGAGTCTCTCATGATGGACAAAAAACCGCACATCAAACCCTATCTCTATGGGATGCTGGCAGGATTCGGAGCGATCTCCCTGAGCATCATCTTTTTCTTCCTGATCTACCGCTTCGACGGCTTTGGCGACGCGATCTCAACGCTGACCGGCATCCTGATGCCCTTCATTTACGGTGCTGTGATCGCCTACCTGCTCAAGCCGGTGTGCAACACCATCGAGGGTTTTCTGCGGCGGTTCATTCCGGAAAAGATGAACAGGATGGTCAGCGTGCTGTCCATCGCGCTGACCATCCTGTTCGGCCTGCTGCTGGTCTATGCCCTGCTGATGATGATCATTCCGCAGCTGATCACCAGCGTCACTTCCCTGTACTCCACGGCGCAGCGCAACTTTGCAAAGTTTGTGCAGTGGGCAAACCATGTTGAGTTCATTGAAAACAACGAAACCATCATGAGTCTGCTCAATTCAGCCTATGACACCATGACAACCAATCTGGACGGCTGGGTCAAGAACACGCTGATCCCCTCTATGCAGGACATCGTCAGCGGTGCCGCCGTGGGTGTTCTGAACGTGGTGACCTGGGCCAAGAACCTGGTCATCGGCATTATCGTGGCTGTGTACATGCTGGCCAGCCGCAAGCGTTTTGTTCAGCAGGCCAAGCTGGTTTTTTACAGTCTGTTCAAGCCCCGCTGGGCTCAGCTCATCATTGAAGAGATCCAGTACGCCGACAAGATGTTCGGCGGCTTCATCAACGGCAAGATCATGGACTCTGCCATCATCGGTGTGCTGTGCTACATCGGCTGCATGATCTTCAAGTTCCCCAGTGCTCTGCTGGTTTCGGTCATCATCGGCGTGACCAACGTCATCCCCTTCTTCGGGCCCTTCATCGGTGCCATCCCGGCCACTCTGCTGATCCTGATCCAGAACCCCATCAAGGCCCTGTGGTTCGTCCTGTTCGTTCTGGTGCTGCAGCAGGTGGACGGCAACATCATCGGACCCAAGATCCTGGGCAACACCACCGGCCTTTCCAGTTTCTGGGTGCTGTTCGCCATCCTGCTGTTCGGCGGCCTGTGGGGCTTCGTGGGCATGATCGTGGGTGTGCCGCTGTTCGCTGTCATCTACGATGTCATCAAAAAGCTTGTCATCCACGGCCTGCACCGGAACAACGAACTGGAGCTTCTGCAGACCTATCATGAAAAGTTCGGCGACCCGGAGGACGATGCCCCGGCCGAACCCCAGCCGAAAAACTGATCGATCATACGCAAACAGGAGCCTGCTCGAATGAGCAGGCTCCTGTTTGCGTTATTTGTTATGATGTGGTTCTCACAGCTCTTCGCCATTGGTGGCGATCACATTTTTGTACCAGTAGAAGCTGTCCTTGCGCAGGCGTTTGCATTCCTTCGGGTCGTCATCAGTGCGGTCCACATAGATGAAGCCGTAGCGCTTCTTCACGCCGTTGCTGGTGGAAAGCAGATCCACCGCCGACCACGGGCAGTAGGCCAGCATCTCGACGCCCTGATCCATGGCCTTTTTCATGGCGGCGATGTGCTTGCTCAGATAATCGATGCGGTAGTCGTCGTGGATCTTTCCGTCCTCGGTCAGGGTATCGTAAGCGCCCAGGCCGTTCTCAGTGATCATCAGCGGCTTGCCGTAGCGGTTGTAGAGGTCCCGCAGCATGTACTCCATGCCGGTGGGGTCAATGGCCCAATCCCAGTCGGTGGTGTCCAGGTTCGGGTTCTTGCACATCTCGTAGAAACCCGGGTGTGTCTCAAACCCGCTGAGCTCGCCCTTCTTGCCGCTGCGGTTCACGCCATTATAGCGGATGGACTTGGTGCCGTCGTCCGGGCAGGCCTTGGCGCACTCGCTGGCGTAGTAGTTCAGCGCGAGGAAATCGGATGTGCCCTCCCGGATCAATTCCATGTCACCCGGCTCGATCACCGGTGCCAGGCCGTGCTCCTGCAGATAGATCATGGCTGCCTTATTGTACTCGCCCTTGAAGTAGATGTCCGTGTAATAGTCATTGCGCAGGGCCTGTGCATTCTGCGCCGCCATGCAGTCTTCCGGCTTGGAGGTCAGGGGGTAAATGGGCGCATAGCCGATGGTCGAACCCACCAGCCCGCCGGGCACCATCTCATGCACCAGCTTGCAGGCAATGGCGTGCGCCAGATTCATGTGATGGTTCAGCTGATAGCGCAGCTGGTCATGCTTGCCGTCCTGCAGTTCCTCCGGGATGTAGCACTTCTGCTGCCAGTACTGCACGATGATGCTCTGCTCGTTGATGGTGGTCCAGTAGCGCACCTTGTCCTTGAACTCATTGATGATGTAGCGGGCATAGGCTTCAAAATCTGCCACCACACGGCGGTCCAGCCAGCCGCCATAGCGCTCCACCAGAGCCCAGGGCAGGTCGTAGTGATACAGCGTGACAATGGGCTCGATGCCGTTTGCCCTCAGCTCGTCGATGAGGTCGCGGTAATACTGGATGCCCTTTTCGTTCACTGGGCCGGTGCCGTCCGGGAACACCCGGCTCCACGCGATGGAGAAGCGGTAAGCCTTGAAGCCCATCTCCTTCATCAGCGCGATGTCTTCCTTGTAGTGGTGATACTGGTCGCTGGCCACCTCAGCTGTGGCAAAGCCATAGACCTTGTAGCTGTCCTTGTTGATGACATCCTGCTGGCTCAGCTTTTTGCCATCCTCCTGAGCGGCACCCTCCACCTGATATGCGCTGGTGGAAGCCCCCCACAGGAAATCCTTCGGGAAGGGCTTGTGCATCATCATGCCTCCTTGCTGTAGATCAGCTTGTACATCTCGATCATTTCCCCGGCCATGTTCAGCTCACTCATGATGGTCATCAGGGTGTCCTGCGCATGGACGAACAGCAGGCAGAGCTCTGTCTTTTCGCCGCGGGCTTCGCCCTGGATCATTTCCGTCTGCGCATTGTGCGCCTGCACAATGTTTTCATGCGCCTGTTCCATCAGGGTCTTTGCCTGTGCAAAGTCCCCTTTCCGGGCGCTCTGAAGCGCTTTTGTGCAGCAGTCGCGTGCATCGCCGGCCGCCAGGATCACATTCATGGCAACTTCGGTCAGCTGATTTTCTTCCATAGTCGGACTCTCCTATCGCAATTTGATTCGTTAAGCAGCCTCTTCTTCGGCTTCTTCCTTCATGACCTGCTTCTCATACACCTTGAAGAAAGGCTTCCAGATCAGGAAGGTCACCACAAAGACCAGCACCCAGAAGATGATGGCACGCCAGTCGCCGGTCACAATGATGTAGCCGATGGGGGCAGGGATCTGGCCGGTGGTCACGGAAGCAGCGGGCACGGCCAGCCAGCCCCAGGACATGACGAACCAGATGATGACTGCGCTCACAAGGGTGTTGATCCACATGGGCAGCATGAGAATGGGGTTGAACACAATGGGTGCACCAAAGACCACGGGCTCGTTGATGTTGAAGATGGACGGGCCGATGCACACCTTGCCCAGCGACTTCAGCCGCTTGGACTTGGAAAGCAGCATGTGCACGTTCAGCGTCAGGGTGCAGCCCTGGCCGCCCAGGGTCATCAGGCTCAGCAGGTAGATGGTCTCATAGCAGACGATGTTGGTAGCGGTCTGGCCTGCAGCCACCTGTGCCAGGTTGGCTGCGGTGCCTGCCATCAGGATCGGGGTGGTGAAAGTGCCCAGGAACCAGGTGGAAATGCCCATGGAGTACAGGAACGAGATGGCCATCATCATGATGATCAGGCCCGGCAGGGTGCGGCCCAGGTGCTCCAGCGGGGAGAACACAGCGGAGATGACCTGATACATATCGATGTTCAGGTTGTTGCTGATGATGGTGCCCAGCAGCACGCAGACGAACATGGGCAGGATCTGATTGATCCACTCACACACGAAATCAGGGATCGTGACGCTGTCTTCCAGGATGTGGAGCTTGGCGTAGAAGTGGTAGATCACCGACACCAGAACGCCGACCACCAGTGCCACGAACATGCCGGTGGGGCCGAAGCGGCCGAACTCCACGCTGAAGATGCCGTCATCGCTGATGGTGGGTTTGATGGCGATCAGGAACACGATGATGGCGGTCAGGCCTGCATTCAGCACATAGCGGGTGTGGCCCAGCTTTTCCATCAGCTGGTTGGCCACCAGGAAGGTCAGGATCAGCGAGGTGAGCTGGAAGGTGAACTGCAGCACACCGCTCAGATCCGGCAGTGCCGGAATCCAGGAACGGAACACATTGTAGAAGAAAATCAGCGAGCCCGTCATGATGATGGGCAGGATCTTCATCATCGAGCCGGAAAGTGCGGACACCCAGGGGTTCTGGGTGATCTTGCTCATTGCAGGAGCGAATTTGTTCTCCAGCCAGTCCATGATCTTACTCATTGTTCGCCCTCCTCGATCTTCTGGATCAGTTTCAGCATTCCGACAGCGTCCAGCGTGCCGTAGATCTTCTGGGGAATGACATCCACTTTAAAGTGATGGATCTTTGCCAGGTCCTGATAATTGGGCAGCTGGCTGGAAAAGTGCGGGCCAAGGAGCAGGATGTCCGTTGCATCCAGATACTGTGCCACCTGCGATTCGCTTCTCGCCTCGATCTGCAGGTCAAGCTTCTGCTTCTTTGCCTCTGCGCGGACGCGCTGTGCCAGAAATCCGCTGGACAGTCCAGCGCCGCAGCAGAGCATTACGTTCAGTTTTGCCATGTGTGAAACCTCCTTTTTCTGAAAACGGCCTTGTTCCCTTGCGGGATCTTCTGGCTTCATGATACCGGAACACAGCGGGAGGTTTCAAGTCAGACCGCTGCACCCATTCGTGCAACTTCTCAATTCCAGTGCAGGATGCAGGCCCGGAGTTCTTCAAAGCTGCGGCTTTTGAGCAGCGTTTCCCGGCTGCGCGGGTCATCCATGAGCTCCAGCAGCGCCTGATACAGGTCGCCGAACATCCGCAGGTCGGTCTTGTGGATGGCCACCATCATCACGATCTTCACAAGGTTGCCGCCCCACGCCACACCTTGCGGGCAGAGCATCACGTTGATGCTGGTGCGGATGGCGTCCATCTTCATGGAATGCGGAATGGCAATGTTGGGGAAGCCGGTGCTGGAAGCCTGCTCCCGCTCCATAAGCCGCTGGTAGAAGTCTTCCTGCACCGTGCCCTGCTCGATCATCTGCCGGGACATGCTCTCCATGATCTGCGCAGGGTCTGTGTTTTTCTCCAGGTTGACCGAAAACAGCTCCTTTGAGAAAATGCGGTCAAAATTGCTTTTCAGCACCCGGATGCGCCGGGCGTTGCGGATGGAATCCAGCGCATCCTCGATCTCGCTTTTGCACTTGCTGATGCCCAGCAGCGGCACCGACACCACGGCTGCGCCGTTCTTCGGCGGGCTTTCCAGCGCCACGGTGGTGATCAGCAGCTCATAGCGGTACCGTTCCAGCGCCGCCGGGTCTTCTGCGCAGGCCACCAGGTCGATCTCATCTCCGAAGGAGATCAGCAGCTGATTGGAGATTTTTCCCGCAAATTCCAGATAGCGCGGGCAGAGCAGCACCGTGCGGATCCGGGAACGGGTGTCCGCCTGACGTTCGATCTCGCCGCCGATGTGCAGCGCAAGATAGGAGATCTCGTCCTCCGAGATGCGGACATGATAGGCTTCGTTGATCATCAGGGCTACATGCACCGCAATGTCAAAGACCATGGGGTGAGAGTAGCGGATGGCGCTGCTCATGGGGTTCGTGAGCCGGTAGTTGTGCCGCGCCCGGAAGAGCAGGTTCTTGATATGCATGGCAAAGGGATACCGGAAGGGCTCGCTGTTCAGGTTGATGTAATATTTGGCATCCACTTCCCGGATGATCTCTTCCACGAACTGCATCAGTTCGTCTCCCACAAAGTTCAGGATGTCTTCGTGGCTGTTGCCCACCGGCAGGTTGATGTTCGCCCGCAGCAGAAAATAGATGTTGTTCTGCTCTTCCCTGCTCAGGCTCAGGTGCAGCAGGTTTTCCAGTTCTTTGCATACCTGCTGCGCTGCGCGGTAAACGATGTCATTCTCCCCGTGCTCCGGGCAGGGCTCCGACGGAAGCTCGTGATGGCCCAAAACCCGGCTGACCACAATGGAAACGTGCAGCACGATGTTGGTCAGGCTGAAATCATTGACATAGAGGTTGAGCCCCGCCATGGTGCGCTCCAGAATGCTGCGGATGGCATCCACATCCACATCATCCAGATTGGACTTGATGGAATCATAGCTGACGATGCGGTCACCGCTGCCCTCAAAAAAGCTGTAGCGCGCCAGCTTCCGCAGGCTTTTTTCGTCCGCATTCATGCAGATGTCGTTTCCGTGCAGCTCATAGGAGATGCCAAAGCTGGCAAAGGAGCCGTTCATCCTGCGCACATCTCCCCGGATGGTGTCCACACTGTAGTTCAGTGCTTCCGCCACATCATACAGGTTCAGCTTTGACACATGGTACCGCAGGAATTTCTGATTGATCCAGTTTGCCCTCTCCTCATAATCCTGCGGCGTGCTTTCCCGCTGCATCGCCCGGAGATAATCCCTCGCCGCCTGATTTGCCGTGTAGCCGCTGTGGCCCGAAAAGATAAAAGGCGCTTTTGCCTCTTCGTTGATCGCGGAAATGTAGCTCTTTACGCTTCTGACCGAAAAGTTGAGAAAACCGGAAAGCTCCTTCGCCGTGACGGCGCGGTCGTGACGCGTCAGATATTCCACCAGAGCACGCGCTTTGTTCGTGTCCAAAATCGTTCCCCGCCTTTGCAAACAAAAGTTTCCTTCCCTATTATATCCGATCCCCCGCAGGGCAGCAACAGGGCAGCTCTGGTTTGATTATAGCAGAACCTGCACCGAATTGGCTGGAGAGAATTGCACCGATGGGTGCAAGACACGCCAAAAGCCCCCATGTTCTTCCGAACACGGGGGCTTTGCTTTACGATGTCTGCCGATTACTTTTTAATGGGCTGAGAAGGCTTCCAGTCCTTATAGTTTTCATAGCGGCTCTCGCGGATCTTGGTGTGGGACCAGATCTCATCTGCGGCAGGCTGCCAGTTGGCGGCGTAGCTCTTGCATTTCTCGCACAGGTGCTCCACGCTTTCCGGAGACTGCAGGTCGGTGCTGTGGGCGCCGGTCTCGTGGACCATCTTCTGCAGCAGCTCAGGGTTCTCCAGCATCGGGCAGGGACGCAGATGGTTCTTGTTGAAGGGCTGGCCGTTGTGGTAAGCCATGAACAGCGGGCTGTGCAGGATCTCCAGAATGCTCTGGTCATGGATGTTGGCGTTGGAATAGTGGATGAACACGCAGGGCTCTGCGTCACCGGCAGAGTTGATGTGGAAGTAGTTGCGGCCGCCGGCGATGCAGCCGCCCACGAACTCGCCGTCGTTCTGGAAGTCCATGGGGTAGAACGGGATATCGCACTCAGAGGAGCGCAGATAGCGGATGCGCTTGATCATATACTTGCGCTGCTCCGGGGTGGGCATCAGCTCCGGTGCGGCCTCGTTGCCCACGGGCATATAGTGGAAGTAGAAGCCGAAGTGAGCGCCCTTGTCGCACAAAAAGCGCATGAACTCGTCATTGGTGACAGCTTCGATGTTCTGGCTGGTGTAGCAGATGGATGTGCCGAACACGATGCCGTGCTTCTTGAGCAGGTCCATGGCGTTCATGACGGCGGCATAGTGGCCGCCGCCGCGGCGGGCGTCGTTGGTCTCCGGGGTGCCCTCGATGGACAGCATGAAAGCGATGTTGCCCCGGCGCACCACCTCTTCGCAGAAAGGTTCATCGATCAGCGTGGAGTTGGTGTAGATGGCAAACTGCACGTCGTTGTGCTTCTCGGCCAGCTTCAGGATGTCGGCCTTGCGCACCAGCGGCTCGCCGCCGGTCAGCATGTAGAGGTACACGCCCAGCTCCTTGCCCTGAGTGATGATCTTGTCCATGTCCTCAAAGCTCAGGTTGTTCTTGTGGCCGTATTCACCGGCCCAGCAGCCCACGCAGTGCATGTTGCAGGCAGAGGTGGGGTCAAACAGGATCAGCCAGGGAATGTTGCACTGATATTTCACGCGGTTCTCGCGGATCATCTTGGTGCCGCGGAAGAAGGCCTCATAGCCCAGGTTCAGGGCCATGGTGCGGGCCACATTGGGGTTTGTCTGATCCAGCACGCAGTTGATGAGCTTCGACCACTTGCTGTTCGGGTCGCTCAGGGTCTGCTTTGCGTGCTCATACGTCTCATCGCTGAAGGCACTGCCGTAAAACTGCTTTGCCACATCCACCAGCTGGCTCATGGTTTTTTCGCGGTCTTTATCAGCCTGAGAAAGCACCACGTCCACGATCTTGCCGATGGCGGCGCGCTGCATTTTATGTGTCAGATTTTCAACCGATGTATTCATATCCTTTTTCCTCCAAACGATTTTTCGGAAATCTCTTTTTCATGCTGTTACTATACCATTTTTAAGAAAAACCTGCCATAAACAGAAAAAGCACCGTGATAGAAAACCTATCACGGCGCGGATTATGATAAAAAAGCGGATAAATCTTTGTCATTTCTTAGCCAGCGATGCTGCTCAGTCGTCCTGCGCCAGATGCATTTTGTTGCTGCTGAACCGGCACAGTGCACGGCGCAGGTCGCCGTGGATCATGGTGCTCAGCCGGTCCACCATGGCCGCCGGGTCCGTCTTCATGTCCCGGCGGATCCACTCCAGCGTCATTCCCACCAGCGCATACTTATAAAAATCGATGACGAACTGCCGGTCGGCGTCCTGCACAGTGATGTCCTCGCACTCGCGGTCTGCGAAATCCTTGAGCATGGGGTCCAGCAATTTATAAAGGTACTGCTCCACCTGTTCACGGCCTACCGAACGGTAGACGTTCAGCACCAGAGTCTTATTTTCCTGAACCTGACGCAGGATATCGAAGTACGCTTCATTCCATGTATCAAAGCTCTGGCGGCCTTCCAGCGCCTTGGCTGCATCCTCCACGAGGATCCAGTCCACCAGATCGTAGATGTCCTTGAAATGATAATAGAACGTCATTCGGTTGACGCCGCAGTCCTCGGTGATATCGTTGATCGTGATCTTGTTGAGGGGCTTTTCCAGCAGCAGCTTTTTCAGCGATGCTTCCAGCGCCCGCTTGGTTGTCTGTGACACAAAAACCATCCTTTCCGGGCGGGGTTTCCCCTGCCGTTTGCGGTTGAATCCCGTGAGAAGATTGTCCGTGTCTTATTTTACCGCAAAAGTTCACAAAAAAGCAAGGACTGTTTTTGTACACACTTTGAATTTTTTGTGCCTATTGGGATAGCTGTGCCCGAAATCGCCCCCTTCTTTTGTGAAAGCGGCCATATAAAATCCTGTCATCCGGTATATGGCACACCTACTCCGGCAAAAATCCGGCAAAGCTCTTGATTTTATCCCTCCGGGTGCTTAGAATGAAAACATGCAGACCGATCTTTCCGAATCGGGTCTGCTTCAAGGGAGGGTATATTTATGATGGATACCATTGGTTTTCTGGGCTGCGGCAACATGGGCGGAGCCATCGCCCGCGCCGTGTGTAAAGCTGTTGACCCGAAAAAAGTCTATCTGGCAAACCGCACCGCTGAAAAGGCACAGAAGCTGGCCAAGGAGCTGGGCTGCAAAACAGCCACCAACGCCGAAGTGGCCGGTGACTGCAGCCTGATCTTTCTAGCCGTGAAGCCCCAGATGATGGACGCTCTGCTGGAGCCTTTGAAGTTTACGCTGGATGAGCGCCCCACCCGTTTTGTGCTGTGCAGCATGGCGGCGGGCCTGTCCATCGCCCGCATTCAGGAGATGGCCGGAGAGGACTTTCCCGTCATCCGCATCATGCCCAACACGCCGGCTTCTGTGGGCGAGGGCATGATCCAGTATTGCTCCAGCAACGTCACCGCTGAAGAAGAGAAAGAATTCCTCAAAATCATGGCTCCCGCAGGCCGTCTGGACGCCGTGCCGGAAAGCCTGATCGATGCAGCCAGCTGCGTGTCCGGCTGCGGCCCGGCCTGGGTGTATCAGTTCATTGAAGCGCTGGCTGACGGCGGCGTGGCCTGCGGCCTGCCCCGCGCTAAGGCACAGGAGTATGCTGCGCAGATGGTCCTGGGCAGCGCAAAGCTGGTGCTGGAAAGCGGCCAGCACCCCGGCGAGCTGAAAGACGCTGTGTGCAGCCCCGGCGGCAGCACCATTCAGGGCGTCCGCGTGCTGGAAGAGCACGGCCTGCGCGGTGCGGTGATGGACGCCGTGATCGCATCGTACAATAAAACAAAGGAAATGGGAAAGGGTTAAAGGATCATGCGCATCGTTGTGAAAATAGGCACTTCTACACTGGCATACGCCACCGGGCGACTGAACATCCGCCACACCGAACAGCTGGTCAATGTCCTCAGCGACCTGAAAAATGAAGGCCACGAAGTCATTCTGGTGTCCTCCGGTGCCATCGGCATGGGCGTAGGCAAGCTTTCCCTGCCAGCACGCCCAAAAGACACCGCTTCCAAGCAGGCCTGCGCCGCTGTGGGCCAGTGTGAGCTGATGTACACCTACGACCGGCTGTTCAACGCCTACAATCACACCGTGGCGCAGATCCTGCTCACCGGCGTGGACGTGGAGCACACCGAGCGCCGAGTGAACTTCCAGAACACCCTGTCCCGCCTGCTGGAACTGGGCGCACTGCCCATCATCAACGAAAACGACACTGTTGCCACCGACGAGATCACTTCCATCGGCGACAACGACACGCTGGCGGCCATCGTGGCCTGCTGCGCCAAGGCCGACCTGTTGGTGCTGCTCAGCGACATCGACGGCCTGTACACCGCCAACCCCCACACCCACCCGGATGCAAAGCTCATCCCGCTGGTGGAAGAGATCACCCCCGATGTGATGGCGCTGGCCGACGGTGCCGGTTCAGCCCTTGGCACCGGCGGCATGGCCACCAAGCTGCGTGCCGCCCGCATGGTAACGGGCAGCGGTGCGGACATGGTCATCGCCAACGGCGCACACCCCGAACTGCTGTATGACATTGCCGACGGCAAACCCGCCGGCACCCGTTTTGCAGGCCATAAGGAGGGCTGAACATGACCACTCGGGAAATTCTCGAAGCCGCACGCGCGGCGAAGTCTGCACTGGTGCTGTCCGACAGCGCTGCCCGCAACACTGCCCTGCTGGGCATGGCCGACGCCCTGTGCGACCCGCAGAATCAGGCTGCCATCCTTGCCGCCAACGCCGAGGACATGGCTGCAGCCAAAGGGCATATCAGCGACGTGATGCTGGACCGTCTGGCCCTGACCGCCCCGCGCATCGAAGCCATGGCACAGGGCATCCGGGAAGTGGCTGCCCTGCCTGACCCGGTGGGCCGGGTTCTGAACCGCGTGGAGCGCCCCAACGAGCTGGTAATTGAAAAGACCGCCGTACCCATGGGCGTCATCGCCATCATCTACGAGAGCCGCCCCAACGTGACCAGCGATGCCGCCGCCCTTGCCATCAAGAGCGGCAACGCCTGCATCCTGCGCTGCGGCAAGGAAGCATGGCGCAGCGCCCACGCCATCGTCACGGCCCTGCGTCAGGGCCTGCAAAAGGCCGGTCTGCCCGAGACGGCAGTCTGCCTGATTGAGGACACTACCCATGCTTCCGCCAACGCCCTGATGACCGCTGTGGGCTATGTGGATCTGCTGATTCCCCGCGGGGGTGCGGGCCTGATCCGCGCCTGTGTGGAGAACGCCAAAGTCCCCTGCATCCAGACCGGCACCGGCATCTGCCACGTCTATGTGGACGACACCGCTGATCTGGACAAGGCGCTGGACATCATCGAGAACGCCAAGGCCAGCCGCCCCAGCGTATGCAACGCGGAGGAAGTGTGCCTTGTGCATTCTGCCATCGCAGATGAGTTTCTGCCCCGCCTGGCAAAGCGGCTCGGCCCCGACCGCGCCGCAAAGGGCCTGCATCCGGTGGAGCTGCGGCTGGATGAACGTGCCGCCGCCATCATCCCGGGCACTCCGGCTGGTGAGAAGGACTTCGACACCGAATTTCTGGACTACATCCTCGCCGTGAAGGTCGTGGACAGCGTGGAGGAAGCCATCGCCCACATCGCGCAGCACTCCACCGGCCACAGCGAAGCCATCCTGACCCGGACGCAGGCCCACGCCGACCTGTTCACTGCTGCAGTGGACAGCGCCGCTGTGTATGTCAACTGCTCCACCCGCTTCACCGACGGCGGCGAGTTCGGCCTTGGCTGTGAAATGGGCATTTCCACCCAGAAGCTCCACGCCCGCGGGCCCATGGGGCTGGCAGAGCTCTGCAGCTATAAATACGTCATCCACGGCGACGGCCAGACCCGCTGAGCCCTGCCGAACCCACTTTCCGCGTGTGAAAATCGGGAGTGAGCGATTTTTCCATCAAATTCATAATTTTGCAAAAAATCTGAAAAGCTTTTTCCGCCACAGGCCGGTGCATCCCGCTCCGGCCTGTATTTTTGTTTTAACGGCATGGACTGTTTGCTCCACGGCGACAGATTTTGAATTTTGTTTTCACTTTTTCTTTTCAAATCGTTCATTTGGATGGATGAATGTATCCCAGTTTTCTACAGTTCCGACAAAGACATAGTCGCACTTTCTCCGTTTTGTCCAGCAAAAAGTATAAAAAGCCTCTTGACAACCCCTATTTTGTTGCGGTAAAACTATATTGGAAGTTTTGATAACGATTTCATCATATTTCACTTTCAGCTTGAATTTTGTTCGCCATCCACAACACTATACTAAGAACAAAGGAGAGAGCACTATGACCATTGCCATTCTTGCACACGATTCCCGCAAAGAGCTTGCTCTGCAGTTCTGCACCGCTTATAGCGCCATTTTGTCCAAAAACACCGTCATTGCCACCGGCACCACCGGACGGATGCTGGCACAGACCACCGGCCTTCCTGTGCATTGCTATCTCTCCGGCAAGCTGGGCGGCGTACAGCAGATCACTTCCCGCGTTGCCTGCGACGAAGTGGATCTGGTGCTGTTCTTCCGCGACCCGCTGAAGGCAGACGCCGCCAGCATCACTGAGCAGAACCTGCTCCGCCTGTGCGACATGCACGGCGTTCCCATCGCCACCAACATTGCCACCGCCGAAGTTCTGCTGCGCGGTCTGGATCAGGGCGATCTGGACTACCGCGAGGGAATGCATCCCGCTCTGGTCGAGCCGATGCCCCCTGTAGAACGCCGCGCCGTGTGACGGTCTGATTTGTGTATAGAGTATTGGGAAAGAGACAGCGCCGCAGGAATTTCCTGCGGCGCTGTTGTGTTTGTATCAGGTTTTATTTCAGCAGGTCAGCCAGCTTTTCCAGACGGCGGATGGCTTCGTCCAGCACATCCGTGCCGCGGGCAAAGTGCATCCGGATCAGGTGGTTCACCGGCTCCCGGAAGAAGCTGGAGCCGGGCACAGCAGCCACACCGATCTCGCGGATCATCCACTCGCAGAATTCAAGGTCGGTCCAGCCTGCAAACCGCGGCAGGGCGAGGAAATCCGAAATGTCGATCATGACAAAGTAGGTGCCCTGCGGCACGTTGTGCTTCAGGCCCACACGGTCGAGCCCGGCGAGGAAATGGTCACGCTTTTCGGTGTAAAGAGCCTGCAGTTCCTCGTAGTAGCTGGCGGGCATTTCCAGCCCGGCCACAGCAGCCTCCTGCAGGGGCGCAGCCGCGCCCACGGTGAGGAAGTCGTGCACTTTGCGGGCACCCTCAATGACCTCGGCGGGGCCGATGAGGTAGCCCAGACGCCAGCCCGTGATGGAGTAGGTCTTGGACAGCGAATTGCAGGTGATGGTGTGCTCGAACATGCCGGGCAGGCTTGCCATGCAGATGTGCTCTGCCGGGGCATAGATGATGTGTTCGTACACCTCATCGGTCACCACAAAGGCATCATACTTGATCGCCAGCTTTGCAATGGCTTCCAGCTCGTCCCGGCGGAACACCTTGCCGCAGGGGTTGGAGGGGTTGCACAGGATCAGCGCCTTGGCACCCTCAGCAAAGCCCTTTTCGATCAGGCTGATGTCAAACTCATAGGTGGGCGGCACCAGCGGGATATAGATGGGCTCAGCCCCGGACAGAATAGCGTCCGCGCCGTAGTTCTCGTAGAACGGCGAGAAGATCATCACCTTGTCGCCGGGGTTGCAGATGGTCATCATGGCAGCCATCATGGCTTCAGTGCCGCCGCAGGTGACACAGATCTCGGTGTTGGGGTCTACTTCGTGGTGCAGGGCGGGGCTGGTCTTTCTTGCCAGTGCTTCGCGGAAATTCTGTGCGCCAAAGGTCACAGCGTACTGATGCGGGCCTTTATAGGCAGTCTCCGCCAGTGCGTCCAGCAGCTGCTTCGGCGGGTCAAAATCCGGGAAGCCCTGCGACAGATTGATGGAATCGTATTGATTGTTGATGCGGGTCATGCGGCGGATGACAGAATCCGTGAACGTACCCACACGGTCACTAAGCTGAGGCATAAGGTTCCTCCTTGGAGATGTCGGAGATGATGTTGTTCGTTCCGAACAAATGATGTACGCCCTGCGGGCGCATGATGTGGCTTGTGCCATGATGCAGCCTTCGGCCATGGAGCATGTGCCGTAAGGCACACATCATGGTCTGCACAGCAGGCTGCATCATGCAACTGAAAGGCGGCACATCATTTTTGCCCGTCGGGCAAACATCATGCAAAATACGCCTTCTGGATGGCCAGCAGCACGCCTGCACGGCTGGCGGCGAAGTTCAGGCCGCCCTGCAGATAGCAGGTGTAGGGCTCACGCAGCGGGCCGTCGCAGGACAGCTCAATGGTGCTGCCCTGCGTGAAGCTGCCGCTTGCCATGACCACTTCGTCGGTGTAGCCCGGTTCCGGAGAAGGTTCCGGGGCAGCGTAGCTGTCCACCGGGCTTGCGGCCTGAATGCCCTGGCAGAAGCCGATGAGAGCGTCTGCCGTGCCAGCATCAAAGCAGGTCACGATGTCGTTGTGGTCGTCGCAGTAGCGCGGGACGGGGTTCTTGCCCAGCAGTTCCAGCATGCACTGAGCGTAAATGGCGGTCTTGATGGCTTCGCACACCACGCCGGGGGCATAGTAGAAGCCCAGATACATGTCGCGGGGCGTTTCCAGCGTGCAGCCCAGCTCCTTGCCAAGGCCGGGAGCGTTCAGGCGGTAGGCGCACAGCTCCACAAGGTCTTTGCGACCCACGATGTAGCCGCCGGTGGGGGCAATGCCGCCGCCGGGGTTCTTGATGAGGCTGCCCACGGCGATATCTGCACCCACCTGACAAGGCTCCTGTGTCTGGGTGAACTCGCCGTAGCAGTTGTCCACAAAGATGATGATATCGGGGTTGGCCGCACGGGCGGTGTCGGCGATCTTCCTGATGGTGTCCAGATCAAAGGCGTTGCGCTGCAGATAGCCGCGGCTGCGCTGGATGTGGCACACCTTGGCCCCGGGGGCCTTCTTTGCGATCAGGTCGTAGTCCGGGGTGAAATCGGCCTTGAGGGGCGCTTCGTCGTATTTGACGCCGTAGTCCATCAAAGTGCCGGTGCCCTTGCCCTTGCCGTCCAGACCGATGACGCCTTCCAATGTGTCATAAGGACGGCCGGTGGCAGCCAGCAGGGTGTCCCCTGCCCGCAGCAGGCCAAACAGCGCCACAGCCAGCGTGTGGGTGCCGCTCTGGAACTGGCTGCGCACGAGGGCGTCTTCCGCGCCCATCACTTCGGCGAAGATCTGCTCCAGCTTTGCGCGGCCAGTATCCCACAGGCCGTAGCCGGTGGTGCCCAGCATATCGGTGGAGGCCATCTGGGTGTCCGCAAAGGCTTTCAGCATCTTGAGCTGGTTGAAGTCGCGGATCTCCTCCATGTGACGGAAGTAGGGCTGGCAAAGCTCCATGGCCTTTTCGTCCAGCGCCAGAACTTCGGGTTTGTAATCGAAAAAGTGGTTTAAGATTGACATTATGATTGGTTCCTTAATTTATAGTTTATAATCCTGCCCGGACTGGCGCGTCGGTAGTTTCTCCGAGGACCGTCCGCTGGGGTGGGACCCTGTTGCCCGTAGGGCAATAGGGCGGGCGATGGAATGGCCTGAGTCGTGTCCGAGGAGAAAGCTACCGACGCACCGGCCCTCCATACCGTGCATACTCCCCAAGCTTTTCAAAGCCAAGCCGGGTATAGAAATGCACCCGTTCCGGGCTGCAGAGGAACACCGGGTGCTGCCCTTCGGCGGCAAGCTCATTTGCCATCTGCACGATGAGCCGCCCGCCGATGCCTTTGCCGCGAAGATTCTCTGCTGTCTGCCCGCAGGCCATGTAAGCCTGCCCGTTTGCAAGGGCATAGGCCCCCACTGTGCAGACCGTTTCACTTCCCTGCCCCAGCGTCCACGCAAGGGCTCTGCCCCGGGTGCGCTTCGAGCAGAGCTCGGAGTAAAAGTCCTCCTGCTTTGCCGTGTCCGCCGGGTAGAGCGCCCGGGCCACCGCCATGGCAGAGGGTTCCCGGTCAAAGGTCAGCCCGGCCCAGAAGGCTTCGTCCGCAGCGGGCAGGGGCAGAGCTTTTCCGGGGGCAAGACCGAACACGGTCAATGTTTCGGCCCGGTGCCATCCGGCAGGCGGCGGACACTCCGCTTCGTCCAGAATGATGCTCTCACACCCGCAGAACGCGAGAAATCCGGCCAGCTCTTCGGGGTTTGCGTGCCCTGCAGCCCAGGCTGTGGAGCCGCTGAGCTCCAGCGCCAGCGTGGGCCCGGCATAGAACCGCCAGGGCTGGCTTTTGCCAAAGAGGGAAAAGTCTAACGGAAGCGTTGCCCCCAGCACCCACCGGCCCCGGCAGGCGTTTTCAAAGCGGGTGCGCCGCTGTTTTGTGCTGACCTGCGCGATCACTTCAGCTCGTTGACGATCTTCTTGAACTCGCGGCCGCGCACCTCAAAGTTGGGGTACAGGTCGAAGGATGCGCTGGCCGGGGACAGAATGATGATGTCGCCGGGCTTTGCGCAGGCACGGGCCAGCTCCACTGCATGCTGCATGTTGTCGGCGTGCTGAATGGGCAGCTCAGCCTCGTTGAAGTTCGGGTCTTCACGCACAGCCTTTTCGATGCGGGGGCCGGTGGCACCCATCAGCACGAGGTTCTTGACGTGAGCCACCACTTCGGGTGCGAGGGGCTCGTAGGGGATGTGCTTGTCGTAGCCGCCGGCGATCAGAATGACCTTCTGGTTGAAGCTGCGCAGGCCGGCAATGGTGCGCGTCGGGCTGGTGCCGATGGAGTCGTTGTAGTACAGCACTCCGTCCAGAGTGCGCACCGGCTCAATGCGGTGCTCCACGCCGGTGAAGGTGCTGCCCACCTGCTGAATGGCTTCCACGGACACCTCGCCCCACACGGCAGCGGCAGCGGCCAGCAGGTTTTCGATGTTGTGCAGGCCGCGCAGCTTCACGTCCTTCTGGGCCAGGAACGGGGTCACGACGCCGTCCTCAGCTATGCAGAGCATGTTGTCTTCCTTGCGCAGGAAAGCACCGTTGTCAGTGTCGTGCAGGCGGGTGAACCACACCTGCTTGCCCTTGCAGTCCTTCTGCATGGAGCGGCTGATCTCGTTTTCATAGCCCAGAACAGCGCGGCAGGGCTGCTTCTGATACAGCAGGATGTTGCGCTTGGCGTCGATGTACTCCTGCATATCCTTGTGGTGATCCAGATGGTTCGGGGTCACATTGGTCACCACAGCGATGTTGGGGCTGGAGTGCATGCTGATGAGCTGGAAGCTGGACAGTTCCACGACTGCCACATCTTCCGGGGCCACTTCGGGCAGCATGGGCAGCAGGGCTGCGCCAATGTTGCCGCCCAGATGCACCTTGCGGCCTGCGGCCTCATAGAACTTGGAGATCAGGGTGGTGGTGGTGGTCTTGCCGTCAGAGCCGGTCACGGCCACGATCTCGCAGGGGCAGAAATCGAAGAACAGTTCCACCTCGCTGGTCACCATGGTGCCTGCGGCCATGGCATCCTGCAGGGGCTTTTCGAAGTAGCCCACGAAGCCCGGGGTGCGCATGATGATGTCCTGGCCCTTGAATCCGTCCAGATAGTTTTCGCCCAGGCTCAGGTCAATGCCCAGCTCCTTGATGGTGGCGGCGTAGTCGCCGAAGTCCTCCACGCTCTTTTTCTGGTCGCACAGGGTGACGTGCGCACCCAGCTCCACGAACTCCTTGATCAGGGTCTTGTGGCTGACACCGGCACCGATGAAGGCCACTTTCTTGCCTTTGATGAGCTCGACAAGCTTCTGCTGATCCTTCTGCATAAAAACAGTTCCTCCTCAATAGTAATAATCGATCATATTCAACGCGCCAGAGACAGGCGCAGGGATGTTTCGCTGTACCATTATAGTTCATTTGGCCGCAATTGGCAACGGAAAACGCCCTCTTTGCCCCAAAAACAGCGGTAAATTCACAATTCCGCAATTGTATTTTGCCGCTGTTTCTGCTACACTTGTCGAAGCAGAGCGTTTTTTGTATACAAGGCCCTGCCCAAACCAACCCATAGAATGAGGTCATTTTCTTGAAGAAGTCTTTCCGTATCCTCGCGGCAGTGCTTGCTGCTGCGTTTCTGCTCGCACTCACCGGCTGCGGCGGCGGTTCCAGTGCACCGAGCTTTACATGGTTCGTGGACACCATCCCCTCAAACCTCGACCCACAGGTGGCTTCTGCCGCATCGGACGTCATCGCCTGCGAAAATCTTTACAGCGGCCTTGTGCGCAAAAATGCCGATGGTGAGATCGTGCCTGCTCTGGCCGAAAGCTGGACGGTCTCCTCGGACGGCCTGACCTACACTTTCCAGATCAAAGACAGCCTGACCTACAAAGCGGTCAAGGGCGCTTCCACCGACTACGCCATCACCGCCGAGGATTTCGTGTTCGCGTTCCGGCGCATGTTCCAGGCGCAGACCAACTCCCCCTACGCAGTGGAGTTCTCTGCCATCCAGAACGGCCCTGCGGTGCTGGCAGGCGAAGCCGACCCCAGCACGCTGGGGGTCTCCATGTCCGGCCCGCTGACACTGGTGTTCCGGCTCAGTGAACGGGACGACACCTTCCTGTCCAAGCTCACCCTGCCCGGAGCCATGCCCTGCGACGAAGAATTTTTCGACAGCACCCGGGGCACCTACGGCCTGACTGCCAAGACCACCCTGTCCAGCGGCAATTTCTATCTTTACAACTGGACTGCCAGCGGCCTGTTCCTGCGCCGGGATGTTTCCTCGCCGCAGATCGGCAGCCTGCGCCTTGTGCAGAACACCAGCAATTCCGGCAAGAGTGCAGCCCAGCTCATCGCAGACGAAAAGTGTTCTGCCGCGCTGGATGACACCGGTGAAGCCACCTCGCTGCAATCGGTCTCCTACTCCGACACCACATGGGCCCTGCTGTTCAACAGCTCTGAGGGCTCTGTGTTCGCCAATCAGGAGCTGCGGCAGGCTTTGACGGGCATCGCCCGGGAAAACGCCGATGTGCCCGCTTCCGGCCTGTACACTGCCGCCGAGGGCCTTGTGCCCAGCGGCCTGACCGTGGACGGCATCGACTACCGGGATGCCGCCGGAGACCCCACACCGACCATCACCGACCCCAAAGCTCTTTATCTCACCGCCCGGCAGGGCATGGCCAGCTCAGACTTTTCCGGCGTGACCATTCTGCTGCCGAAGGAAGCCGGGCTCACGGAGCTGGCCGAGCAGATCAACGGTGCATGGCAGAAGGACTGTTCCCTCTTCTTCTCGGTGGAAGAAGTGCCTCAGGAGGAGTTTGACCAGCGCATCGCCAGCGGCAACTACACCATTGCGCTGGCCCCCATCCGGGCCGAGGGCGGCAGCGTGTATCAGATGCTCTCCCAGTTCAGCGCCGAGGATGGCGGGCTGACCGGCTGGTCTGACCCGCTGTATACCGAACGTCTGGCCGAAAGTGCCCAGCAGACCGGCCGCGCCCGCTGCGCCCTGCTGAGCCAGTGTGAGCGCCAGCTGCTGGACAGCTGCACCGTCGTTCCTTTGCTGAGCCAGCAGAAGCGTCTGCTCATCGCAGACGGCATTACCGGGTTGGTGTTCGACCCCTTCACTCCGGTGCTCGACCTGACCGACGCGGCGAAAAACTGACCTCTTTCGCTCTTGACAATCCGGCCCCGCTTTGCTACAATAAATGAGCAACTTGCAGGGTTAGCTCATCCGGTAGAGCGGCTGCTTCCCAAGCAGCAGGCAGCGGGTTCGGGTCCCGTACCCTGCTCCAAAAACAAACGGTGAACCGTGAAATATCGGTTTGCCGTTTTTCTTTTTCTGTTTTGAAAGGCATTGCAATTTTTTGCTGTGTTTCTTATAATAGATATGCCATTTCTCATTAAAGGTCTCTCTGTGAAAAGACAGCATCCAAAACGCCTGCAGGCGTTTGGATGCTGCAATATAAAATCATTTCCTCTAATATGCTCAGAGCAGCGCGGAGAGCATTTCAAATCGTTTGCTTTTGCCGGAAAGGACTTTCATCATGATCTTTGTCCCCCTGCTGCATTACTTCAAATGCAAAAACATCTACAGCGGCAACGAATACGGCCTGCGCTACCGGCTCACCCCGGGCAAGCGCAGTGTGCCTGACCCCGACGGCGGCGAGGGTGCCACGAAAGAAGAGAGCATACTCACAGTGGACTACTGGCCCGACCCGTGGACACTGGAAAAGACTGACCCTGCCCTGCGGGTGCAGAAGGTGTTCCCCCTGACCGACGAGGGCCGCGCCATGGCCGCAAAGTGTCTGCAGGATGCGTTCAATGCCGACCCGGACGGCTGGAAGAACTGCCCCGACATGATGGACTGTGACCCATGGGAGCCGCCCGCAGAGCCCGCCGAAGAAGAGCCGAAGGAATAAAAGATGATCTATCGTTTAAAAGAACTCAAAGGCGACACCATCGCCGTGCCGCAGCTGGTGTTCTCCAAGCTGGGCATCGCCGAGGAATACAATGTGCGTGTGGCTTTGTATGTGCTGGCCACCGGCGTCACCGACCCGGACAAGATTTGCGCCGACCTCAAGCTGCGCAGCCGCATCAGCGCCGAGAGTGCCCTGTCCTTCTGGGCGGGCGCGGGCCTGCTGGAACGGTATGAGGAGAACGCCGCCCCGGGCGAAGAGCCCAGCGCTCCCGCCCCCATGACATGGGCCGAGATCGCCGCCGCCAGCCGCACCGACCCCATGATCTCCAGCCTTATCGACTGCGCTCAGACCGGCTTTGGCCGTGCCCTGACCCACAGCGAGATGGAAAAGCTGGTCAATCTCTATGTGCAGGAAGGTTTTGCGCCGGAGACCGTGATGCTCTGCGTGGCCTACATGACTGGGCGCGGCAGACGCACCATGGCTTCCGTGACCCACGAACTGAAAGTCTGGCGCAACGAGGGCGTGGAGACCGGCGAACAGGCCGACGCCCACCTCAAGCTGCTGGCCCTGCGCCAGAGCCGCGAGCATTATGTCAGCGGCTTGCTGGGCATCCCGGAAAGCGAGCTGACCCTCGGCGGACGCAAGGCCATCGCCCGGTGGTATGAAGTCTACGGCTATGACGATGCCATGGTGCAGGAAGCCGCCGTGCAGGCGGGCCCCAAGCGCGACCTGTGGTACTGGAACAGCATCCTCAAGACCTGGAATGCCAAGGGCCTGCGCACCGTCCACGATGTCCGCGGGCCGGTGGCCGTGGCGGGCGCAAGCCGGAATCTCCGCGTAGACCGCGAGACCCCCAGCGGCAACGACTTCCTCAAGAACGCCACCCGCCGCCGTCCGCTGAAAAAGAAGCCGGAATAAGGAGAAGCCATGCGTACCAAAAATGAACTTTATCAGGAAACCATGCGCACCGTAGCCGCCCGGCGGCAGATGGCCCGGGCCCGCGCTGAGGACACCCGAGCCGAAGCGGAAGCTGCCATTCCTGCCCTCCGCCATGCCGAAGAGGAAGTGCGCGTCCGGGGCATCCGCTGCGCCCTGGCCGGTGCCGCAGGCAAGGATCGCACCGAAGCCGCCGCTGCGCTGGCCGACGCCAAGCAGAAGCTGACCACCCTGCTGGCTGAAAGCGGCCGCCCCGCCGACGCGCTGGAACCACATTTCACCTGCAAAAAATGTCAAGACACCGGCAGTGTGAACGGCCACACCTGTGAGTGCGTGCACAAGGTGATGCAGCAGCTGCGCCGTCAGGAGATCGAAGCTCTGTCCAGCCTGTCCATTTCCAGCTTCGACACCATGGAGCTGCGCTACTATCCGAACCGTGCAGACGAAAAGGTGGGCGGCTCCATCCGTCCCTACATGGCCGACATGCTGGAAGATCTGCGCAGCTATGCGGAAGAATTTGATCACCACAGCGAGAGCCTGATGCTCTTTGGCAATGCAGGCCTTGGCAAGACCCACGCCGCCCTCGCCATTGCGGGCATCGTGCTGGAAAAGGGCTACGACGTGATCTATGTTTCCAGCCCGGACTTCTTCTCCAAGCTGGAAGGGCTGCACTTCGGCTCCGACCCTGCCGGAGAGGAAGAGGCTCTGATGCAGACGGTCACAAATGCCGACCTGCTCATCCTCGACGATCTTGGTTCGGAATTCAACTCCGCTTTCCTCATCAGCAGCCTGTACAGCCTGCTCAACAACCGTCTGGGAGCAAAGCTGCCCACCATCGTCACCACGAATATCACTGACGGTGCCCTGCTGGAAAAGCTGTACACCGAAAAAATTTCCAGCCGCCTTTCGGCCTTTGTCCCCTGCCTGTTTGCCGGAGATGATATCCGCACACAGAAAGCAAACGAGTAAAGAAAAGGGGCTGTTGCAAAATGGCTCGCTGAAAAAATCATGCACAAAACCCGGAACCTTTTCAGGGCCAAAGTGGCTCAAAAAGGGTTCCGGGTTTCTGTTTTTGCGCTATTTTTTGTGCAAATTGCTATCGCATTTTTATTTTGCAACAGCCCCTTTTTGTTTTATAAAATACATCCATTTAACCGGCCAGTGCGCCGATAGTTTTCTCTTCATACACGATTCGGGCCATTCCATCGCCCGCCCTACTGCCTGCGGCAGCAGGGTTCCACCCCAGCGGACGGTCTTCAGAGAAACTATCGGCACGCTGGCCTTTTTCTGCCCTCAAAACTCCAGCACCGGGCTGATCTCATTGCGCCGCTGGGCCTGCACAACGCAGTCCTTGTCTGGCACCACGCCCGCTGCGCCCAGCGTGTTGAACACGGTCTGCAGGGCAAGCGACGGAGTGTTGTTCTCCTGCGACAGATGACACAGGGCGAACTTCTTGCACCCTTCCTGGATCAGCTCCAGCAGCTTCGCTGAGCACTCGTCGTTGGACAGATGCCCCCGGGTGCTCTCGATGCGGGCCCGCAGATAATACGGATACGGCCCGCTGCGCAGCATGTGCAGGTCGTAATTGCTTTCCAGAGCCACAAGGTCGCAGCCGGAAAGCGCTTCGTGCACTGGCGGGGTCAGCACCCCCAGGTCGGTGGCAATGGTCATGGTCTTGCCGTCCGGAGTGTGGATGCGGTAGCCCACGCAGGGCACATCGTGGCTGGTGGGGAAGCTCTGCACGCCGAAGGCTCCGATGTCCTCTTCCCTGCCTTCCAGCGTGTTCAGCTCACAGCTGGCAGGCACGATGCCGTTGGCGTCCAGAAAATCCAGCGTCGCCGCCGCACCGTACACCGGCAGCGGGTTCTTTTTGAGGAAGGTGGAAAGACCCTTCACATGGTCGCTGTGCTCGTGGGTGACAAGAATGCCGTCGCAGTCGCTGATGGCAAGGCCCAGTGCCTTGAGCGCCGCCGAAGTGGTGCGCACGCCTTTGCCCATGTCGATGATGAGATACCGCTCCCCGCAGCGCACCACGCTGCTGTTGCCGGAGGAACCGGAATATAATGAGATGAATTCTGCCATGAAAAACCTCTGATGTACCCAAAAACAGCCCGCCGCGCGATTGCGGCAGGCTGTTTATTTTTGTTATGAAGAACTTACAGTGCCTGTTCCAGCGCTGCAGGGGTGCGGTCCACCTTCTTGATGTCCGCGCCCAGAGCCCGCAGTTTCTCCACGATGTTCTCGTAGCCGCGCTCAATGTGGCCGATCTCCTCGATCTCGCTGGTGCCGTCTGCCATCAGGGCAGCCACCACCATGGCAGCACCTGCGCGCAGGTCCGATGCACGCAGCGGAGCCGGGCTGAGCTTTTCCACGCCCTCGAACACGGCCACCTGACCGTCCACCTGCACGCTTGCGCCCATCTTGCGCAGCTCGTCCACATAGCGGAAGCGGTTGTCCCACACGCTCTCGG
>CAVKKE010000017.1:0-27153 GCA_963656875.1 Barnesiella intestinihominis | reverse complement strand
CCATCCCCGCTGTCCGCGAGCTGTGCGACACGCTGGAAGGCGACGAGCGCACCGGCGCTAAGATCGTTCTGAAGGCTCTGGAAGCACCTCTGCGTCAGATTGCAAAGAATGCTGGCCTGGAAGGCAGTGTCATCATCGACAAAATCATTTCTGCCAACAAGCCCAACTACGGCTTCGACGCACAGAAAGAAGTCTATGTGGAAGATATGATCGCTGCAGGCATCGTTGACCCCACCAAGGTCACTCGTTCTGCTCTGGAGAACGCAGCATCTGTGGCCGAGATGGTCCTGACCACCGAGAGCCTGGTTGCAGACCTGCCGGAGCCCCCGGCTCCCGCAGCCCCCGCTGGCGGTGACATGGGCGGCATGTACTAAGCTGTGCCTGCGCTTATTAAATAAGTGCCTTAGGAGACGGATTCTTTTCGGAGAGTCCGTCTCCTTTTTTATTTAGAGCCGCTGACATTGCCGACACGAAACCGAGATGTTTTTGAATCGTATATTTCTCCGCTGATCTGCCCACTCTTATGAAAAAAGGGGCATCACTATGTCTGGCAAGCGGGTTCTGGCGTTGTACGCGGCGATCCTTTTGGCTTTTGCAGTGGTCCTGTGCCGTATTTACTGGCTGGCGCAGAACAGTGTTTACGCAGCCCGCGCGCAGGCACAAAGCACGGTCACTCTCGCGCTTCCTGCCCGGCGGGGGAATTTCTATGACCACGATGGTTTATTGCTGACTGGCTCGGAGCCCGTCTGGCAGGCTCTCTGCTTTCCGGGTGAAAACAACTACACCCGCCTGTATGCAGAGACCAGCGAAGCCGGACAGGCACTTTTGTATCAAAACCGGAATCGCGCCGCGCCCTTCCTGCTGGAAGTTTCCCGTGACCTCACTGCCGACGGGATCACCTGTTATCCGTCTGTCCGACGGTATGCTTCGGAGCCGCTGTGTCAGCATCTCATTGGTTATCTCGGCAGCGAAGGGAACGGTGCAGCGGGGCTTGAAAAAGCACTGAATGACATTTTGGCAGGTACGGGTGCACATGACATTGTGACCTGCGCCGTCACCGCACAGGGAAAGCTTCGGGCAGGGGAAAGCGTTCAGCTGACCCATCAGGACAGCGGTGCAGTGGGTGTGCAGCTGACTATCTCCCGCCCGGTGCAGCGCGCCACTGAAGCCGTGGCGAAGGAAATGATGTCCAGCGGGTGTATTCTGGTACTTGACACGGAAACAGCAGCTGTCCGGGCCAGCGTCAGCGTGCCGGGATATGACCCGCAAAACCTTTCGGCCAGTCTGGACGCATCGGGCAGTCCGTTTTTGAACCGTGTGCTGGAAAGCTATGCCGTCGGGTCGGTGTTCAAGCCGGTGCAGGCGGCGGCAGCGCTGGAAAAAGGCGTTTTGCCGGAATACGAATGCACCGGGGCAATTGTGGTGGACGGGCAGATCTTCCGCTGTGCAGGGGGGATTCCGCATGGAACGGTAGACCTCGCTGGTGCATTGGAAAAAAGCTGCAACGGATATTTTATCCGGCTTGGCCAGGAGCTTGGCGGAGAAACACTGAGGCAGACCGCAGAGCAGTTCGGCTTTGGCCAGGAGGTGACGCTCATTGGCCGGATGCACGCAGACGCCGGAAATCTTCCACTTTCCGAAGAGCTTGCGCAGAGCGGTCAGCTGGCAAATTTCAGCTTTGGGCAGGGCAGTCTGCTGGCGTCGCCGGTGCAGGTGGCTGCCATGATGAATACCATTGCCTGCGGCGGGGTATACCGGACGCCGTTTTTTCTGGAATGCACCTTGGACGAAACGGACGGCACCCCGCTGGAAGTGCTTGCTCACCCGCAGTCACACCGTATGATGACCGGAGAAAATGCGGGAAAGCTCCGAAAAATGCTGGAACAGGTGGTGGCAGACGGCACCGGGCAGGATGCATCCGTTCTTGAAGCAGGTGCAGGCGGAAAGACCGGCACGGCACAGACGGGGCAGTTCGATGAAGCCGGTACAGAGCGGAAGAACCTCTGGTTTGCCGGATTTTATCCGGCTCAAAAGCCGAGATATACCATCGTCGTGCTGCAGGACGGGCAGACGAAGGCCCTGTTTTCCAGCGCTGCAGTTTTTGCGCAGGTGTGCACGGCGCTGCAGTTTTTGGGATAAAAAGCGCGGATTCGGCTTGCTTTTTCTTTTTTGTTATGCTACTATATAGTTGTATTTTTGCGTAGTTTTCATTGAATTAAAATAAAGGAGCGTTTCAATCCATGTCTGTTATCGAAATTGTTGGCGGTGTGATCCTGCTGATCGCTTCGCTCGTCATCGTTTTCCTCACTCTCATGCAGCACACTCACGGTCAGGGCCTGTCTGGTGCCATCAACGGCAGCGCAGGCGGTGCAAACAATGCTCGTCTGACCCCGGCTGACCAGATGCTGGCCAAGGTGACCCGCATTGCCGGTGTCGTTTTCTTTGTGGTCGCCATTCTGGCGTGCGTGTTCGCTGGCCGTCTGGCAGGTTGACAAGATTCGTGCAGCCCCGTGTGAAGGACGGGGCTGTTTTTTCTGTGTGATGACAGGAAGCCCGCAGCATAGCGTTGCGGCAGGGTGGGGCAGTGCGCCCGCAATTGGCAGGGCTGCAGCCCGTTGGATGGCTGCGGCTGTGGAAGAGCAAGGAGAAAAAGAAATATTATGGCAATGCGCGATAAAATTGAGCACGCGATCCAGAATCAGCCGTGCACCGTCAAAGATCTGAAGTCGAAGTTCGGCGGTGACCGCAGTGCGGACCGCAAGGTGATGGAAGCTGTGGATCAGCTGGTGCATGAGGCTGTCATCTGCCAGCGTCAGGGTGTGTTCTTCACGGTGCGTTCCGGCCGTGCAGACAAGGCTCTGCTGTGCAAGGTGGTCAAGCTGGGCAAGAATTTTGCCTTCGTCATGCTGGAGGACGGCACCAGCGATATTTTCATTCCGGGCCGCTTTACCCGCGGTGCAATGCCCGGGGATATGGTCCTGGTGGAAAAGTTTGAGCATCCCCGTGTGGAAGGCAGCGACGAGGGCGAAATCCTCGCAGTGCTGGAAGAAAAGAACGATCTGGTGGGCACGGTGCGCCGCATTGAGGGCCGCCTGAAGTTCGTGCCGGACGACTGCCCGGCCATCTCCATGCAGATGATGCGCGACTGCGAAGGCGGCGCAAAGGACGGCGACAAGGTCGCTGTGGAGATCCTGCTGCGCGGCAATCGTCAGGAAGACCACCGTGTGGGCGTCGCCATGCGGTTTGGCAGTTCGGATGAGGCAAAGCGCTGCGCCAAAGCCCTGCTCTATGCGCAGGACATCCGCAGTCGTTTCCCGGACAAGGTGCGCGAAGAGGCCAAGAAGCTGGAAGATGCTGAGGTCACCGAGAAGGACACGGAAGGCCGTATGGATCTGCGTGCCTTGCCCATCTTCACCATCGACAGCGCCGAGACCAAGGACATCGACGATGCTATCAGCCTGACCAAGACCCCCGAGGGCGGCTTTGAGCTGGGCGTCCACATTGCAGACGTCTCCAACTATGTCAAGCCCGGCAGCGAGCTGGACAATGAAGCCTTCAACCGTGCCACCAGTGTTTACTATGCAGATCAGGTCGTTCCCATGCTGCCCAAGCAGCTGTCCAACGGCATCTGCAGCCTGAACGAGGGCGTGCTGCGCCTGGCATTCTCCTGCCTGATGCGTCTGGATAAGGACGGCAATCTGATCGATTACCGTTTTGTCAAGTCGGTCATCCGCAGCCGTGTCAAGGGCGTTTATTCTGAGATCAATGCCCTGCTGGCAGGCAGCGCTGACGACGAGCTGAAGGGCAAATATCATGAGGTGCTGAGCCAGCTGCCTGCCATGAAGGAGCTTTACGGGCACCGTGCCCGTCTGCGCAAAGAGCGCGGCTGCATGGACATTGAAAGCGGCGAAGTGAAGCTGATCCTGGACGAGGACGGCCACTGCATCGACGTGAAGAAGCGTACCTCCGGCGAGAGCGAGGCCATGATCGAGGAGTTCATGCTGCTGGCCAACCAGTGCGCTGCTCACTTTGCCCGCGTGAAGCAGATCCCCTTTGTGTACCGTGTGCATGAGGAACCCAACGCCGAAAAGCTGGAGCGTCTGCACATGCTGCTGCAGGCCTGCGGCATCAACGACCATTTCGCCAAGGATGTGCCCACTCCCAAGGAGTTGAGCGCAATTCTGGAAGGTGTGCGCGGCGGCCCCTATGAGCAGATCATCAACACCGGTATGCTGCGCTGCATGTCTAAGGCTGTGTACGAGGAAAAGCCCAAGGGCCACTACGGTCTGGTGCTGAAAGACTACGCTCACTTCACCAGCCCCATCCGCCGCTATCCGGATCTGGCCATCCACCGCATCATGACTGCTCAGCTCAAGGGCACCGACAAGGACACCATGCTCCTGCGCTATAGCGACTTTGCCGAGAAGGCCAGCAAGCAGTCCAGTGAGCGTGAGATCATCGCCATGCAGATCGAGCGCAAGGCTGAGGACTGCTACAAGGCCGAGTATGCCCGCCGTCATCTGGGTGAGTGCTATGAGGGCCGCATTTCCGGTGTGACCCAGCGCGGCCTGTTCATCGAACTGGAGAACGGTGTGGAGGGCTTTGTGCCTGCTTCCAGTCTGACTCCTTCCGGCACCATGCTCACCGAGGGCATCCGTCTGTCTGACCCGGTCTCCGGCAAGAACTGGAGCCTGGGCGACACCATGATGATCACCATCGTGCGTGCAGATGTCAACCTGGGTAAAATCGATTTTGAAGTCGCCCCGGCAAACGCGAAATAAGCTTGTTTTATATTGAGAAAGAGGAAGGGCCAGCAGGTCCTTCCTTTTTCTTTTTGTCACAATTTGTACGCATTTCCAGCAAAACGAATTGATTGTATAAAATTTATACAGAGGGCGTAGTTTGTTTGTTGTTTGGGGGCAGGAAGCGGGGTATACTGTTGCCATAGGGACGGCAGGATGAAATGCCGTGAATGCATAAAGGATAACTCAGACACAAGGAGGCTTTTCCATGTATTATTCCAGTGGCAACTACGAGGCTTTTGCAACCCCTAGGAAACCGGATGGTGTCGATCATAAATCCGCTTATATCATTGGTTCC
This sequence comes from Barnesiella intestinihominis, assembly GCA_963656875.1. Classification (GTDB taxonomy): domain Bacteria; phylum Bacillota; class Clostridia; order Oscillospirales; family Ruminococcaceae; genus Faecalibacterium. The sequence continues at coordinate 22,053 of CAVKKE010000017.1, read as the reverse complement.
GGTCTGGCAGCTCTGACCGCTGCCTGCTATCTGGTGCGTGACGGCCAGATGAAGGGTGAACATGTGCATGTGTTCGAAAAAGACCCCATCCCCGGCGGTGCATGCGACGGCTATAAATATGATATCGGCTATGTGATGCGCGGCGGCCGCGAGATGGACAACCATTTCGAGGTCATGTGGGATCTGCTGCGCTCCATCCCGTCGCTGGAGACCGAGGGTGCCAGTGTGCTGGACGAGTATTACTGGCTGAACAAGGCCGACCCCAACTACTCGCTCTGCCGTGCCACCGTCAATCGCGGTGAAGATGCCCACACTGACGGCAAGTTCGGCCTGTCCGACAAGGGTGCCATGGAGATCATGAAGATGTTCTTTACCCCGAACGAGCAGCTGCAGGACAAAAAAATCACCGACTTCTTTGACGATGAGGTGCTCAACTCCAACTTCTGGCTGTACTGGCGCACCATGTTCGCTTTTGAAAACTGGCACAGCGCTCTGGAGATGAAACTCTATCTGAAGCGCTATATCCACCACATCGGCGGACTGCCGGACTTTACCGCTCTGCGCTTCACCCGCTATAACCAGTATGAGTCCATCATCCTGCCCATGGTCACTTACCTGAAAGATCACGGCGTGCAGTTCCACTACGAGACCAAGGTCGTGGATGTCAAGTTTGACATTCAGGGCAAGAAAAAGCAGGCAAGTTCCGTGGTCGTGGAGCATGCAGGCGAGACCAACACCATCGACCTGACCGAGAACGATCTGCTGTTCATCACCAATGGCGGCTGTGTCGAGAGCTGCACCATGGGTGCACAGGACAAGGCAGCGGGCTTTGACCCCACCATCAAGCCGGGCAACGGCTGGGATCTGTGGAAGAAGATCGCTGCGCAGGATCCCGCATTCGGGCACCCGGAAAAGTTCTGCGGCGACCCCGAACATTCCAACTGGGAAAGCGCCACCATCACCACGCTGGACGACAAGATTCCGCAGTATATCCAGAAGATCTGCAAGCGTGATCCGTTCAGCGGCCACACGGTCACCGGCGGCATTGTCACCGTCAAGGACTCCAACTGGCTGCTCAGCTGGACGCTGAACCGTCAGCAGCAGTTCCGCGACCAGCCCAAGAACCAGCTGTGTGTCTGGGTCTATGGCCTGTTCAGTGATAAGCCCGGTAACTATGTAAAGAAAGCCATGCGTGACTGTACCGGCAAGGAGCTGTGCATGGAGTGGCTGTATCACATCGGCGTGCCTGAGGATCAGATCGAGGAACTGGCTGAACACAGCGCCAACACCGTCCCGGTCATGATGCCCTATATCGATGCATTCTTCATGCCCCGTGCTATGGGCGACCGCCCCGACATCGTGCCTGATGGTGCTGTCAACTTTGCATTCCTGGGCCAGTTTGCAGAGACCGGCCGCGACACCATCTTCACCACCGAATACTCCATGCGCACCGGCATGGAAGCTGTTTACACGCTGCTGAATATCGACCGCGGTGTGCCTGAGGTCTGGGGCAGCACTTATGATGTGCGCGCCCTGATCGACGCCACCGTCAAGCTGCGCGACGGCAAGAAGATCACCGATATGGATCTGCCGCTGATCCCGCGTCTGGCAATGAAAGAAGCCTTGAAGAAGATCGAGGGCACTGACCTTGAAAAGTTCCTCAAAGAATACAATGCGATCTGATTTCAGGTTTTCCCTGACTCTGTAAAAGAGTCCCCCAATAAAAATGCACCCCTGTATGCTGAGACGGCTGCAGGGGTGCATTTTGTTTCTCCGAAAAATAGAACTGTTGCACAATAAGTATGACTTAATAAAGAACAATGTGAACAAAATGTGTAAATATAGCTTGTTCTGGAACGGCTTCTGTGATATGCTTAATACAACGAGCGTCGGGCAGAATTGTACGCCTGATAAAAACAAGAGAGTATGAAAGAGGAGGTCGTTTTTCCATGAAACAGCTTATCTCCCGCCGCAGCTTCCTGAAAGCTGTCGGCATCACCACAGCTGCTGCCGCTGTGAGCCTGAGCGTCCCCGCCGCATCCGCATGCTTCGGTGATTTTGAGGACATCACCATCCTGTACACCAACGATGTCCACACCTACATCGACAAGCAGAGCCCGAAGCTGACCTATGCAGCCATTGCAGCCCTGAAAAAGAGCTATCAGGATGCGGGAAAGAATGTTCTGCTGGTGGATGCCGGTGACCACATCCAGGGCACGGCCTATGGTTCCATGGACGAAGGCGCATCTATCATTCAGCTGATGAATGCTGCTGGCTACGATGCAGCAACTCCCGGCAACCATGAGTTCGACTACGGCATGGACCGCGCAAAAGAGGCCATGAAGGAAGCCGATTATCCCTATCTGTCCTGCAACTGGGTCTATGAGCCGCTTGGCACCCGTGTCCTGCCGGACATCAAATATTTCCGCATCGGCGGCAGAACCATCGCCTTTGTTGGCGTGACCACCCCTGAGACCTTCACGAAGTCCACTCCGGCCTACTTTATGGACCCGAGCCAGAAGTTCTACATTTATGACATCCTGGGTGGTGACGACGGCAAGAAGCTGTACAGCGCTGTGCAGACTGCCATCGATAAGGCAAAGGTTCTTGCTGATTATGTTATCGGTCTGGGCCATCTGGGTGTCGATCCTTCGTCCTCTCCCTGGACCAGTAAGGAAGTCATTGAGCACACCTCCGGTTTCGACGCATTCATCGACGGCCATTCCCACACCGTCATGGAGTGCGAGTGGGTGAAAGACCTGTCCGGCAAGGCAGTGGCCCTGACCCAGACCGGTTCCTACTTTAACAATGTGGGTGAGATGACCATCAAGGCGGATGGCTCCATCGCCACTCAGCTGGTTTCCACTTACGACGGCGTGGACAGCACCGTGGCAGGCATCCAGAAGGCATGGGTGGACTCGGTGGATGACATGCTGGGCGAGAAGATCGCTGTGGCTGACACCAAGTTTTATGTTTCCGATCCGGAGACCGGCGACCGCCGCATCCGCATGGGCGAGACCAACCTCGGCGACTTTGTGGCCGACGGTATCTATACTTACTTCAACGAGATCGAGCAGCTGCACTGTGACATCGCCATCATGAACGGCGGCGGCATCCGTGCGGATGAAGAGGCCGGTTACTGGACCTTCAAGACCTGCAAGCAGGTCAGCCCCTTTGGCAACGTGGCCTGCCTGATGTCGGTCACCGGCAAGCAGATCCAGGATGCACTGGAATTTGCAGCCCGCTTTGCTGGCACGGGCCAGGAGAACGGCGGCTTCCTGCATGTGGCCGGTGCGACCTACGAGATCCACACCGATGTTCCCAACACCGTGCAGACCGACGATAAGAATGTCTGGATCGGCGGCGCTACTGGCACCCCGCGTGTGCAGAACGTGAAGATCTATGATAAGGCTTCCGGCACCTATGTCCCGCTGGACGAGAGCAAGACCTACGCTCTGGCCGGCATGAACTATACCCTGCGCAACCTGGGCGACGGCTTTGCCATGTTCGACGGCGCAGAGCTCATCAAGGACTATGTGTCCGAGGACTATCTGGTCATGTCCAGCTATGCCATGAGCTTTGGCGGAGTGGACGGCGAGGGTCTGCCGCACCTGTCCACCGCAAACAGCCCGCTGGCCGATTACCCGGGCTATCTGCTGGATTACGAGAATCCCTACGGCGCAGGACGCATTGCTATCCTGTAAATCTGAGCTGACAAATAAAAACGGCGCATCGTTCCAAAAGAACGGTGCGCCGTTTTTTATGAAAAAGAAGAAAGAGGATAGCGTTGTTACTTGCCCAACACGGTGCCGTCAGCCAGAGTGATGGTGTAGCCGTTGAAGTTGATGGTGCCGTTGTTGACAAGGCTGGTGATGGTGCAGTCGCCGGTCAGTGTCCAGGTGCAGCCGCTGCCAATGGTGACCACGGCGTTGTTCTCCACAGCGGTGCCGCCCTCGGCATTGTCCACAATGTTGACCGTGCCAGTGAAGCTGGAACCATTCTGCAGGGTCATATTCAGGGTGGAAATGCTGTCCACAACGATCCTGCCGTTCAAGGTCTGGCTGTCAGCGGTCAGCTCCACCTGTGCGCCGTTGCTCCCGGCGGTGCCCCAGCCGTGAGAAGCGGAGTTGCCGGTGATGGTCATCAGGTTGGTGTCTGCATCTTCATTGGTCAGGGTCACGCCGGACAGGTTGATGATGCTGTGGGTGTTGGTGATATAGAATAGGTCACCGTTTTTGCCGGTCAGGCTGCCGCCAGTCATGGAAAAGCTGGAAGTGCCGACTTCGGCGTCGCCGGACATGGACTGATAGATCATCACGTTGTGGACATTCTCGTCCGAGCTGGTGCCCTTGTCGTCGCTCATGTTGCCGGAGACGGTGCAGTTTTCCAGCGTGATGGAGTTCTGCCCTTCAATGACCAGAGCCTCGGAGTTGTTGGCGGTCAGGTCGGCGTTCTTCACGGTGATGGCGGCAGTAGAGTAAACAGCAGGGGAGTTGTAACCGTTGGAAGTGTAGCTGCCGCCGTCCACATTCACGGTTCCGCCGCCGCGGTCAGAACGGATGGCCGCAGCAGAATTGCCGGAGGTCTCCACGGTCAGGTTGGAAGCGTTCGTCGTGGCACCGCCGGTGGTCTGTATGCCGCCGGAGTTGTCAGCGCTGGTCTTGATGGTGGAGTCAGAAATGTTCACTGTGGTGCCCTCACCATAGCTGAACACGCCGTTGCCGTTCTGGACGCTGGAAGTGATGGTGGAATCCTCAATGGTCAGCGTTGCACCGTTGGTCGCCAGCAGAGCGGTGTTCATGCCGTAAAAGTCGCCGTCCTCGGTGTTGGAGGATTTGCCGTCACTCTTGTCAACGGTCACACCATGCAGAGTGACAGATGCGCCGTCCACACGCAGAGCGTTTTCATCGTCGCCGGTAGATGTGTAAGAAGAGCTGTAAACGGTGGCATCCTTGTCAATGGTGTTGGCGCTGGTGCCCTGGGTCACTTCACCGGAGCCGCCAAAGCCCCCCGGCGCACCACCAGGAGCGCCGCCCATGCCGTTGACGTCTACGACCTCGGCAGAAACAGCGCTGCCGCTGCTGTTCAGGGTCACGGTCAGGATGTCGTCCACGGCGAGGTCATCTACCGTGATGCTCTCGTCATTTTTTGTCAGAGAAGCGTCTGCCAGGTCAATGGTCGTGCTTTCGTCGCCTGCAATGAAGCTGGTGCCGCCGGGCATTCCGCTGGGAGCACTGCCGTCTCCGCCATTCGAGGGCATCTCCGGGGGAGTCTGATCGCCGTTGTCGGTGGGAGCCGAACCAGACTCTGCGGCATTGCCGCTGTCAGAACTGTTTTCGTCCGGTTTTGCGGGCGGCTCTTGTGCGTTTTCGGTGTTGTCCTGTCCATCCGGTTTTTCTGGCGGGGTGCCCTGCGGGGCAGAGCCGTCGGCATTCTCACTCAGCGTGCCCAGCTGCAAAGTGACCGAACTGCCGTCGATGGAGAGGATCTGTCCGGTGATCTCGCTGGTAGAAGTGGTGTCTGTACTGCTGGAAGAGCTGCAGGCTGCGAGGGACGCCAGCATGGCGGCCGCACAGGCGAATGCAGCGATCCGTTTTGTGGTTCGTTTCATAAATATCTCCTTCCTGTGGTTACGGGAATATGAGAAACTGTGGTGTGTGGTTCCGCAAATCCTTGCGACACCACAAGTCTAATCTGCGTTTATGAAAAAGATAGGAATGCGGTGTGATAAAAATGAGAAAAAGTAAGGAATGAAGCCGATTTTTGAATCGTTCATGAACGAAACTATCATTAAATCTGAATGATTCCTTCAGTTATTCTAAGCCCTTAAGAAATGCCTTAAGAATTCGATTCCTGAAAGAAATTCTGCAGACAAAACAGAAAAGCCATCCGGAACAAACCGGATGGCTTTGAACTGGTTGGGGATGAGAGAATCGAACTCCCACAAGTAGAGTCAGAGTCTACCGCACTACCACTATGCAAATCCCCAATATTCTTTTGTATTTGACGGTGTGAGCCGCTCAACATGTGCTATTATACGCGGAAAAGTGATACTTGTCAAGCATGTTTTTCAAAAAAATTCCAATTTTTTCAAAATGAACGCACCAGCGGAGAAGTTTTTGCCTGCCACAAACCGGCATATTCTGCGCGCGTCTCCTCATATACTGAAATGTACAAGCGAAAGAACCACAAAGAGGAGGATGCCGCCTATGATGGAACGAAACCACACCCAAAACCCGCAGACTCTGCTGTCGAGCCACATCCCGCGGGACACCGAACATGAGCGCTATCACCCGGAACTGGAGGAAGAGCTCAAAGAATGCCTGTTCTGCCTGAGACGCAACGAGATGATGTTTGACCTGGAGGTGGACACCGACCTCATCGAACAGCGCATCTATGAGCGGCAGGCGCTTTTGTGCCGTTACCGGTACTTACTGGCCCGTGCCAGAGAGCTTGGCCTGCACACAGTGCTGACGAAATATCAGCCGATCGGATAACTTTGAAAAGGTTAGCGACATAAAAATCTTGACAGAATTCGCCTGCCGTGTTATCATACTTAAAGATTAAAGCGTGTATGGGCGTTTCTGTGCACGAAATTTTTAGAGCTAGAGAGGTTTTCTACTATGGAACGTATTAAGACGATCGCTACTCGTGACCTGACCAAGAGCGTTAAGACCGGCGGCTGCGGCGAGTGCCAGACTTCCTGCCAGTCCGCTTGCAAGACCTCCTGCGGCGTGGCTAACCAGCAGTGCGAGAACAGCAACAAGTAATTTCTGCAAACCCTATGCCGCCTTTGCCGGGCGGCATTTTTTTGTGTAATTTGGAATGGAGAGTAAAATGGTACATCAGTATCAATTGAACGGCTATAACATCGTGCTGGATACCTGCAGCGGCTCGGTGCATGTGGTGGATGATGTGGCATACGATGTGATCGCCATGTATCCCGAGCACACTGCTGACGAGATCGTTTCCGCCATGATGGCAAAGTACGGCGACCGTGAGGACGTCACCGAGGAAGACCTGCGCCAGTGCATCGAGGATGTCACCAGCCTGAAGGAAGTCGGCAAACTGTGGACTCCGGACGTCTACCGCGACATGGCTTTTGACTTCAAGAACCGCAACACCGTGGTCAAGGCTCTGTGCCTGCATGTTGCCCACACCTGCAACCTGAGCTGCTCTTACTGCTTTGCTTCGCAGGGCCGCTACTGCGGCGACCGCGCGCTCATGAGCTTTGAGGTCGGCAAGCGCGCCATGGACTTCCTGATCGAGAACTCCGGCACCCGCCGCAACCTTGAGGTGGACTTCTTCGGCGGCGAACCTCTGATGAACTTCGATATGGTCAAGAAGCTGGTGGCATACTGCCGTGAGCAGGAGAAGAACCACAACAAGAATTTCCGTTTCACCATGACCACCAACGGCATGCTGATTGATGATGACGTCATCGATTTCTGCAACAAGGAGTGCCACAATGTCGTGCTGAGTCTGGACGGCCGCAAAGAGGTCAATGACCGTTTCCGCAAGGACTACGCCGGTCATGGCAGCTATGATACCATCGTGCCCAAGTTCCAGGAGTTCGTGAAGAAGCGCGGCGACAAGGGCTATTACATGCGCGGCACCTACACCCACTACAACACCGATTTCACCAACGACATTTTCCACATGGCAGACCTTGGCTTCACTGAGCTGAGCATGGAGCCTGTGGTGTCCAAGTCCGGTGAACCCAGCGCCCTGACCGAGGAAGATCTGCCCATTCTGAAGGAACAGTATGAGATCCTTGCCAAGGAAATGATCAAGCGCGACCGTGAAGGCCGGGGCTTTACCTTCTATCACTACATGATCGACCTGACCGGCGGCCCCTGCATCTACAAGCGAATCTCCGGCTGCGGTTCCGGCACCGAGTACATGGCTGTCACTCCCTGGGGTGATCTGTACCCCTGCCACCAGTTCGTGGGCGACCCCAAGTACCTGATGGGCGACATCTGGAAGGGCGTCACCAACACCGAAGTGCGGGATAAGTTCAAGCACTGCAACGCTTACGCCCGCAAGGAGTGCCAGGACTGCTGGGCAAAGCTCTACTGCTCCGGCGGCTGTGCAGCCAACTCTTATCATGCCACCGGCGATATCACCGGTGTGTATGAGTACGGCTGTGAGCTGTTCCGCAAGCGCATGGAGTGCGCCATCATGATCAAGGTGGCCGAGAACCAGGAGCTGGCCGCACAGGGCATTGAAGTGCCCATCGAGCTGGGTTCCACCTGCAACGCCTGTGCAGACGGCGAAGCCTGCGAATGAGCATGACCACACCCATCGTAGACTTTGTGCGCCGGTATGCCCAGTCGGGAACCTCCCGGCTGCACATGCCCGGCCACAAGGGGCAGAGCCTTCTGGGTTTTGAGCCGTGGGATATCACCGAGATCAAGGGTGCCGACGAGCTGTACGAAGCTGAGGGTATCATTGCCCAGAGCGAAGCCAACGCCACCCGGCTTTTTGGCACGGCCCACACTTATTACAGCACAGAGGGCTCTTCTCAGTGCATCCGGGCGATGCTCTGCCTTGCACTGCAGGCGGCCCCCCGGACGGGGGAGCGCCCACTACTTCTGGCGGCACGCAATGCCCACAAGGCTCTGCTTTATGCGGCTGCACTTCTGGATTTTGATATCGAATGGCGCTGGCCAGCGCCGGAAAACGCCGGTGCGCTGTGCAGCTGCCCCATTTCAGCAGACCAGCTGAAGCAGGCTCTTCAAACGTCAGAACGATCGGGCCGCCGGCCTTTCGGCGTCTACGTCACCAGTCCGGATTATCTGGGAGGCATGCAGGATGTGTCTGCGTTGGCAGAAGCCTGCAAAGCGTTTGATGTTCCGCTTCTGGTGGATAATGCTCACGGTGCTTACCTGCGGTTTCTGCCGCAGGGCAGTCAGCACCCCATTGCACTGGGCGCGGCCATGTGCTGCGATTCCGGCCACAAGACTCTGCCGGTGGTCACAGGCGGAGCGTACCTGCATCTGGGCCGGAATGCGCCGATTCAGGACGAAAAAGCGGTGCGGAATGCATTGGCGCTGTTCGGCTCCACCAGCCCGTCCTACCTGATCCTGCAGTCGCTGGATAAGTGCAATCAGATCCTGTCTGAGGGCTATCCGCTGCGGCTTCTGCAGTGCTGCGGCTACCTGACCCGTCTGCGCCGGGAGCTGAACGAGGCTGCGGCGGAAAAACAGTGCCCTGTGCCGCTGGCTTTGGAAAGCGAACCGCTCAAGGTCACACTGGATGCCGCCGCGCTGGGCCTTACCGGTACAACGCTTGCGGAACGCCTGCGCAGCTTCCAAGTCGAGTGCGAGTACGCCGACCCGCGTTATGTGGTGCTGATGTTCACCCCGGAAAATCCTTTGCAGGACTATAAGCGCCTGACCTTTGCGGTCTGCGAAATTGTGAAAAGCATTTCCGCACCGGCTGTTCTGCCGGAGCAGACGGCGGGTGAGTTCATTGAGCTGGAACGGCAGGCTGAGAGCCGTTTCGCCATTCGGCAGGCGGTGTTTGCCCCGCAGGAGACACTGCCTGTGGAGCAGGCGGTAGGCCGCGTCTGTGCAATGCCGACGGTTTCCTGTCCGCCGGCCATCCCCATCGTGGTCAGCGGCGAGGTTATCACCCCGGCGGCGGTGGCGCTTATGAAGCGTTATCATGTGGAAGAAGTCTCGGTCATCCGCCAAAATTGAAAACCTTTCCGGAGCACGGTGCGTTTTGCATCGTGCTCTTTTTGACATAACCGGAACCGGTAGTGCATACCTTTTGATAGAGATGGACAGGGAAAGGAGCACACTGCATGGAACTGAAGATTTTTCGGGATACGCTGCCGCAGGCGGGCGCAGGCTGCACCGTCAAAGCGGAACTCCCGCTGGAGACCGAGATCCTGATCTCGGACTATCTGCCGCCGGTGTTCAAGCTGGTCAAATGCTTTGCAAAGCCGGTCGTTCTGCAAAAACAGCTGCAGCCAGGGCGGCTGACATTGGATGGATACCTTCGCTGCACTGTGTTTTATCAGGGTGAGGATGGAGCAGGGCTTTGCCAGACGGAACAGAAACTCCCGTTCACAAAGCAGCTGGAAGTGCCGGAATTTGACTTTACATCCTGGACGGCAATGGTGGAAGGCCAGACTGAATATCTCAACAGCCGTGCAGTGAACCCGCATCGCATTGAAGTGCGCGGGGCGTATGGCTTGATCATCACTCTGCACGCTCAGAATCGGATAGAGGTGATCACTGCACTGGCAGACGACGGCATTGAGCAGCGTCTGCAGACGCTCAGCGGCGTCCGAAGTGCAGCAGTGCTGGAAAAACTGGTCACTGCGGAGGGAGAGCTTGTTTTTGCCAAGCCCCCTGCAGCGATCCTGGACATTACCGGTACTGCGTCCGTGCGTGAGGTCAAGCTTCTGGCAGGCAAAGCTGTCGTCAAGGGTGAGCTCCGGGCACTGTGCGCCTGGCGCGCCGAGGGTGAGGCTGCTCTGCAGAGTCAGGCGGCGGCGCTGTCCTTCAATCAGGTCGTTGATCTGGAAGGTGTCACCGAGGACTGCAAGTGTCTGTGTGTGCTGGAGCCGGTGGGCTTCACAGTGGCTGAAGGAGAACAGAACACCAGCGGCCAGCTGACGGCCAGCGTCATGATGCATCTTCACGCATGGAGACCTTTTCAGCTGCAGACTGTGGCGGATGCCTTTTCGACCCGGTTCGAAACAGAGATCACACCGCAGGAAATAGCAGTGGAGAGTATCGCCTGCACACTGAATGCAACTTCTTCGGCGACGGCTTCCGGGCCGCTGCCGGATGCCGGGGCGCAGCTGCGAGCCTGCTTTGTCTCCTACGGCCCCGCGCAGATCACAGAAACTTCAGACGGCCCCGCATTGACGGTGCGGGCCACAGCCACGGCCTTTGCGGAAAACAGCCTTTCGGAGCTGGAAAGCTACGAGAAATCCGTAGAGCTGAGCTTCCCGCTGGCAGCAGATGTCCCGCCGGGGGCACAGCTTTATCCGGAATGCTGGCTGAGCACGGAAAATGTCCAGTGTAGCTGTTCCGGCGGCACGCTGGAAGTGACAGTGACTGCGCGGGCCGAGGGAACAGTGCAGTGCCGGACGGCCTGTCAGGGCATTGGCAGCATCAAAATGGGCGAATCGCTCACGAAAGCCGACCCGGAGATCGCGCTGCGAATTTACTATGCGCAGGCCGGGGAAGAGCTTTTTTCCATTGCCCGGCGGTTCCATGTATCTCCGGCGCAGATGCTGGCCGCAAACGGGCTGGATGCAGGCACACAGACTCTGACGCAGGCACAGCACTTTCTGGTGCCTGGTGTATAAATTGACGAAGAACGCTGCCATTTTCCGGCGGCGTTCTCTTTTTTGCGTGGAAAATAAACTGAAAAAGACTTTCTTCTCCCGGGCAAGGGGAGTATAATAGTTCTTGGTGTTTGGAATAGGAAAGGAGTATCGAAGAAAATGAAAACGGAACCAAAGCTCCTGGATCCGGAGCTTGTCAGTGCAAAAAAGCCAGTCTGGGCTTTCAGCAGAAAAACCTTCTGCGAAGGCATGCGGGATGGCGTGCCCATCGCACTGGGCTATTTTGCAGTTTCCTTTTCGCTGGGCATTGCGGCCCGGCGGGCAGGCTTCACCCCGTTTCAGGGCTTTCTCGTCAGCCTGCTGAACAATGCTTCGGCAGGTGAGTACGCAGCATTCGCCATCATCATGGCGAATGCGACCTATCTTGAGGTGGCGGTCATCACGCTGATCGCCAATGCGCGCTATCTACTGATGAGCTGTGCACTGGCCCTGGCCGCACCGGCCTGGGCGGTCGGCACAGCCCTGGGCATCATTGCAGGCAACCTGCTGCCGCTGCGGGTAGTCAGTGCGCTGAGTGTGGCCCTTTACGGCATGTTCCTGGCGATCATTATTCCTCCTGCACGTAAGAGCAAGATCGTGGCAGCACTGGTGGCTATCAGCTTTGCACTGAGCTTTGCCTGCAATTATCTGCCGGGCATTTCCGCTCTCTCGGAGGGCACCTGCACGATCCTGCTCACGGTGCTGATCTCCAGCGCGGCGGCAGTGCTTTTCCCGGTGAATACGGAGGAACAGGAGGCGGAGCATGACGCACAATAATTACATCTACATCGCGGTCATGGCGCTGGTGTCCTACACCATCCGCATCCTGCCGCTGACTCTGATCCGCAAGCCTATCAAAAACCGCTTCATCCAGTCGTTTTTGTACTATGTGCCTTATGTCACCCTGTCTGTGATGACTTTCCCGGCTATCGTCAATGCAACTCAGAGCCCCGTGGCCGGTGCCATGGCGCTGGTGGTCGGCATCGCGGCGGCGTGGTTCGGCGCAAGCCTGTTTCAGGTGTCCGTCGCCTGCTGTGCAGTGGTCTTTGTGCTGGAATTTTTTATCTGATGACTGAATCTGCCCGGAAGCTGTACAGTTTCCGGGCCTTTTTGCATCTGTCGCTGCATTATGATATACTTCTTCTGAAAAGGGGTGTTCTTCATGAAAAAAGTTCTGGTCACCGGAGCAGGGGGCTTTGTGGGGTCCCGCATTTTGCAGCAGTGGAATGGCCGCTTCGAGCTGCTGACCCTTCCCAAAGGGTTCCTGCAGTCGGCGGATGAAAAGGCAGTGCGGCTGCAAACCGAACAGCTGCGCCCGGATATCATCATTCATACTGCTGCAATTTCAGACACCGGCTACTGCACACAGCACCCGGAAGAAGCCCGCCGTGCGAATGTAGAGCTCCCGGTCTGGCTGGCAAAAACCGCCCAGGAAACCGGCGCGAAGCTGCTGGCGTTCAGTTCGGATCAGGTCTATGCAGGCGTGCAGCAACCCGGGCCGCTGCCGGAAACGCTGGAGGTGCACCCGTCCAATGTTTATGGGCGCTATAAGCTGGAAGCGGAGCAGCGTGTGCTGGACATCTGCCCGGACTCGGTGCATCTGCGTGCGACCTGGATGTATGATCTGCCGAATTATGGCCTGCCTATCCGCGGCAACCTTCCGCTCAACCTTCTGCGTGCGGCTCTTCGCGGCGAAACCGTAAGCTTTTCCCAGAACGATTTCCGCGGCGTGACCTATGTCCGGCAGGCGGTCGAAAATCTGGAACCAGCAATGGAACTTCCCGGCGGCGTCTACAACTTTGGCAGCGAAAATACTGAGGATATGGTGTGCACCGCCCGGCAGTTTGCGGGCGCAATGGGCATTCGTGTACAGATCGAAGAGACCGCATGGAACCGCAACCTTTCGATGGACTGCACAAAACTGAGCAGTTCTGGCATTCGTTTTGACACGACACAGCTGGGAATTGCTCACTGCTTAAAGGACTACGGGCTGGGAGAAAAGGCATGATCTATTTGGATGAGTTCCGCTTTCTCGATGAAGACGACGAGTGGAACTTTTTGCGGAAAATGCAGCACGAAATGACGTATGATTCGCTGTATCCGTTTCAGATGTTTCCGAAAAAAGAGTGGACGAATGCTGTTTTTGACACTGTTACGATCTTCTATGGCGGAAATGGCTCAGGCAAAAGCACAGCATTGAACCTGATAGCCGAAAAACTCCATCTTTCCAGGGAGAGCGTTTACAATCACAGTGCATTTTTTGATGATTATGTAGAACGATGCCGGGTTTCCACGCTCCGGCGCATCCCTTCCGGGAGCCGCATCATCACAAGCGATGATGTGTTTGACTACATGTTCCATGTCCGGAATTTTAATGAAGGCGTAGACACCCGGCGGGAAGAGCTGTTCGAAGAATATGCTTCTTACAAAAATACGCCGCTTCGTATGCATAGCATGGACGACTATGAGAATTTCAAAAAGGGTCTGAAGATCCGGCGTTCCAGTAGCGTGAATTATGTTCGAAGCCAGGTCACAAACAATATCCGCACACAGTCCAACGGTGAAAGCACTCTGCAGTATTTTCAGCGCCAGATACAGTCGGATGCACTCTATCTGCTGGACGAACCCGAAAACAGCCTGAGTGCAGAGCGTCAGATCCAGCTGGCCGAATTTCTGGAGCAGTCTGCACGGTTCTACGGCTGTCAGCTGGTCATTGCGACGCATTCGCCATTCCTGCTTGCGATCCGGGGTGCCCGAATTTATGATCTGGATGAAACTCCGGTGGATGTTGAAGAGTGGACGGTGCTTCCGAATGTCCGCATCTATTATGATTTTTTCAGAAGGCACGCTGAGGAATTTGAAAAGAAATGACTCAGGCGGATAGGAACCGCAAAATTTCCGTATCGCACAAAAAACGGACCCAATGAGCCGAAAAAGCAGGAAGAACTGCGCGAAAATCTCTCCCTCAAAACCGGGGAAGAAGCGCATTCTCCTTGCTTTTTTGTGTTTTTGACAGAAAAACAGATGCCCAGACCATAAAATGAGCGTTCATAGAAAAGTCATACTTAATTTACAATGATTCGCAATTTTGCTATAATGAACCCGCTTTTGTAAAGCTTCTGAAAAAAATTAGTTTTTGTCAAAATCTGAGGAGAGTGGAACGTTTGAAGGAAGTCAAGCTTGAAGAGTCGGCTTATCAGTTCGACGCCAAAATGTCCCTGAAGCAGGCCATCCCGCTGGGTCTGCAGCATGTCTGCGCCATGTTCGTGGGCAACCTGACCCCGCTGCTGATCATCACCAGTGCCTGCGGCATTGCAGGCGGTGAGTTTGCAGACCTGCAGGTCACATTGCTGCAAAGCGCAATGTTTGTGGCCGGCGTGGTCACGCTGGTACAGCTGTTCACCATCGGCCCCGTGGGCGGCGCAGTCCCCATTATCATGGGCACCAGCTCCGGCTTCATCGGCGTGTTCAACAGCGTCGTTGGCAGCATGGGCGGCGGTGTGCTGGCTTATGGTGCAATCATGGGTGCGTCCATCATTGGCGGCATTTTTGAAAGCGTGCTGGGCTTCTTCCTGAAGCCTCTGCGCAAGTTCTTCCCGCCGGTGGTCACCGGAACGGTGGTGCTGTCCATCGGCCTTTCGCTGATCTCGGTGGGCATCAACTCCTTCGGCGGCGGCAACAGCGCAAAGGATTTCGGTTCCATGGAAAACTTGCTGCTGGCGCTGTTCGTTCTGGTGGTCATCCTGTTCTTCAAGCACTGGACCACCGGCTTCCTCAGCTCTTCTGCCATTCTGATCGGCATTCTGGCCGGTTATGTGGCTGCTTTTGTCATGGGCCTTGTCCTGCCCACCACCGGCATCACCGCCGACGGCGTGGAGTTCACCAAGGCATGGGTGCTCAATTGGGATAAGGTGGCGCAGGCATCCTGGTTCGCCATCCCCAAGCTGATGCCGGTCAAGGTCGTGTTCGATATGCGTGCGATCATGCCGGTGATGATCATGTTCATCGTTACCGCAGTGGAGACCGTGGGCGATATCTCCGGTGTCATGGAGGGCGGCATGGATCGTGAACCCACCGACAAGGAGCTGTCCGGCGGCGTCATCTGCGACGGCCTAGGTTCCACCTTTGCTGCAATGTTCGGCGTTCTGCCCAACACTTCTTTCAGCCAGAATGTGGGTCTGGTGGCCATGACCAAGGTGGTCAACCGTATGGCACTGGCTTCCGGTGCGATCTTCCTGATCCTGTGCGGCCTGATCCCCAAACTGGGTGCGTTGATCTCCATCATGCCGCAGGCCGTTCTGGGCGGCGCGGCTGTGATGATGTTCTCTTCTATCGTGGTCAGCGGCATTCAGCTGATTACCAAGGAAAAGATGACTCCGCGCCAGCTGACCATTGTTTCTGTGGCTCTGGGCGTGGGCTATGGCATGGGTGCCAACAGCGGAATTCTGGCACAGGCTCCGCACGCATTCCAGCTGATCTGCGGCGAGTCCGGCATCGTTCCGGCTGCTTTTGTGGCCATCTTGCTGAACGTTCTGCTGCCGAAAGACGACAAAGCGGTTTGAGCGTCATTCGTTCCGCCGGGCAAGGGCTTCCAGCTGTGCCAGAGCTTCAGGTGTGTCGGCATCTGCCAGCTCGTTCCGGTCTGCAATGTAGACGGTATGAACATGTTCCGGGTATTTTTTAAGCAGGACATTTCCGCCTTTGCCTTCCGGCAGGGCGCACAGCTCAGAAAAATATCCGCGCTCAAACAGAACGGGGCTTCCAACAAGGGGATTTGGGTCATTTTTGAACCGATGTCCCAGGCGGAAGATCTCCCGTTCTGTTTCTTTTTTCCGCTCCAGCCGGGTCTCGTGGTCCCAGCCGGAAATGCCTGCCATGGCCTCCACGGTCTCGCGGCTCAGCAGCGGCTGGTCTCCGGGCTGGAACATGCAGCCGAACAGTTCCGGCACCTGTTCCAGCAGGGCGGTGAGCCCCAGCCGTACGGTGTCGTTGCGGCCGGGCAGGCTGTGCAGCAGAACAGGAACGCCGCACTTTTCGCACAGAGCCTTGACCTCTTCAGAACGGGTCACCACGATGCGGGCTGCAAGCTGCGGCGTATCCGTGGCGGCAAAGGCACGGCAGAGCAGCGGCTGACCACAGAAATCCGCCAGCAGCTTGTTGGAGCCGAAACGCCGGCTCAGACCGGACGCCATGATAACACACCCCACAGGAAGCGGTTTTTTCATTCCATTATCCTCCTTCAGAGACAAAATCTTTTCGGGTTCATTATAACTCATCTGTAATTCAAACGCAATCTGTGATAAAATAGGAAAAGCGATAATAAAGAGAGGAACCTGCATCTATGATGACGATTCGAGAATATAAACGGGCCGAAAGTCTGGAAGAAGCCTGGCAGCTGAACCAGAAAAAGCCCAACCGTGTGCTCGGCGGCATGATCTGGCTCAAGATGGAGACCATCAATGTCGGCACTGCCATCGACCTGTCCGGTCTTGGGCTGGACACTATTGAGGAGACCGAAGACAGCTTTTCCATCGGTGCTATGGTCACACTGCGCCAGCTGGAAGAGCACGCGGGCCTTGCTGCATATACCCACGGCGCAGTGAAAGAAGCTCTGCGCCACATCGTGGGCGTGCAGCTGCGCAATCTGGCCACCGTGGGCGGCAGCATCTACAGCCGTTTTGGCTTTTCGGATGTACTGACCCTGTTCCTCGCCATGGACTGCTCGGTGGAGCTTTACAAGGGCGGCATTGTGCTGCTGCGGGAGTATGCAGAACGTCCCTATGACCGCGACATTCTTGTGCGGTTGATCGTGAAAAAGGAAGCCGCTGAATACTTCTATCAGTCCGTGCGCAACAGCCAGACTGACATTCCGGTGCTCACCTGTGCTGCCGCACGCCGTACAGATGGCAGTTATCGGATCGCCGTCGGTGCGCGCCCGCTCAAGGCGGTGCTGTTCGAGTTCCCGGCACAGGCAGATGTGCCGGCACAGGAGCTTGCCCGGAAACTGGCCGGCGAAGTGAAACAGCAGATCGTGACCGGTTCCAACATGCGCGGGAGCGCCGAATACCGCCGCCATTTGGCGGGCGTGCTGGTCAGGCGCGCTGTTCTGGAACTGGAAAACCGTGTCCCGCAGGAGGAAAATTAAATGCAGATCAGCATTACATTGAATGGCATCAGGATCAGCGAAGACATCGCGGCAGACATGCTTCTGATTGATTTTGTCCGCGCCCATGGCTGCAAGAGCGTCAAGCGGGGCTGCGAAACCTCGAACTGCGGCCTGTGCACGGTCTTTATGGACGACAAGCCCGTTTTGTCCTGTTCTGTGCTGGTAGCCCGGGCCAGCGGTCACAAGATCACCACCCTGGAGGGCCTGCAGGAAGAAGCTGCTGAGTTCGGTGGGTTCATCGCCGATCAGGGCGCAGAGCAGTGCGGCTTCTGCAACCCGGGATTTATCATGAATGCACTGGCCCTCTTCCGCGAAAATCCGTACCCCAGTGAGGAAGAGGTCAAAGAATATCTGTCCGGCAACCTCTGCCGCTGCTCCGGCTATGAAGGCCAGCTGCGCGGCATCATGAATTTCCTGGCCTGGAAAAAACAGAAGGAGGCCGCAGAATGAACACTGTCAACAAACCGTTCCGCAAAAAGGACGCCATGCAGCTTGTCACCGGCCAGCCTGTTTATATGGATGATGTGATCCCGCAGGATTGCCTGATCGTCAAACTTCTGCGTTCTCCTCACGCCAATGCGATCGTTAAGACCATCAACACCACGGTGGCGAAAAAGGTGCCGGGCATTGAAGCAATCTATAGCTGGGAAGATGTAGACCAGAATGCCCGCCGTTACACAGAAGCAGGCCAGACCTACCCGGAGGCCAGCCCCTATGACCGCTTGGTCATCGACCGCCACGTCCGTTTTGCAGGTGACGTTGTGGCCATCGTGGCCGGCAAGGATGAAAAGTGTGTGGACAAAGCACTCAAACTCATCAAGGTGGAGTATGACGTGCTGGAAGCGGTTCTGGATTACCACACTGCCAAAGATAATCCGATCCTCGTCCATCCGGAAGACAACTGGGAGAGCCTGTGCCCGGTGGGCGCAGACAACAAGCGCAATCTCTGCGCTCATGATGAAAGCGGCTCTGGTGACATTGATGCTGTTCTGGCAGGCAGTGATATCGTCATTGACCATGTGTACCACACCAAAGCCTGCCAGCAGGCCATGATGGAGACTTTCCGCACCTACTGCTCCATTGACACCTATGGCCGCCTGAATGTGCTCAGCTCGACGCAGATCGTATTCCATGCCCGGCGTAACATTGCCAACGCACTGCACATTCCCAAGTCCATGGTGCGTGTGGCAAAGCCCCGCATCGGCGGCGGCTTTGGTGCAAAGCAGACAGCAGTCTGCGAAGTATACCCGGCATTTGTGACCTGGAAGACAAAGAAGCCCTCTAAAATCATCTTCAGCCGCGTGGAAAGCCAGATCGCGTCCTCGCCCCGCCATGAGATGGAGATCCATGTTCGCTTAGGTGCGACCAAAGACGGCATCGTGAAGGGCATCGACATGTACACTCTTTCCAATACCGGTGCCTACGGCGAGCACGGCCCTACGACAGTGGGCCTGTCCGGCCACAAATCCATTCCGCTGTATGGCAAAGCAGAGGCGTTCCGCTTTGTCAGCGATGTGGTTTACACAAATCATATGTCCGCTGGTGCCTACCGTGGTTACGGCGCAACGCAGGGCCTGTTTGCGGTGGAGTCTGCGGTCAATGAGCTGGCCGCAAAGCTGCACATGGACCCCTTTGAACTCCGCCTGAAAAACACCGTGCAGGAGGGCGATGTGATGCCCGCCTATTACGGTGCTGTCAACACCAGCTGTGCGCTGGACCGCTGCCTTGTCAAGGTGCGGAATATGATCGACTGGAAGAGCAAATATCCCGTCCGGGATATGGGCAACGGTAAGGTGCGTGCGGTCGGCATGGGCATGGCCATGCAGGGCTCCGGCATTTCCGGCGTGGATGTGGGCAGCGCTACCCTGAAAGTGAATGACGATGGCTTTTACACCCTGATGATCGGTGCCGCCGACATGGGCACAGGCTGTGACACTACGCTGGCGCAGATCGCCGCCGAGGTGCTGGAATGCCCGTTGGATAATATCACGGTGTTTGGCGCAGACACGGATACCTCGCCCTACGACTCCGGCTCCTACGCTTCCAGCACGACCTATGTTACGGGCAAGGCCACTGAAAAGTGCGCTATGAAGCTGCGTGATCAGATCTGCAAACTGGGCGCGGAGCTGCTGGGCTGTGCCGAGGATGCCGTGGAGTTTGACGGCAAAGAGGTTTTCAAGAGTGATGACCCCACGCAGAAAAAGTCCCTGAGCGAGATCGCGTTTGCTTCACAGTTTGGCCACATGGTGCCGCTGGAAGCCACTGAAACACACACTTCTCCGCTGTCGCCGCCGCCTTTTATGGTTGGTGCTGCCGAAGTGGAAGTGGACACCGAGACCGGTGAAGTGAAGCTTCTGGAATATGACGCCTGCGTGGACTGCGGCACACCCATCAACCCGAACCTGACCCGCGTGCAGGCCGAGGGCGGACTGCTGCAGGGCATCGGCATGACTCTGACCGAAAATGTCACTTACGATAAGAGGGGCTACCCGGAAGAAAACTCTCTCTTCCAGTATAAAATCCCTGCCCGCACCGATGTGGGCAAGATCAATGTGGAGTTTGAGAGCAGCTATGAGCCCAACGGCCCCTTTGGTGCAAAGTCTATCGGTGAAGTGGTCATTAACACGCCGCTGCCTGCCATTTCGGACGCCATTTATAACGCCATCGGCACCCGGTTCTATGAACTGCCCGTCACGCCGGAAAAAATCGCCATGGCAGTGGCCGAAAAAGAGTAAACTGTATGGTTGACGAAAAAGAGTTTCCGTTTCTCGCAGAGAAGGGCCATGTGGTGTCTCTTGTGGGCGGCGGAGGAAAAACGACTTTGATGTATGCCATGGCGGCGCACTGTGCCCGCAAAGGCTGGCGTGTGCTGGCAGCGACAACGACCCACATCATGCAGCCGCCCGGCGGATTGTGGGCACAGACGGATACCGAACGTGATGCACTATGGAACAGCTGCCATTATGTTGTTGCCGGAACAGCCGCCCCCGGCGGAAAGCTGACTGCTCCGCCGGACGAGCAGTTCCGGCGCTGGATGGAGCTGGCGGACATCACCCTGATCGAAGCAGACGGAGCCAAGCGAATGCCCTGCAAAGCCCCGGCGGAACACGAACCGGTGATTTTGCCGCAGTGTGATATCGTGCTGGCTGTGTCCGGGGCTTCGGCGTTGGGCAGGCCGCTGAATGAAGTCTGCTTCCGGGCAGAACTGGCGTCGGAGCGGCTTGCCGTTTCACAGGACGCAGTGTTGACGCCGGGACTTCTGGCGAGGCTTCTGGCCAGTGAAGCGGGCGGACGGAAATCTGTAAAGAAGCGTGACTTCTTTGCGGTGTTCAATCAGACGGAAACGGCAGAGCGAGAGCTTCTCGCTAAAAAGACAGCTCAAATTTTGAGAGAACAATATCAGGTGCCCTGCATTCTGATCTACTTTGAGGAAGGAGAACGTGCATGAGCAAAGAAGAAAAAATCGTCTTCTGCACTGGCGGCGGATGCACTGCAAAGCTTGGGGCCGGGGTCCTGAGCCGCATCCTGGAAAAACTGCCCAAGGGCGAAAAAGACCCGAATCTGCTGGTGGGATATGACAGCCGAGATGATGCAGCGGTTTATCGCATTTCGGATGATCTCGCATTTGTGCAGACGGTGGATTTCTTTCCGCCGATGGTGGATGACCCCTACACCTTCGGGCAGATCGCCGCGGCGAATGCCTTGAGCGACATCTACGCCATGGGCGGCGAGGTGAAGACCGCGCTGAATCTGGTCTGCTTCCCGGAAAGCATGGATCTGAACATTCTGGGTGAGATCCTGCGGGGCGGGGCAGAAAAGGTGGCCGAAGCCGGCGGGAGCCTGGCCGGCGGTCACTCCATTGCAGACACGGGGGTAAAATACGGCCTGTCGGTGACGGGCCTTGTGGACCCGAACCGAATGTACTGCAATGATGCCGGGCAGCCCGGCGACAGGTTGATCCTGACCAAAGCATTGGGGGTTGGCCTGATCTGCACGGCCAACCGTGTGGGCGAAGCCGCTCCGGAACACATGGAAGCTGCAATCGCGTCCATGACCACGCTGAACAGGACTGCTGCGGAGATCAGCCGGAAGTATGCCGTTCATGCGGCAACGGACGTGACCGGGTTCGGTTTTCTGGGGCACCTGCATGAAATGATGGGCGGAAAGCTTTCCTGCATCATTGACGCACATGCCGTTCCGGTCCTGCCGGGGGCAGAGAAAGCGGCAGATGATTTCCTTTACACTGCCGCCGGGCAGCGCAACCGGAACCACACCGGGCCGTATGTCACGTTTGAAAATGTGCCGTTTGCCATGGAGGAAGTTCTGTTTGATCCGCAGACCTCCGGCGGGCTGCTGCTGGCAGTTTCTCCACAGGATGCGGAAGCTTTGGAAGCGGAACTGCAGAGCGCTGGCCTGCCTGCAAAGATCGTAGGAGAGATCATCCCCAAAAAAGAACGGGAGATCACTGTAAAATATTGAATAAAAAGACCTGCTAATAAAAGTCAAGGGGGTAATTTGAGAAACTTTCGGAAATTTG
>CAVKKE010000016.1:0-27276 GCA_963656875.1 Barnesiella intestinihominis | reverse complement strand
GGTGGCTCAACCTGCTTAAAACGAATGCTACAACAAGAGAGATGGCTAACTGTCTGTTGAACGGACGTAAAAGCCCTAGAAAGGACGCGTTAGTCGATCGCTCTCTTATTGTAGCTTAGGTACGAGTTGGAATGGAATATGGCTGGCTGCCATATCCGGTTCCATTTATATTGTAATAGAAAGGAGAGATTGACGTGGATCAGCTGATATCGGTCGATTACGGAAACCCTGAGCGGCCCACCGTCAGCGGGCGGGAGCTTCACGAGTTCCTGCAAGTCAAGACGGCCTACAAGGATTGGTTTCCCCGCATGGTGGAGTACGGGTTCACCGAGGGCAAGGACTTTTGCTCAATTTTGAGCGAAAGTACCGGAGGTCGCCCAAGCACCGACCACCAGCTTACCATCCCGATGGCGAAGGAACTGTGTATGCTCCAGCGCAACGAGAGGGGAAAGCTGGCCCGGAAGTACTTCTTGGCCGTGGAGGAACAGTGGAACAGCCCGGAAGCCGTGATGCGGCGGGCGGTGCTGCTGGCCGACAAGAAGGTGAAGCGGCTCCAGAGCGAGAAGCGGGAGCTTGCGACGCAGGTGGAGGAGCTTACCCCCAAAGCCGTTTTCGCAGATGCGGTCTGTTCCAGCGACAACAGCATCCTGATCGGGGAGCTTGCAAAGCTCATTTCCCAGAACGGCGTTCCGATTGGCTCAAGGCGGCTGTTCTGCTGGATGCGGGAGCATGGATACCTGATCCGGCGGCATGGCGACGAGTACAACCTGCCGACGCAGAGGTCGATGGAGCGTGGATGGTTCGAGTTGAAGCAGACGGCGGTGATTCATTCCGACGGGCGAACAATCGTGTCCATCACGCCAAAAGTTACGGGAAAAGGACAGATTTACTTCATCAATCTGTTTTTGTCGAAGGAGAAAGGAGAAGATAGCATGAAAAAAGTTCCGCTGCCTAGCTGGTGTGTGGAAGTGAAGCGGGCGATGATCGAGCATGGCGACATGACCGTCACTGATCTGGCGAAGGAGACCGGCTACTCCCGGTCTCACATCAGCAGCATCGTCAACGGTTCTATGCGGCCGTCCGGCGAGGTCAAGGATGCCATTGAGAACTGCCTTGGCATCCACTGAACCCTGTATCAATTCTAGCAGAAAGGAGTGAAAAGCGAAATGGCGCGTGATTCCCAGAATATCTACAAAAACGCCCGGAAATCTGCCGGATTGACACAGGAGAAGGCGGCGCAGTATTTGAACGTTTCCGTCGATTCCCTGCGGGATTACGAGGGCGACGAACGGCCGGTGCCGAACGATGTCGCCAGCGCAATGTGCGACGTGTATCAGGTGCCGTATCTGGCGGTCCAGCATCTCCGGCAGTCCTCAAAGCTGGGGGAGCGGGTCGTTCCCGAAATTCAGCTCAAGGATTTTCCGGAAGCCGTTCTGGGCGTTCTGGCCGCAGTTCAGCGGTTCGTGGCAAAGCGAGACGCTATGATCGAGATTGCCGCAGACGGGCAGGTCACAGAGGACGAGCAGGCAGAGTGGAACGAGATTCTGAAGCTCATTGACGGCCTGAACATGGCGGCGACCAGCATGAAATTCACGAAGGGAGGACAAATCAAATGACACTCGCCCCGAATACCTTTATCGGCGCAGATGATATCGCCGAGACCGTGGGATGCAGCAAGAGCCGGGCCTACCGGTTCATCCGGCAGATGAATGCGGAACTGGAAGCCAAGGGCTACCTCGTATTCCCGGGCCGAATCCCGTACCGCTACTTTCTGGAACGTTTTGGACTTGTGGAGGAACCGAAGGATGCGAAAGCTGATAGTCCCGCTGGTGGCGACACTGGCAGCACAGATACTGCTTGCCGGAAGCATCGGCGCAGCAGCGTCCGCTTCAATGTCGAGGCAAGCTGAGGTCACGGTCATTGAGATTCCGCTTCGGGCTGAGGTCAGCCAGACAAGCTGCATCCGCACCGACCCGGAGCCGTACCCGACAGCGGCCTGCACAGTTCCGCTCGACGATGACCTTCAGCGGCACACCGAGGAAATGTGCGATTTGTACGGTGTTCCGTTAGAGCTTGCCTATGCAGTCATGCAGGTGGAGAGCCGGTACACGGTGGATGCCACCAGCACCACCGGGGATTACGGCCTGATGCAGATCAACAGCATCAACGCCGGGTGGCTGGAAAGCGAGCTTGGGGTTACCGACCTGCTGGATGCCCGGCAGAACATCACGGCGGGCTGTTACATACTGGGCCAGTACCTCGAACAGTACGAGGGCGATATCAACCACGCACTGATGGCCTACAACCTCGGTGCGGGCGGGGCGGCAAAGGCATGGAAAGCCGGAACCCGCAGCACGGCCTACACCGACAAGGTGTGGAAGGCCATGATCGAACTTCTGGAGGCAGAAAGGGATGTTTCTTGAAATGATGCTGAATCACGCAGAAAAGCGGCTCATTTCCGACGTTTTTGCCACCTATCGGGATGTGCAGGATGCGGCGGCGGAGATGTCGAACGTCCTGCCGTGCCCCCGGTGCGGGCGGCTGAACATGAAGATGCGCCTGCACAGCAATGCTCTTTCCCGCAGGGTGCCGGGCATTATGATCTGCGACCGGTGCGGAACAGAGGAAGCGTTGGAAGCCATGGCGGGGAGACCCAAGGATGTTCACGACTGGGCCCTCGTCAAGAACTACATGAAGGGAGTAGAAAGCAGATGAAAGCTGAACGGAAAGAACGGAAGATGCCGCTGTCCGGCTGGGTCATCGTTGGCCTGCTGGATACGCTGGCGGGCGTGATCGCAGGGGAGCTGGTGGCGTTCTGGGCCCTGCCCTATGCCTACAACTGGCGGGGCTACATGGCAATCGGCGGCGAATGGATTCTGATTCTCCTTGCGACCGCAGGGGCCGCAATGTGGATGCACTCCCTGCTGATGGACTGGATTTTCGGAGGAAAGAAAAATGGTAAGGTGCGCTCGGTGTCACCGAGTTCTCACCGATCCGGGGGCAATCGAGGCCGGGTACGGCGCGAAGTGTTACGCCCGGGAGTTCGGGAAGAAGCTCAAATCGCCTGCAAAATGCCGTCCAGAGCGGCGCAGAACCGGCACTCCGCCTAAAAGTCAGGCGGGGGAACAAATCGTCGGTCAGCTTTCCGTATATGACATTCTTGCCCGGAATGAGCAAGAAAAAAGCACCGGCCCAGATGGTCGGTGCGCTACAAATGGATGAAGACCTACATAATCCGGTGACATCCGATGCAGGAACATCGGACCGGAAAATGCAGGTCTCCACTACACACAACCATATTGTAGCACAAAGCGTTGAGTTTTTCAACACTGGTACGGAACGGCGGCTGAAGGAATCCCTTTGCTGCCGTTTTTCTATACAAAAATCAAGGAGGCACACATGGAAAAAGAACTGAGCCCGACCGTCTGGACGGGTGAGCAGCTGATCGTGGTGGAGCAGCTGCCGATTATTACCGAACAGTTGCACAGCATCAAAGACAGGGCACAGGCGGATGTCGCCGATGCGTTGTCGCTGGCCTGCACTGAGGAAACCCTGAAGGTCGTCAAGGAACGCCGGGCGGAACTGAACCGCCAGCGGAAGGATCTGGATGCCCGCCGGATGGCCGTCAAAAAGCAGATTATGAAGCCCTTCGAGGATTTCGATGCAGTCTACAAGGAGTGTGTCACGGATGTCTACGGCCCGGCAGACGACAAGCTGAAGGAGAAAATCACGGACGTGGAAGCTGGTCTGAAAGCCGCCAAGGAGGAAAAGGTCGTTGCCTACTTTCAGGAGTTGGCAAAGGCGGCGGATGTCGAGTGGGCGCAGTATCAGGACATCGGCATTGTGGTGACCCAGACGGCCAGCCTGAAATCCCTGAAAACGGAGGTCAAGGAGTACATCGACCGCATTGTGGCGGATGTGAACTGCATCAACACGATGGACGGGGCCCCGGAGATCATGGCCGAGTACAAGCTCTGCCGGAATCTGGCGGTTTCTCTGAACACCGTCCGCCAGCGGAAAGACCGCATTGCCCGGGAGGAAGCGGAACGGAAGCAGCGGCTCGAAGCCCAGCTTCGGGAGCAGGAAGCAGAATCCGCTGTTCTGGATGCCGCAGAGGAAGAACTGATGGCCCCGAGCGTTCTCGGTACGGAGGACGTGGTGGAAGCCCCTGACGAGCAGGAAGAAGTGCAGCAGGAAAGCAACGCCCGGGTTATGAGCGCAAGGTTCGCTTTCATGGGCCGCACGTTCCAAGTCCGGGGCACTCTGGGCCAGCTTCGTGACCTGAAAGCCTTCGTCAACGGCAAAATCAGCGAGATTCAGGCATACATGACCGACAACGGCATTGAAAGTCAGGAGGTAAGCGACCATGAGTAAAGCTGTACAGCCGCAGAAAATGCGCTTCTCTCAGGCAATCCAGACCCCTATGTACAAGAATCTGGTGAACAACACGCTGGGCGACCCGGCTCGTGCCGGGCGGTTCATTGCGAACATCACGTCCGCCGTCGCCGTCAATCCGGCCCTGCAGGAGTGTACTCCCGGAACCATCCTTGCAGGTGCGCTTCTGGGCGAGAGCCTGCTCCTTCAGCCGTCGCCCCAGCTGGGCCAGTTCTATCTGGTGCCCTTCAAATCCAAGGCCAAGTATGACCGGGACGGGAACATGATCGAACCCGCCAGCGTCAAGGCACAGTTCGTTCTGGGCTATAAGGGCTACATCCAGTTGGCCCTGCGCACCGGCCAGTACAAGCGGCTGAATGTCATCGAGGTCAAGCAGGGTGAGGTGAGCGGCTGGAATCCCTTTGAGGAACGTTTCAGCCAGATGAACATTATCGAGGACTATGAACAGCGGGAAGCAACGCCTACGGCGGGCTATGTTGCCGCCTTTGAGTACATCAACGGCTTTCGGAAGACCTTGTACTGGACGAAGAACCAGATGATGGTTCATGCCAACAAGTACAGTCAGGCGTTCAGTGCGGAGGCATACAAGAAGCTGCTGAACGGCGAAATCCCCCAGAAAGACCTGTGGAAGTATTCCAGCTTTTGGTACCGCGACTTTGACGGGATGGCCAAAAAGACCATGCTCCGTCAGCTGATTTCCAAGTGGGGCGTTATGACCGCTGAGATGACTACCGCCTACTTGAGAGATGGTCATACGCTTGTGCCCGATACAGCCAGCGGCGACCTGCTGCCAGAGGTGACCGGTGCCCCGGAAATTGAGCCGCAGGGCGAGAAGGAGCAGCCTCAGATTGAGCGGACCGCAAAAACGATGGACTTGCCGGAGCCGGAAGCGGACGCCGTAGAAGAAGCCGTTGATCTGGCTTCACTCTGATGGTTAAGTACAACATCATTTCGACGGGGAGCGACGGGAACGCCACGATTCTGGAAGATTTCGTGCTGATAGACTGCGGCGTTTCCTATAAGGCCCTTGGACCGTATGTGGAGAAGCTGAAGCTGGTACTTTTAACCCACGTCCACTCGGATCATTTCCAGAAGCGCACCATCAAGCGGCTGGCCGAGGAAAGGCCAACGCTGAGGTTTGGGTGCTGCAGATGGCTGGTTCCACCGCTTCTGGCCGCTGGGGTGCCGGAACGTCAAATCGACGTGCTGACACCCCGGACCATGTACGGCTACGGCCTGTGCAATGTGATCCCGTTCATGCTGGTGCATAACGTTCCAAACTGTGGGTATAAGGTGCATTTTCCATCCGGGAAGGTGATCTATGCCACCGATACCAACAATTTGAACGGTGTGCAAGCACTCGGATATGACCTCTATTTGATAGAAGCCAATTATCGAGACGAGGACATTCAAGCCAAAATCGCAGAGAAAAGGGCGGCTGGACAGTATGCCTACGAGATGCAGGTCCTCAAGAACCACCTGTCGGAAGCCAAATGCAACGACTTCCTCGTGCGGAACATGGGGCCGGACAGTGTGTACATTCCGATGCACGTTCATGTTGACAAGGAGAAAACCGATGATCGTAACGGCGAAAATCGAGAAGCTGGAGAAGGGTAAGCTCATTCTTCAGCCGGATACTGACATCAGCCGGTTCCTCGCTCAGAAGCGGCCCCGGCGGGTTGAAATCCGGCTTGATGATGGGCGCACCATCTCTGCCGACCAACGCCGGAAGATCTTCGCAATCGTTCGGGATATCGCCCTGTGGTCCGGACATGAGCCGGAGGAACTGAGGCTTTATCTCCAGTGGGATTTCTGCTCCCGCACCCTGCGGGAGTGGTTCTCCCTCTCCGACTGCGATATGACGACCGCTCGGGAGTTCATTACATACCTGATTTCCTTCTGTTTCCACTGGGGTGTTCCTACCAAGGACAGCCTTCTGACGCAGACGGATGACATCGGCAAGTACCTGTATCTGTGCTTAGAGAACCGCCGCTGTGCGATCTGCAACCGCAGGGCCGAGGTCCACCATGTTGACAGAATCGGCATGGGAATGGACCGGGAAAAGGTGGTTCATGTTGGCTTGAATGCAATTGCGCTGTGCCGGGCGCACCACGAGGAAGCTCACCGCCGAGAAAAAGCACTGTTTGACGAGTATCACATCTACGGAATCAAACTGGACCGGCATCTGTGTAAAGTGCTTAACCTCAATCAAGAGCCGAAAGGGGAGGTGAAGCGTGGCGGCGAATGAATATGTCAAACTTTGGATTGACGATTATCGGCTGCTCCTTGAGCCGTACAGCATGGAGGAACGAGGGCGCATCGTCTGGGCGATGATGGACTATAAGGCAGAGGGCGTTGAGCCGCAGTTTGAGGGCAATGAGCGGTATGCGTGGCCCGCAATCAAAAATAAGATGGATGCGGAAAAAGAAGCATACCGGCGAAAAGCTGCCATCAACCGTGCCAATGGAGCAAAGGGCGGACGGCCACCGAAACCCAAGAAAACCCAGAAAAACCCAGTGGGTTTTGAATCTGACGAAAAATCCCCTGATTTGGACGAACAGGCCAAAACCTCGACCGGACCGCCCGACGGCACCCCGGAAACTTACTGGGTCTGGGCTGGGTGCGACAATACGCTCACGCTCTATATGGCTTCAGAGTTTCAAAGCCTGCGGGCCGCAGGGGTCGAGGATGCACTGGTCGTGGCCGTACTCAAAGAAGCGATGGCCCACCAAGCGAAGCAGCCGTGGCGATATGCCAAGCGACTGCTCGATCAGGCCGAACATCAGGGCATCACAACGCTGGAAGCGTGGGAAAAAGCTCATATCACATACAAGGGAACCCGGGTTGACCGGGCAACACCAAGCGGAAATGACTTCCTCAGCAATCGAAGTCTGAACGACGACCTGAAACGCATAAGCAGGCGGCGTTTGAAAAAGTCATCGGCGGAGGAAGCTCCGCACGGAGACTAAGGAGGAATTTCCGTGGGAAACAATCTTCGGCATATCAGAGGACAGGCCCAAAAGGAACTGGTGAAGAAGTTCGATACCTTTTTTAATAAGGGATACTCCCGCTGGGAGGTCTGGTCGGACTGGGTGACGCTGAGTGCCATTGCGATTTCCAATGCGACAGATGCCTCCCACGTAGAGCAGAGAGAAGCACGGTACAGGACGATATCGAAGAAGTACACCAAACCCGATATGGAGCTTTTCTCCGAAATCCTTGCCCTGTTCGTTGTGGCTCTGGAAGAAAATCCGGATCAGGACTTTCTCGGGAAACTGTATATGTGCTTGGAGCTTGGCAACGACACAGCGGGCCAGTTCTTCACGCCGTATGACGTTTGCTACTGTATGTCACAAATCACAGCAGACATCCCGAGGCTGACGCAGGAAATCAAGGACAAGGGCTGGATATCGGTCAATGACCCGGCCTGCGGCGCAGGGGCCCTGCTGGTGGCCTTTGCGAACGTCTGCAGGAAGAACGACATCAATTACCAGACGCAGGTGCTTTTTGTGGCACAGGATATCGACTATCTGGTTGGCATGATGTGCTACCTGCAAATGAGCCTTCTGGGGATGCCGGGATATGTGGTGATTGGCGATACGCTTGTCAGCCCCGGTACTTCCTACGACCGGCGGGGTCTGATTCCGGCCGACAACGGGAATATCTGGTACACGCCGATGCTCCGCAGGAGCGTCTGGCAATATCGGATTCTGGCAGCACACATGGATGTGCTGACGAGGCCCATGAAGGCACAGCCCGATACGCCGGAATCCGCAAGCCGGAAAGCCCCTGAAGCCCTTGAGAAGCCAGCAAAACCAAAGAATACGAAAAAGCCAAAACCCGCCCCCACGCCGCCCAAAGAGCCGGAGCAGGAACCGGCCCTTCTGGAGCGGAAAGGCGGTCAGTTGAGCTTTTTCTAATAGGAGGACACTATGGATTCCACTACACACACCACAAATACGGTCGAGTTCGTCGATTGGCGGGCAAAGGCCAAAGAAAAGCTGGAAGCGGAGGACAAGCTGTTCACGGGCAGTCGTTCCGCCCAGACCGTCCAGAGCTATGTACTGCGGGCACTTCTGAGCTTTGCAGATCAGGAGCCGCGGTTCGCAGAGGTGGTCTGCAACACGAAGCGGACATTTTCCGAGTGCTGCGCCGCCGTTGTTCACAATGCTGGTGAGGTTTTATCTGACCTCGATGCCTACCGCAAAGCCGTCCAGTTCTATTTCCCCAACGCTGAGATTTCCTTCGTGATGAACATCAAGCTGACCGGGGAAGCCCCGACCGAGGAAGAAATGAACAAACCGGCAGAGATTGAGCCGGAACAGGCCCCGGCTCCCAAGCCGCAGGAGAAGCCCGAAACCTCGCCCAAGAAGGAGAAGGACCAGAAGCCCAAAAAGCCGAAGGCGGAGAAGAAGGCTTCCAAGAAGAAGGAGCAGCAGGAAGATTCCATGCAGCTGTCGTTGGAGGGTTGGTGCTGATGATTCTGGGATATAAGGGATTCAAGCCGGGCCTGATCGCAACGCTCGGAGATGGAAGCTACCAGTACCAGCCGGGCGAGGTCAGCAGGACCGACAAGGCGAAGTGTGCCAGCACCGGCTTTCACTATTGCCTTGATCCGCTGGACTGCCTGAACTGGTATCCGTGGGATGGCGAGAATGAAATCTGGGCCATTGCCGCCGGCGGAGACATTGACGAGGACGACTGCGGCACCCGAAGCAGCTGCACCGAAATCGTTCCTCTGCGCAGGCTCAACGAGGACGAACTTCTCTTTATGCACGCAAACTATGTGTTCGACCACCCGGCAGAGGAATTTCGGGATGTCTACCAGATGCCGTTCCGGGTGGCGTATGGCGAGGGAAAGCGGCTGTCCGGGAGACTGGGGGATTGGCTCTGCTTCATCGTTCAGAGCCCGAAGGAGAAAAGCTGCATTGCATACCCGGTTGACGGGGTGAAGGTTTTGCCAGGCAAAGAGTATACGGCGGATAGTTTGGAGGCGGCGTTACATGAAGAAAGCTGAAGAATTGAAGCTTTACACCCCGGAACCGGAACGGCCCGAATTGGATGCCGGGCTGTGTATGTCGGTTGCCGAGGGGCAGGGCATGGGCCGGTACATCAAGGGCAAGACCCTGACCGTGGCCGTCTGGAACAGGGCAAAAGCCCCGCTCGTTGTCTGGCGGTTCTGCGGCGATTACTGGACCGGGGAGCTTCGGGGCAAAAAGAACCCCACCAGAGGCGAGCTTGCTCCCTATCGAATTGATGTTGGCAATGGCCGTGCCCTGAGTTGGTGCATCGAAATGGCGGCGACCAAAAAGGAAGCGGACCTGCTTCGGAATTACTTCGATGAACCTCGGGAGGGGAATCTGATTGGAGTTGTAGAGAAAGCCCTTTCTGCACATGATCGGGCAAAGCGTGAACAGCGCAATGCTCGTCAGGCCGAGGAAACCAAGGAAGCCCTGAAAAGCCTGCCGGAGCCGCCGGAGGACTTTGAAAAGCAGATTTTGGCCGAGTGCTACGATGCCGTGTTCCTCTGGGTGACGGATACTAAGAAGCTGGTGACCCGGCCCGGCGGGGAGAAAGAATGGGTGAAGGTTCAGGAGTGCCGCTGTGACAGCTGTGGCGGAGAGCGTACCGTAGAGGGACGGCTCCTGAAACAGAAAGCTTGGGTTCCGTGCCCCTGCTGTGGTAAGCAGATGACGGTCTACAACACCCGCTATCCCGCAAAGAGAGCATGGGCCAACAGAACGTTCCTGTGGAGTAAGATTCAGGGGAATGGTGTGTGGGTCCGCCGCTATCTGGTCTGTTTTGGCTTTGAAAATCATCGGGCAGAGCTGGGAATCTACGCAAGGGATATCCTCTGGACGGATGGTAAGCAGGTCAAGAAGTGGAAACGTGCGTACAGCGTCAGTGAGCAGCCGAAATACATCATGTGCCAGAAGGCCACGGTGTCCTCGATGCTGCTGGCACCGACAGGGCCGTACCAGCCGTATGAACTGGCAACCATTTCCGAGCAGTTCAAGAAGGATCTCCGCAAGGTGCTGAAAACGGAATGGATGTACCAGTATGATGACCGGCTGAACTTTCTGTGGGAAGTGCGCCAGTGGGATGCGATTCGTCGATACCCGATTGCAGAGAGCCTGATTAAGACTGGCTGGGGCGATGCGGTGGCAACGCAGGTATATGACCGTGACCGCTACTACACCAGCCCGAACATCAACCTCAGCTCGAAGACCTACTATGGCGTGTTCGGCCTGAACCGGCAAGAGCTTGTGCTTGTGTCCGGGAACAAGCGCACGTTCCGGAACGTGGATGAAACGGTCGAGTGGAAAAAGGCCGGTCTTGCCATCACCGAAAAGAATATGGCGATGACAGACAGCATCCGAGGCCTTTCGGGGCTGTCTAAGACCTTGCAGGAAGCTGGGATGACCCGTGGCCTGAAATATCTCCGCCAGCAGACCCGGCGCATCTCTGGGGAGTATAAAGGCCAGATCGTCCCGCAAGTTGCATCCGACTGGATGGATTATGTGGACATGGCCCGGAAAGCGGGCATGAACCTGAAGCTCGAAAAGGTGCTTTTCCCGCTGGACCTGAAGCGGCGGCACGATGAACTGATGGTGGAACGCAAGAAGCTTGCCAGAATCGAAGCCCTGAGACACGCTGAAACGGCGATCAAGAATGATGCGGAGCAGCTGGAGAACCAGTTCCATATTGGGAACATCTACAAGAAAATCCGCAAAATCTATGAGTACGACGGGGCCGAGTACATCATCCGGGTTCCGGAGGGCGCAGAGGATATCCTGCGGGAAAGCCAGTTTCTCGACCATTGCATCCGGCGGGGCACGAGGTACTTTGAACGCATTGCGACCCGGGAAAGCTACATTTTCTTCATGCGGAAGAAAGCTGACCCCAATACGCCGTGGTACACCTTGGAGGTGGAACCGGGCGGCACGGTCAGGCAGAAGCGCAGCTACTCCAACGACCAGTACCCTGATCTGGAAGCCGCAAAGCCCTTTATTGCTGAGTGGCAGCAGGTCGTACAACAGCGCATGAACAGTGCCGAGGTGGACTTCGCCAAACGCTCTCAGGAAATCCGAAACCGGGAATTTGAAGAACTCAAGGCAAACGGAAATATCATTCGGACTGGTTCTCATGCCGGCAGACTGCTGGTAGACGAACTGATGCACGATTTGATGGAGGTGGAGAAACGTGTCGGCTAAAATTCAATTGATTCTGACGGAAGCGAAGGGCACTACAAAGGGCCTTTCGGAAGATGAACGGCTCGACCTCGGACGGCTGATGCTCAAGGCAGGGTACAGGGTCGAAATCGTGCGCCGCAGGCTGGTTGAAAAGCCGGGAAATCCGTACAGCTACTTTATGATTCTGGACAGGGAGGACTGACGATGCCTGATACTCGCAAGGGGAGAAACCCCAGCGGTGCGCCGGACCCCACACGGGTTCGGGCTGAGAGCAATATCCAGCGGGAGGAAGCCCGTGTAAGCGAGCTTGTCCACGTCCTGCGTTATGTGGCGGATGCCGCTGGTTTTGAAATTGTGGAGCGAATCGTTCTCGTGGATAACCAGACGGGGAGGATTTACCGATGAACAAGACCCAGAGTGAGCTTGCGCATTACGCATGGAATCCGGTGACCGGGTGCCTGAATGACTGCCGGTACTGCTACACCAAGCGGAGCATCCTTCGGTTTTCCAGCGATTTTCGCAGGAACATGACAGACCCTCGGGTTCGTGAGGTGGGCAGAAAGCTGTTTGAGCTGGACGAGCCGTGGGCACTGGATAACGGCCGGTTCCTGAACTCCCCGATGGGCTTTGCTCCCACACTGCACCGATACCGGCTCGACTTCCCTCAGAAACTCAAGGTCGGTTCTTCAATCGTGGTTTGTCTGGAAGGAGAACTGTTTGGCCCGTGGGTTCCTGCAGAATGGATCCAGCAGGTTTTTGAGGCCGCAAGGAAGGCCCCGCAGCATCAATACATCTTCATCACGAAATGCCCCGCCCGGCTTCGGCAGATGGCGGCTACGGGAGAGCTTCCACGAGATGAATCGTTCTGGTACGGAACGACCGTAACCAGCCCCGACGATATGATGTTCCTCGGCAAGGGCTATAAGACCTTCATCACTGTGGAGCCTATTTTGGAAAGCTTCGCAGGATGTCAGGACCAGCTGATTGCGCTGGCATCGCAGATGGAGTGGATCGTAATCGGGGCTGAGACCGGCAGGGACAGAGGAAAGGTGGTCCCGCAGGCTGACTGGATAGAAGATATCCTTGCGGCCGCAGATGCCACCAAAACGCCTGTTTTCATGTGCAAAAGCATGGAGAAAATCGTTGGAGCAGATAAGATGCGCAGGGAAAAGCCTGCGGCACTCCTGAATGAAGAACCGACAGAGATGCAGAAAAAACGCCTGTGGGAATACTGCACCGTCTGCGGGAAGTACAGGCCCATGAAGGAAATGTACGCTCTGCTTCTTCGCAGAAAGCGTGGAGATAACCCGGAGCGCATCGCTTATATGTGCCCGGAGTGCTACGAGAAATTCAGCGCACAGCTGAAGAAAGGGGAACATGATGAAGTTTGAGAGAAAGGAAATTGGCACAATCTTTTCTAAGCTTCGTGCGGCGGTGCCGGAGGTCCGTTCTTCTGGAAACGAAGGAATCCTTCTGAGCGGGTCGGACGCAATCGCAACAAATCTGGAACTGAGCGTCAAGGCAGGGCTTTCGGAATCCATTGATACGGAGGTTGTGGTTCCGCCTCGCGGGGTCGAGTTCATCGGCAGTACCGTGGCCCCGACCGTCGAGATCAACATCGAGGACAAGCTCCTGCATATCAAGTCCGGCCCGGCCAGAGCCAAGCTGAGTACGATTCCGGCCAGCGATTACCCGGAAATGCCCGGCCCCGGCAATGATGCAAAGCACTGCATCGTTAAGGCGCAGGATTTAAGCTGGGCCATCTCGAAGGTTCTCTATGCGGCTTCCAAGGATGACCGCAAACCGGCACACAAGGGCCTGTGCATTTCCCGGCAGGGGGAAGATACCATGGAAATCTGCGCTCTGGACGGCTACCGGCTGGCTGTTTCCCGGATTCCCTGTCAGGCAGATGGAGATTTCCGCTTTGTTCTGCCGGCGGCGACGGCAAAGGCAATCGACACGCTGGAGCTTGATGGGGATGTAGAGATTATCCGTGATCGGTTCAAGGCGGTCATCCATGATGAAAAGTTCATCGTGACGACCCGTCTGATCGCAGAGCCTTTTCTGGAGTATACGAAAATCATCTCGGGAGAGTACAAAGGAATCTCCTGTCAGGTTGACCGCAGGGAGCTGCTGGGTGTTCTGAACCGCATGAAGCTGGCAAAATCCACGGATGCGAAGGAAAAGTCCATTTTGATGATGAACTTTGAACCGGATGGATATGGACGGGCCTCCATGCGCAGCACGGTTGCGCAGATGACGGAACAGTTCGCTCTGGAAGGGGATGTGCCGGACCCGCTGTGCATGGGTTTCAATGTCGATTACCTGTGCGAAACGCTGAAGTCGATGGAAAGCGACAAGGTACATATCCAGCTGAATGGGGAGATTTCCCCTGCAAAGTTCACGGAAGTGGGCCGGGAGGAAGCATATAAGGCAATTGTCCTGCCGGTGAAGATCAGGAGGGGCGCATGAGAGGAAGAATTTACCGCGGCAAATCTGCGGACGGTGCATGGCATGAAGGGTATCTGCTCCGTTCTCCCGGCGTAAGAGAAAGCCGCCCGGGAGAGGGTTGGTACATCAGCTCGGCAGACGAGAAACCCTATGCGCATCTGGTGAATCCCGAAACGGTCGGAATCAGTACCGGACAGGAAGATATCAATGGCGTGCCTGTTTTTGAGAACGACATCATTGAAACAGAGTACCCGGAGGCTGCAATTTTCGTGGTGCGGTATGGCGAGTACTATGAATTTGGGTATAAGCACCTCGGATTTTATGCCGAGTATGCAGATGGCATAGAGCGGCCCAATGGTTTCGGATACATCCAGAGCGGGAAGGTAGTCGGAAACCTGACCGACACCCCGAACATGGTGAAGCTTATTAAAGGAAAGGACGATGCGAGATGAAGTGGATTGAGACGATCACCCCGAAGCAGGCGGTGGAAGAACTGGGGATGCCCTATCACGGCTGGATGCGGGAGATGGACCGGGCGTGGATCAGCGACGATGCACATTACAGCGTTATGTCCCGCCTGCTCCGCACGGAATGGGGCAAGGTTGAACACGTCACGATTACAGCGGCAGAGGGTGTCGGCCAGAGTGACGGCAGCGGGGATATTCCGTGGGCCGTCAAGATGCAGATTAAGGATGAACTGTTCGGTGAGAAGCGTCTGGCAATCGAGGTGTTCCCGACGCAGGACCGGCTGGTGGATGTCTGCGACTGCTACCACCTCTGGGTGTTCGAGAAGGGCTTCCAGCTTCCGTTCGGCATCCATCCCCGGGATGCCAAGACCGTGCCGGTCAATCGTGGCAGCACACGGATGCGGGCTGTTGACCGCAACGGCAATGAATTTAGCATGAGGGAGATTCTGGCGCAGTCAGGGCAGGAGAATCTGCCGAAAGCAGCCTATGTGCAGGGAATGGCTTCCATCCTTGGTAGCAAGCTGCTGGGAGGCTGAGGCTGTGCGGTACGAAGTGGTGCTGATTGCATCAAATAAGCACGCATCTGCCCGGCTCACTTACATTGTGGATGACCCGAATGAGACCAGAGCAAGGGCGCGGGCGGTTGCGATGGCAAAAGACCACTACACGGAATACCCGAAGGTGGAAGTGCTGGAGGTGAACGAGATACCATGAAAGAAAAATACTTGATAAATGCTGTTACTCTCTACGATGAGATTCACGATTTGCTTGCGACCTATAAAGCTAGGAAACAGTGCGAGTTCCTCAGATCGGAGGCTTGGAACAACGAGATTCAGGCGGTGGAAAACGTTCTGTCGCTGATTGGAGAGATTCCGCCCGAAAAGCCGTTCCCGGCATGGCGGAACCCGGAAACCGACCCGCCGAAGGTCGAAACTGAAGTACTGGTTTTGTGCAGTTATGGCACTGGATACTGTATCACAACGGCCTTCTATGAGGATGGGACGGTTTTGCAGCATGAAAGCCGCTGGGACTTCGAGGATCTTGAGGACTACGGCATATACGACGAAGAAAACGACGAATACCGAATCCCAAAAGGGTGGTGGGAAAATCGTCACTATTGCCCGGATGATGTGCCAGATTACAAGGTCGATGACCCGGTCGTTGGCTGGATGCCCCTGCCGCCGAAGGAGGTTGCACAGAATGGCAATCAACAAGAAAACCCGTGAGGCAGTATACCGGAAGTATGGTGGCCGATGTGCTTACTGCGGAAGACCTATTGACTACAAAACGATGCAGGTTGACCACTTCCAGCCGCTGAGATCATGGGAAGCTGGTGACCCAGCGGCCAATAACCTTTCCAACCTCATGCCGGCCTGCAGGATGTGCAACCATTATAAGCGGGCACACTCTCTTGAAACCTTCCGCAAGTATATTGCTGAGATTCCACGCAAATTGCGTGAGGATTATATCTACAAAATTGGCGTGGCATACGGAACTGTTATTGAGAATGAAAAGCCAATCGTATTTTACTTTGAAGGTGAAGGGGCAAAAAGAAAGGAGAAGCAATGAACAATAACGAAGTTACAGAATGGTGCCCCAACTGCGACCATGAGGTCACGATGAGGTGGGATATCCATGCTGACGGTTACAAGGCTTTTTGCCCGTACTGTGGCAATGTCCTGATGCTCTGCGACGAGTGCCTTCACCATGAAGGAAAGAACCGCAGCAAGTGTAATTGGGATGATAAAGCGGGCACCTGCAAGCACAATCCGGGAGCAGGAGGAAAGGAGTGAGAAAATGAGCAAAGCTGTGCTTTTGAGCATCCGCCCAAACTGGTGCAAGCTGATTTGGGCCGGGATGAAAAATGTCGAGGTGCGCAAGAACTGCCCGAAGCTCGAAACTCCGTTCAAGGTGTACATCTACTGCTCCGGTAACAGCGGCTGGCTGATGCGCTCGCCAATGGGCTTGCGGAAAATGGACCGAAAAGTCATCGGTGAGTTTGTCTGCGACGAGATTTACAAGGTCGATAGAGACTGCGTGGGTTTCAATTTTACCGGCCCGAAGCTGGATTTGCCGATTTACAATGGCGAACGTGACGAGCTGACGACGTGCCTGACCGATGAGCAGCTTTCCCAATATCTCGGGGTACACCCCGGCTGGGGTTGGCACATTTCCGACCTGAAGATTTATGACCGACCACTCGACCTGCAGGACTTCACGGGTCTGCAAAAGACGAGGTTTGGTATGCGGCCTGTGGATATCACCCGCCCGCCGCAGAGTTGGTTCTATGTGGAGGAACGGCAATGTATGTGATATTTCTACCCACGTTCCCTATGAAGGAAACGACATGAACGCCCGGACAAGTTCGCCGGGAATGGCAAGAAAGTGGTGCGCAGAGGTGGTTCGTGATGGAACAGGAGGGAGCATGAGGGCACATTTCGCATACTGGTGCAACGGGCACTGCTTCTGGTGTAAAGACCGGTGGGTGTGCAGCAGCACCAGAAAATTCTTTGGACGCTTGATCGGCTGCAGAAAATGGAGGTGGCGGCGTAATGAAAAATAAGAGCATTCGTCAGGGTAGATTCGATGCCCGGGATAAGGCGGCACAGCTGTTCTGCTGGTGCTTGGTGGTGGCTATGAACCAAGAGGAAGGCATCGGTGCCAGCAGGTTGGAGAAGGCCTGCAATAAGATGGAGGCTTTTCAGGCCCGGTATAAAGGAGCCGTATTCTTCGGCAACCGGAAGACGGCCACGGATGCAATGAAGGCAGATCTGGAAGGCATCTGTGATTTTGAGGTGCGGCTCCCGAAGCTGAAAGCACCCCGCAACCGTAAGGAAGAACAGCTGTATATGGCAGAATGTGATGGAGCAGAAATCGCATGGCTCGTCATGGCTTCAACGGTGCATCTGACCTTCGGCTTTGGTGAGAAGCGGCTGTCCCGCCTGAAGCAGGAAGCTATGAATAACTACGAGCAGTACCTTGGCTGGGTGGTCGAAGGCGGCGAGGATTGGGCCTTGAACAACCTGAAGCGGTGCGTTGAAGCTGCACTGCAGGAGGAACTGACGGTTCTCGACCACTCCCATGATGCGCCCACCTACGGCCAGAAGACCGAGGCGGAACGGTATGAGAATATCGCCGCTATTTCGCAGGTCGCATCGAACATGGCGGCAGAGCGGGGCGTTAAGAGGGTTCCGCTGGCCGTCCTGAGCCAAAATGAGATTTCCCGCCGGATGAAGGCTATCTAAACAAAAAAAGAAGGCCGCTTGCGCAGCCCCCGAAAAATGACAAGTCTATTATACCTGAATTTAGAGATTTTGGCAACGATAGAAGGGAGAATGCGCAATGGATATTCCGGCAGACTTTCAGGCAATTATCAGGGAAACCGCTCGACAGAGCGCAAAAGAAGTCGTGGCAGAGCAGAAGCGTAATGCTGCAGGCCGGTGTGATCGCCGCCTGCGCAATACCAAGCTCCTGCTCAAGAACTATCGGGCGTTCAAGAAGCACTGCACCGGGGCCGTGTACACGGATGAAACAGGGGCGCATGACGGGAAGAAGGAGGAAACGGCGTTGGAACTGCTGGATATGATGCTCCAGCGGGACAATGTGGCCGTTGTTGAGGCCATCCGAACCTCCTGCCGCCGCACCAAGATCATCATCCGGCACATCGACGCGATGCTGGACCTCTATAAAATCTACTGTGAGAAAAGTACCGATATGTCAAAAAAACAGGGGTTTGACATCATCTACGGGATGTACATTTGTGACACGCCAAAAACGGTTGCAAAACTTGCGATTGAGAAAAACGTGTCCGAACGTCAAATTTACAGATACCACGATTCTGCGGTTGAAACACTGTCTGCACTAATGTTTGGCATCGACGCTCTTGACACGCTCTGAGGCGATGTCAAAAAGATGTCATTTACAAGGCACTTCAAAAGTGGTAAAATAATATCGTAAAATTCTAGCTAAAGGTTATGGCCGTCCGGATTCGCTACCGGGCGGCTATTTTTATACCCGGAAAGGAGGCTGAAAATCGCCGCTCCCCTGAATTTTAACCGCAACGCCAGCGGGAAAGAAGGAAAGGGAGAACAATGAATCAACAAGTACAGTATCAGGATATTTCGCAGATCCATCCGTATGAGAATAATCCCCGGAACAATGAGGCGGCTATTGAGCCGGTAGCCCAGAGCATAAAGAACTTTGGTTTCAGAGTTCCTATTCTGATTGACCGGAAAGGCACCATCATCGCAGGACACACCCGATACGAAGCCGCAAAACGGCTCGGAATGGATAAAGTGCCCTGCATCCTTGTCGATGACCTGACGGACGCTCAGATTCGGGCCTACCGCATTGCAGACAACAAGGTTTCGGAGGCATCTTCGTGGAACGATGATGTGCTTCGGGCCGAAATGGACGCACTGAAAGCTCTGGACGTAGATCTCAGCAGCACCGGGTTCAATGACGTTGAGCTGGACGGGTTGCTTCGGGATATGGATGATTCCGATTTCGAGGAATTTTTCACGGAGCCTGTTCAACAGCCGCCCCAAGCGACCGACACAAGCCCTGAAGCTGAACCTCAGCAATCTGGACAGCCTGCACCCTATCAACCTGCCGTGACGCAGCAGGGAGGCTCTAAGCTTATCCAGTGCCCGCACTGCGGAGAATGGTTTGAGACATGAGGCTTTGTCTGGCAGGAACATTCCCGTCAGAGAAGATCGTGAGGGCAAACCGGCCGGAATACGTTCTGGAGAGCTTCTACTACATCAAGCCGTGGCAGATCGAGGAAATGTCAAGGTGGAAGATGTTCCTGCTGGACAGTGGGGCGTTCACCTTTATGCACGGAATCGAGGCTTCCTCAAAGCCGATAGACTGGGACGGGTATCTCAGCCGATACATTGACTTCATCAACCAGCACGGCATCGAAAACTTCTTCGAGCTGGATGTGGATGCAATCATCGGCTATGACGCTGTAAGGCGCATGAGGGCCCGGCTGGAAGCTGAGACAGGGAAGCAGAGCATCCCCGTCTGGCACAGAACCCGGGGCTTGGACGAGTTCAAGCGGCTGTGCAGGGTATATCCCTACATCGGCATCGGCGGCTTCGCAATCAAGCATATCCGACCCAGCGAGTACGGTTATATCCGGCGGCTGGTGCAGTATGCAAACGCCTGCGGGGTGCGGGTCCATGGCTTGGGGTACACCAAGAAGGATGCAGCGGACTTCGGGTTTTACAGTGTGGACAGTACGACATGGACAACACAGGTCAATTTCGGCGGGCTGTCTTACTTCAACGGCTCGGAGATGGTAGCAGTCAGACCACCCAAGGGGATGATCGGCATAGACTACCGTATCCGCAGGGAGTATTCTCTGAAGGAATGGCTCAAATATCAGAAATACCTTGATACGAAAGGAAAATGGCGTGAATAAAGACATCGTGTACCGCATCGAGGACGGTATGGACAGAGAGAAGGTTCTCTGCACCACCTACCAGATGCGGAATTTTTATATGCAGTTCAGAGATGGCTTCTTCACCAATCTGGACGTGATGAACTACATCCAGCACCTTGCGGCCGCACACATGGCCAAGAAGGGCATGAATGTGCTGGATGTCTGCTGTGGCCGCTCTCTGATGCTTCCACTTCTGCGCTACTACGCAAAGGATATCGCATCCTACACCGGCGTGGACATCAGCAAAGCAAACATCAAGGAGGCCATGCGGGGTGCAACCGCAAAGAACCTACACCCTAAAGACCTTGCATCCTATTATCCGTTCAAGGTTGGCTGGAAGCTCGGCAACGTTGCTGAGATGTCCAAGGTCATCCCGGTGGATTTTGCGGATTTCGTGATTTACACCTCTGCCATCGAACATATGCACCCGGACGATGGCGCAAAGAGCCTTGTGGAGTGCTACAAGGTAATGAAACCGGGTGCAAAGATGTTCCTCTCCTGCCCGAACACCCCGGGAAACGGCTATAACACCCAGTACCGGGCCCATGTCTATGAGTGGGGGCATGATGAACTGAAGGCGAAGCTGGCCGAAATCGGGTTCAGCATCGTGCAGGAAGTTGGCTTGGTGAGCAGTGTCCGGGAAATGGATGAGTTCTACGCCAAGCAGGAACCGGCTCTGCGGGATTTCTACACCAGAATGAAATCCTATGTGCCGGCGGCTTTCCTCACGGCGTTTATGGCTATCCCGTTCCCCCGTGAAGCAAAGGAGCTACTGTTCATCGTTCAGAAGCCGAAAGGAGAGAGCATCAATGCCTAAGTTCAAGAACAGCTTTTCCGTACAGAGAATCGTTTACCGGCAGAAATGCCGGTGCTTCTGCCCCATCGGAAAGGCCGACTACACCAACGAGTTCACCGTCATCATTGAACCGGAGGACGCACCGAACGGGATGATCCCGGACTACTGTGAAATCGACAAGTTCATTCGGGAGAGCTTGGAAGGTGAAAGCCTCGTCATTGAGGAAGCGGCCTATAAGCTGAAGCAGAAAATCGTTGAGGACGTGCATCCCCGCAAGGTCACAGTCGAATCGGCAGTGAATGATGCAGTTCACGGCAACGTGGTCGTTACGGTATAAAGGGGGCGGGAAACAATGAAAAATACCAAAACCCTTTGCCAGACGGCGGTCGTGGCGGCTCTGTACGTTGCCCTGACGACACTGAACCCCCTGTCGTGGGGTGCAATCCAGTTCCGAGTAGCCAATATGCTCTGTGCGCTCCCGTTCAGGGATAAGCGGTACGCCCCGGCGGTGCTGCTCGGCATCGCAATTGCCAATGCAATGAGCCCCTTCGGTCCGGTCGATGTGGCCTTTGGCCTGATGGCTGAAGGAACCGCATACGCATTGGTGGTCTGGGGGCCGTGGAGAAGTCTGGGGAATCTGTGGAAAGCGGTCGTTCTCTCCCTGAGTGTGGCCCTTTTCATTGGGCTGGAACTGTATCTGATGGCGGGTGCGCCGTTCTGGTTGACGGCGGCGGGCTTGTTCGTTGGCACATTTCTGGCTGTCGAAACTGGCAATATGATGATTTCTAAAACCGCTCTTGCAAGGATTGTGTAAGAGAGGGGCGCGGCGTCGGCTCTGCAAAGGGTCGGCGCATTTTTTGTAGGACAACACAATCGTCCGGCCTGACCGCCGGGCCAAAACATAAAAAAGGATAGTGGTGGCGATGTAGATGGAAACGCGAGATAAGGCGTTCACCCTATATAAAAAGGGTATGGGATGCACCGAGATCGCAAAGAAGCTGGGGGTCTCACTGAACACGGTGAAGTCTTGGCAGAAGCGGTATTGGAAGGATGCAGAATCTGCACCCAAGAAGCGCACCCGGGCGCACCCAAAGGGTGCATCTTCAAAACGCACTCCGCAGAATCCAGAAGCGCAGCCCGAAAAGAAGCCGAACCGTGGGGGTGCGCCGAAGGGGAATGTCAATGCTGTCGGCAACCACGGAGGTGCGCCGCCGGGCAACCAAAACGCCCTGAAGCACGGCGGGTGGTCCGCTGTGATGTTCGGCAACTGGCAGGAAGAAAACCGGAAGGCCATTGAGGAATGTACCAAAGCGGTGGATGCCGAAGACCTTCTGGTGCAGGAACTCCAGCTGTTGACAGCCCGGGAAGCTTTCCTCATGGCGAGAAT
Source organism: Barnesiella intestinihominis (assembly GCA_963656875.1). Lineage (GTDB taxonomy): Bacteria > Bacillota > Clostridia > Oscillospirales > Ruminococcaceae > Faecalibacterium. Next base: position 5,141 of record CAVKKE010000016.1, on the reverse strand, counting down.
CGCCCACTTCGAGGAAAAGAAAACCCACGTCCAAATGGTGCATACCTCGAAATCGTCGAGGGCCTTCACCCGGCTGGACGAGGATAAAGAAAAAGAAGAATCGGACAAAAGGGAGTACATCGAGCGTCAGGATGCGAAGGTGGCAAAGGGCGAGCGGCTTCCTGGAACAGAGGTGAATACCTCGACGACCGTTGAAGCTGGATATCTCGTTGTGGAGCGGCTGGAACGGCTATTGACGGATGTGCAGAAGCAAAAGTCCAAGGTCATCCAGCAGCTTGCAGACCTGCGCCGCCTGAGCAACAGCGGCAAAAATGAGCTTGTCGATGACTGGGTAGCGGCGGTCGAAGCGGCAGATGGTGCGGAGGTGGAGGACGATGACGAACCGACGTGAAGTCTTTGCCCGGCGGGTTCCGCTCTACCGCAGAGACCCATGCCGATTCTTCGCAGAGGTGACGGGGTTTGCCCCTGATCCGTGGCAGAAGGAAGCGGCCACGGCCATTGCACAGCACCGCAAGGTTACGATTCGCTCCGGCCAAGGCGTTGGCAAGACGGCATTTGAAGCCAATCTGGTGCTGTGGTTCCTGTCCTGCTTCTCTTATCCTCGTGTGGTATGCACGGCTCCTACCCGCCAGCAGTTGAACGATGTCCTCTGGGCTGAAATCGCCAAATGGCAGGAACGCAGCCCTCTGCTTCAGGGAATGCTGGTATGGACGAAGACCCGTGTTTATATGAAGGGCCACGAGAAGCGGTGGTTTGCCGTGGCTCGTACCGCAACGAAGCCGGAGAATATGCAGGGCTTCCACGAAGACAATATGCTTTTCGTGGTGGACGAGGCATCTGGCGTTGCGGACCCCATCATGGAGGCCATACAGGGCACGTTGTCCGGTGACAACAACCGGCTTTTGATGTGCGGCAACCCGACGCAGAACACGGGCACGTTCCATGATTCGCATACCATTGACAGCCAGTCCTACTACTGCATGAAGGTGTCCAGCCGTGACAGCCCTCGTACCAATAAGCAAAACATCGCTGACCTTGAACGGAAGTTCGGGAAGAACAGCAATGTTGTCCGGGTTCGTGTGGACGGTGAGTTCCCCGAGAATGAAGATGATGTTTTCATTCCGATGGCACTTGCCACTAAAGCGGTCAATACAGAGCCGCTTCCGCACGGCACCCCGGCCCGAATCTCTATTGGATGCGACGTGGCCCGATTCGGCAACGATGACACGGCGATTGCGGTAAACATCGACGGAGATATCCAAAAGCTCCTGACCCGCCACGGCCAAGACCTGTATGCCACGGCGGACGATATCATTGCAAAGTACAAGGCCCTGCGGGAGCAATACCCGCAGTACAGGGGCATGATCTATGCCATCATCGACGACACGGGTGTGGGCGGCGGCGTGACGGATATCCTCAACCGGGAGAAGGTTCGTCAAAAGCTGAACCGGCTTATGGTCGTTCCGGTGAACTTTTCCAGTGCTGTGCCTGATAAGGAAGCCGCCGGGCGGTATGCGGATATCGCAACGTGGATGTGGGCCGTTCTGAGGGATATGGCAACTGCGGGAACCCTGCACCTGCCAGACGATTCTACTCTGATTGGCCAGCTGACTACTCGAAAATACATCTTCAGCGGCGCACCCGCAAAGCTGAAGCTCGAAAGCAAAGAGGTTATGAAAAAGCGTGGATTAACCAGCCCGGACAGGGCTGATGCCGTGGCCCTTGCTCTGTATGAGGGCGGTGTCTTCGATATCCGCACCCTGATAGCATAACCGGAAAGGAGATAAGGTGAAGAAAGTAAAAACCGGCAAAATCAAAGCCCAGCTGAGACTTGACGGCTATTACAACGTGCTGAACAAGTACGGCACCCAGCACGATAGCGCCGAATATTATCGCTGGGCTTCCGGTGAAGCGGTGAGTGACACGGAACTCGCTGACCTGTACGACAGCAACGGCTTGTTCAGCACCATCATTGATGCCCCGGCGGATGATGCCACCAAGAACGGCATTGACCTTGGCATCAAGGATAAGGACTTGCAGAAGAAGCTGGAAGACCACCTGCAGACCATCCATTACCAGAGCAATCTGGCAAAAGCATTGAAGTGGGCCCGCCTGTTTGGTGGGTCCGCTGTCGTTATGCTGGTTGATGATGGTCGGCTCCTGCAGGAACCGCTTAACTGGCGGGATGTGCATGGGGTTGAAGAACTTCTGGTGTACGGCCGAGATCAGATGTATCCGCTGTGGGTCAACGGCTACGATAACAACCCTGCTGACGAGGACTACCGCAAGGGCGGCACCGGCGTCCCTGAGTACTATCAGGTGAACAGCGTGTATGGCAATTATGTTGTACACTCGTCTCGGTGCCTTGTTTTCCATAACTCGGATATCCCCGAGAGTTCCAGCATGGCAAACCTCTACCGGACGTGGGGCATCCCGGAGTATATGCGGATTCGTGAGGAATTGCGAAATGCCAGCATCGGCCCCGGCTATTCCATTCGTCTGCTGGAGCGGCTGTCTCTGGCAACCTATAAGATGAAGAACCTCGCCAATGTGCTTTCCACGGTAGAAGGTGAAGAAGCTGTTCTCCGCCGCATGGAAATGCTCGATTTGGCCCGGAACCTGCTGAACATGGTGTTCATTGATGCCGACGGCGAGGATGTGGGAATCCAATCCCTGTCCGTTGCCGGCGTAAAGGACATTCTGGACAATGCCTGCGCAATGTTGTCCGCTGTGAGCCATATCCCGCAGACGAGGCTTTTCGGACGCTCCCCGGCGGGTGAAAACGCAACCGGCGAGGGCGACCTTGAGAACTACAAGGAAGCCGTCGGAAATATCCAGTCTGGCGACCTTCGGGACAACACCCGGACGCTCGTGGAACTGGTTCTGAGGGGAATGGTGTGGAACCGGGAAATCGACGAAATCCCTGAGTACACCATCACCTATAACAGCGCATGGAGCCTTTCCGATGATGAAAAGGCTGCGCAGGACCAGACCGTAGCAGCAGCACAGCTTGCACGGGCACAGACCGCAGCCGCTTACGTCACAGCGGGTATTCTTGAGACCCCGGAGGTTCGCCGCTCGCTGGCGAAGGATGAGCAGTTCGACCCTGAGAACATCCTCACGGCAGAAGATGTGGAGCAGGACTGGGGCCTTGGCAACATCAATCAGGTGCAGACCGTTCCCGGCAACACCCCGCAGAATCCCCTCGTCACGGACGAGAATGACTGTGGGTATGTGGCCGGGTTTGTGCTGATTGGGGACAAAATCCTCTGCGGCCTTCGTTCGGACGGCCAAGGCTGGTGCGGCCCCGGAGGGCACATCGAGCCGGGCGAAACTCCAAGTACAGCGTTCCGCCGGGAAGCCGCCGAAGAGTTCAACATCACAGTGGGGGATATTACATACCTCGGCAACTGTGCGGGAAAGCCTGACGAAGTGCTTCAGGTCCAAATCTACCGGGTGAACGATTTTAGCGGTCAGCCCCGGTGCGATCAGGTGGAGATGTTCAGTGCTTCGCTGTTCACCGCAGAGCAGATTCTCAATCAGGATGTGCCCGGCGGCCTTGTGTTTGACCCCTTCCGCAGAAGCGTTGAGATGTACCTCGACCAGCTGGGCCTGACGCTGGATGATTTTGACGAGAGCAAGCATAACCGGGATGAAAACGGCAGATTTTCCAGTACCGGCGGTTCGTCGGGAAGTGGCGAAAAATCAACGGTGACAAAGCCAAAAGAATCTGGTAAAATAAGCACAGAAGATGTCCCGGCGAGTGTGGCAAGGATTCTGAAGGCCCGAGATGCCCGGATGAAGCAGAAAACGAAGTATGCTCCTTCCAAGCAGCGAAAGGCCGCTAAGGTCAAAATGAGCCCTAAGAAGTATGCACAGGTCTGTGGCATCTATATGACGAACTATCCCGGTCTGAAGGCATCGGACGGCACAAAGACCGATTATGATGCTAATCATATTTATCGTGCGCAAGCGGATGATTTTGGCGGATTGTCGGTAAATAGCCGGAAGAAAATCACAGATAATGCGAAGAAGAGGAAAAAGTAGTATGGATGAGCAGAGAACAGAGTTTGTTCAGTTGATGGTTGACCGTTTCAGCGATGATGTTTATAGTCGAAATAACCATGAAGACATTGCTGATCTTCTGTATATCGTCAACGGCCCCGGGCAGGATGGCCTTGAACCGGAGATGTTGGAGTTTGCCAAAGAGCATCCCGACGCTACGGTGAAGGAGCTTATCGAATACTATGAAAGCCTCGACCCGAAAATCATTGCTGATGACGATGACGACGAGGATGACGAGGATTGACCGGAATCAGGTAAGGAGGATTTGTCGGTATGGCAAAAGAAATGAGGTATGATTCAAAGCTGCCTCCCAAGAGAAAGCCAATCATAAAGAAATTGCCTACTCCGCCAGCTCCGCCGCCTCCTGCGCAGGATACCCGGAAGAAAGGTGATAAATAAATGAGTTGGGTTCTTGAACTTGCTTCAAACATTCCGGCATTTCTGACGTATGTAGTGCCGGGATACTTATTTTTAGCCGTATATCGGTATATGCTGTTTAAGGACGAGGATACGACCGATAAGACTTCGGGTTTGCTGCTCAACAGCGTTATTATCAGCTTCGTTCTGAAAACGCTGTATGATGCAGTGGCATCTAAAATCCCGTGGAAGAACGAAAGCCTTTATTTGATTGGCATCATCCTGCTCGGTATCGTTACTGGCTTTGGCTCGGCCAAGCTGGTCGTAGGGAAGCTGGCAACAGACGTATTCGAGAAGCTTGGCATCAACAGAACTGTGAACTCCAACATCTGGGATGATGTCATCGGGCAGGATCAGTGGTTGCGTATCTGGTTGCCTGATTCTGGCCGAAGCTACTACGGTCAGGTTGCGGCAATGGAAAATTACAGGCGAGAGCCGATTGTTCTGCTTCGGAACTATCAGTTCTTGAATGACGACGGTACGCCGCTGATTGATAATGTCGCAGATTCCAGCCGTTCGGTTCTTCTGAACCTGTCCGGCTTCGAGAGAGTGGAATTTGTGGAAGGCGCACCCGAAAACTAAAGAATATCATCACATAGCAAAGTGAACAGCCCCCAAATTAGTAGACATGAATAAAAAGCGCCCCATGTAGGGTGAGT